>DATMFC010000410.1:0-16059 GCA_035556335.1 Planctomicrobium sp. | reverse complement strand
CTCTGGTTCGGCGACCCAGAGACAATTCACGGTCATTGGGAAATAAGGATCCTGAGGGAAGAGCGTCTTGTGCCTACGGCACCCGACCAATCTGGCCGGGCCACCCAGGCTTGCCAACAGCTTTTAAAATTGGACAGTTATTTTCAGGACGATTCTAAATTTCCCTTAAATTAGGGAACAATTCTCCTGGGCAAGCCGTCCCTGAAGTGCCTTCACGAATTCAGAAACCACGAATCGAACGAATCTCACGAATCAATTTATTTTGGACGCCGATCAGAAAATTCGTGCGATTCGCTTTATTCGTGGTTCTTTCTTCTTCTGATCATCTCCGAAAAGCCAGGAAACTCCGTCGAGGATCAAACAGATCGACACTGAAGTCAGTTGTCTTCCAGTTTCACTCCGGCCTTTTCGTATTCTCGCTTCTTGTATTCTCGGTCTTCGAGAATACAGAGTTCACCGGTGGTGTCGTCATAGGCGTAGACCTGCCAGCGGCGGATCCCTTTCAAATCGACGCGGGCCTCTTTGATCATCTTATCGAACTCAGCAAACGGGGGGAATTTTTCGTGTTCGGCTTTGTAGAGGTCGATGCCGTGTTTTAGATTCTGAAGTTGGGCTTTTGAACCGATCGCAAAATATCCTTGAGTGGCCGCACTGATCGGGTCGGCGGCGTTGATGCGGTTCTCCACTTCCACCAGGTTCGGGTTTTCGGCAAGAATCTGTTTGCGGTCAACCAGTTTTGTATTGTCTTCCGGAAAAGTGAACGTTGCCGGCGCGGCGGGCTGGTCATTGTTCGCCGGAGCAGCATCCGGAGCGGTTGTTTTCGCTCCGTCCCCTTGGGACTTCTTTCCCTTTGTCATCTTTGGATCGATGCAACCAGAGGCACAAAGAGCGATCACCATTCCGGTGACTGCAGGTCGATACCAGGATCGAAAAGAGAAGCGTTGCATCCGTATTTCCTTGCCTTGAGAGTCTATTTCTAAACATCGTGATGATGTGAATTCCTAAAGATCACAATACCAGATCTTGACTCAGGAATCCTCTCTGACAATTTTCACATGGCTTTTGCTTGATGGAAAATGCCCTGGGAGGGGGAGGCCAGTAGTGTTCGTCTCAAGATTTTGGAGGGGACGGTTTGACGCCACACCACCACTGGACCTTCTCCAGTGTGATGAACTTCTGAGTGCCAAGGAGGCTGTTGACGGCAGGGTTGAAGAAACACCGCAACAGCAACGTCGCGTGACCTGAAGTATTTGAATCCCTGCAATCTCCGCCCTGATCAGCAGCTTCTTTTTCTTCCGTCCCTTTGCACGTCCTCCTGGCGAGACGGTATTAAGAACCCCTAACAAAACTGACCCCGTTCCGCTCGCGGAAAAGGAGTTTTCACTGTTCAATGAGGTTTTGTTTGCGGCTCTAAGATTCTCAGAGCGGGTTCTATTCTTTAGGAATGGAAAAGTCCTGGACTGACGATTTATGTGGGAGCTCCACTAAAATCCGATATTCCTCAAACAGGGGAGAACCTGAGCCCGTTGCTTCGTCCATGGGGATGGGAGATGAATCGTACCCACTAATTAAAACAATGTAACTCCCTCCTACGATACCTCGTTGTGCAGGAATTGTGAACTTTCCATTTTCGATAATTCCAGTTGATCCTGGTCCGGAATTTCCTTTTTGAGTATCGGGAGTCAACTGAATCGTCCCCTGCGGGACTGGCTGGCCATCGAATATCACATCTCCTTTGAGCTGATAACGAATGATCTCCCCTTGAGGTGATGCCAGACAACCAGGGCAACAGACAATGACGCCAAACAGGACGATCTTCCGGAGAAGGTGAGGAGAGAGGGGGATTCGGTCTCTAACAACGACCAGCCAAGTGGGATTCATTATGGGAGCCCCCCAACCGGCAGACCATTGTCCCGGATCCCAAGACCTCTGAACGTTCCTTGGTCCATGTTTTGACTCAGGAAATGAACAGAACCATCTGCCAAAAGAAAATGTGCCCCACCAGTATGAAAGCTCCCAAAATGATTCGATTGGTGTTCACGTGGATCGGCCTTTGATGGGTCTACTGGTGACGAATTAATGCCGCCATCAGCCGCGGCCAGATTACCGACATAGGGACCTTCAGTACTGGCATTCGTGGCAGAAGCCCAGCCAACGTATGCTCCCGTTGAGGAATTTGCCGTCGTGGTGTTGTAGTGAGATTCGCCAACCAGCAGGACATTTGAGGTTCCATCGGTGATATCCCGAAATGCGGTTCGCGAATTCACAAACAAAATCCCATTGGTATGGAAACGTCTGTTGGAGTTACCACTATAATTGCAATGACTCGTTGTCGGGGAAGTCTGTCCTCCCTGTACACCGCGGTAGTTCGCAGCGACTTTCTCTGCGGCGGAGAGTGGATCTGACGGACATTTATAAACGGCCATGGCCTTCAGTTGAAAGGCTGCATGATTGGTCGTGCTGCCTGCATAGCTCGACCAGCTTGTAAATTTCTGATCGAATCGAAACTCCTGATATAAGACAGCTTGTTCGAGAAAAGGCAAAATCATTACAGTCCAGGGAGCACGTTGACCTGCTTGGCTCGTAGCAGTCGAACACCATCCGGTCCCGACATTAGAAGAAGTTGACACACATCCTGGCGGAAAAACCTGGTGAGTATCATGATAATTATGAAGTGCCAGACCAATCTGCTTGAGATTGTTCTTACACTGGGAGCGTCTGGCTGCCTCTCGAGCCTGCTGCACAGCAGGCAACAGCAAGGCGACCAGAATCGCAATAATGGCAATCACCACCAGCAGTTCAATGAGAGTAAATCCTCGCCGATTCGACCTGGATGATGGGCATCTGAGGACATTACATTCTCGCATGGCTGTTCTCCGTATCATCTAAGAATTTAGTATTCAATTACTGCTATCGAATTGGACAAGCAGCCGATCCTGAGACACGAGGCATTCCGAATCGGATATGTGATCTATAAATACACTCAAATATATCAGTCATTTTTTAACGCGAAGTCGATCTGATTTCGACCAGATTCAACCACAACCACGGTCCCTTCTTTCGTACGATACTTCTCAGGGACCTTCTCCTCGACCAGTGGAGTGACCGGTTCACCTTTTCCTGCTTCACTCGGCCCTTCCAATACAGTCGAGATGTGGACAGCATGACGGCCAATCAATGCTCCACGGCGTTTGGAGCTGTAGTCAAGAACATAGCGTCCATCACCCCCTGTGATGCCGAACGATGGACGTCCTCCCTGATCCGGCGTGAATGAAATTAATGCATCTTTTAATGGCTTGTTATCGAGAGTTACGACTCCTGTAACAACACCTAAGTCAACATCACCAGCCTGACCACATCCATGAAGAAAGGTTGTTCCCAGGGCGATACAGCAGAGAACGTAGCGAAGCATTTAGAAATCCCCTACCACTTTTCCATCCTGAATTGCAATCAACAATGCAAACGTATTATTGACGTCGTTTGTGTGGTTGGGAGGAGCAGGGTGAGCGTCAACATTCTCGCTGATAAACCGCACAGCACCGTCGGCCAACAGAAAATGGGCGCCGCCAGTATGTTCACTGCTGTAAGAGAATCTACGGACATTTCCTGCGCTGGCTGGAGGATTAATTGGAAATCGCCCACTGGCAAATGTGGCGACCATCCCGTTGTCGGGATTGCCGGGACCGGGATCTGGGCCGTCGTTTCCGATTCCGGTAATGGCGTATAGTGCTCCTGCCCGATTGACAAAACTTCCAATATAGTAGGATCGTTCTCCAACCAAAATTGTATTACTGGTTCCGTCCGTGATGTCCCTGATTTTCAAATTACTATCTCCCCAGAATGCTCCTAATGCTCCTTGCCCTCGTGCGTCGGATCCATTCACTGGATTAGTCGAACGATTCTGCATAAGACGCTGCACATCATTGGATGCGACGTAATTAGCAATCGGGACCGGTTGTAAAGTGGAGCTTGAGGGTGAGATCCGGATTCTGCGACCGGTCTCCGCTGTCATGATGGCCGGTCCAGAATCCGACGGGCAACGAAAGACTGCGAGCGGAGTCTTCATGATCGGGAGCAACTGGGCACTGGAAACAGCCTGATGGGGTGTGATGCTTCCAACATTCAGCTGGCTGTAGATGACCGACTGTTCCAGGAACGGAAGTATGAACGCGGTCCATGTCCAACAAGCTGGCCGGTCTGTCTCCCCGAATGTTCCCAAAATTGAGACGTAACCGGGTGGGAAGATGCTGTGTGTGTCATGGTAGTTGTGTAATGCCAGTCCGATTTGTTTCAGATTATTTTTACACTGAGAACGTCGAGCCGCCTCTCGAGCCTGTTGCACGGCGGGAAGTAGTAATGCGACTAGAATTGCAATAATCGCAATCACGACTAACAGCTCAATGAGCGTAAATCCTGATCGAATCGATCTGAAAGATGAATGTCTGTCTACGCCGTTTTTCTGCATGAGATATTTCCTTATTAATCAATAGGCAAATTATTAGTTATGATTGTCTGACTGAAGAAGAATTCTGATTTGATCAATGTTTTCGTTAGGTGAGTTCAATGTGACGGTTAATCCCCGACCGTCTTCATGAATAAATATTTCATCAGCCAATTCCCCTTTTCCTCCAAATGGAATTACACAACCACGGCTCTGATTGTATTTGAATGTTGATTCTTCTGTCGGATATGCCGTACCGGAATGGGCAAACAGAGAGTCAGAATTCTGTAATCCATCGCTGGAGAAAATGAGACCGAGAATCGGGCGCTGAAAGCGAATTGTTCCACGAAGTGGTTCCTGGCGAGTGGCAAAGTCACTATGCAGCAGGAAGGAGGAGCAGCGAGTGCCGACGGGAAGTTCAAGAGGATTGAAGTCTCCCGGCGCAGAATGCGTTTTGGATTCCGGTGGAACCACTTTCAGGGGCTGAGTCAGTTCAACGAACGCCTGCTCCCGAAACAGGAAGATTGTGGAATCACTGGTCAGCTTGGTGTTCTGGACCGAATCAGGGGGAACTGGAAGCAGCGTCATTGCCCCTTCGACATGATCGACCCCATAGAGTTGTTTTATTCCCGTCAAAATCTGATCAGATTCATTTGCATCAACACGAGTCTCTGCTAAAGCAAGCGGGGCGAATCGAATCGCTTCACCTGTTCGGACCAGTAACGGAGCGGCACCCCGGTTCGATCCTGACTTCTGCCGGGCGGAGACCAGTCCTTGAAAGACCCGAAGTTCCGAATCGGTCCCCACGGAAAGACTGAAGGTCGTTCCCAGATCAATGACCTCGACATGAGGCGTCTCGACACGAAAGCCGATTGCTTCTGGCGGAACACTGGCCACGAAGGTTCCAGATTCCAGTAATAACTTGGAGGGGGTTTCAAATTGAATTCGAGCCGGTCCATGTAGTGTACAGGCGACTCCATTGCTAAGCTGAAACCGAGTCATGCCAAACGGCAGATTAAACAATTCACCCGTTTTTAATGGCTGTCGGACTAATGTGCTGTCGCCTGTCTTATCAGATTGCGGAGTCGTATCCGTAACGATATGTCCGAGGATCGCGTCAGAATGCTCGGGGATGTTGCGGCTGATTGTGAAATAGATTGCTCCACCAAGCATCATGCAACAGGTAAGAACTGCAGCAAGAATTGAGCCTGTTCCAAATGCCGGTCTTTCGCGAACAGAGAAGACTTCATCTCCGATCGCTTCGACAGCTCCCCCCAGATGGCTCAGTTGTGCGTGGACATTGATATGTTCAATGTAGGTTAAACGGGCCGTGGGATCACTGAGCAGGATCTGTTCGAAATGTTCGAATTCCTCGCTCCCCATTGTCCCATTCAACAGACGTTCGGTCATCCGTTGTATTGAACTTCGTGGATGTCCATTCGGATTCACTTCAGTCACGTTCGGCCCCTAACTTTCGATCGATACATTGAGACAGTCGGAGCCGGATTCGGCTGACGGCTTTATGGAGGATGTTGGGGTCTTTTCCGGCCGCTCGGGCTCGATCGGACAACGTGCTTCCTTTCTGGTAGAAAGCATTGACTAGCTGGCGATCAGCCCGAGGAAGTTTCTTCAGACATTCCCGCAAAGCGATCAGCCGGATTTCAAGCAGTTCTTCAGCGGCACATTGTGTCTCGAACAGCTTCTCGATGAGTAACGGGCTGAAGAGGTACTTTCGTCTCCATTGCGAACGGCGATGATTGCGGAAAACGTTGCGGACAATGACGCGTCCCCAGCGGACAAAACTTGTCCCCGCCTCGAACTGATCAAACTGCTGCCAGAGAACGACACTGGCATCCTGCATGACGTCGTCCGCCTGATGCAGATCAGCCCCGAGCGAGATGGCATAGGCGTACAGAACGCGATAGTGCTGCCCCAGAAGGCCGACAAATTCCGCCTGACGATTCGCGTCACCCTGAGCAGGGACCGACTGTTCAGATTGCTGATGATGAACAAAACTCACCGCGATAACCGTTTCGTGTACTCTCAAAAACGCGAATATTCAAAGGAATGGAGATCGCTGCCGATTCAGAAGCGATAACGCAGCTTCGCTGCTGTTGACTTATATGTACTGTCACGAATCAACCTGACCCTGTTTTGTGAATTTTTATTTAAGAAATGAATTCAAGTTGCTCCGTAGAAAGCAATTAAAACTTTTATTCGTAGGCGAACTGAAATGATATTACAGGACTGAGCGAGGAATTTCGCAAGCTTGAAGAGAGCGTTTCGATACGGCTTCCGTTGACTTGCTTCTCTGCAATAAAAACGTTCGGGGGAGTCGAATTGACGGCAATGCCCGATTTGAGTAAATAGTTGATACTGAATGATTTGTGATTGGACATGTCATTGATGACGAGGGGCGGAAGATGCGGCAGGGATGCAATGAAACCAGGGAAGGGCCTGACTCATCGCATATTGAGAGTTCATGACTGATCCGAATGACAACGTGAGTCCATCTGACGATTGGGTTGAGCGGATGGTGGAGCTCGATCGGGCTGTCCGCTCGACATTGCGGTCTACGCCCGCAGATGACGGAAGTGATCTGACGGAAGCTCAGAAGTTGATGGCAAATCTGCAGCTGATGCATTCGCCGTTACTGAAAGGGGTTTTTCGTTCTCCTGCGACAGGAATTCCCGTGCGGATCGGCCGGTATGAGATTCAGCGAATGCTGGGAGCCGGTGGCTTCGCTGTCGTTTATCAGTCTCGGGACCAACGTTTGAACCGGGATGTGGCCGTAAAAATCCCATTACCGCCGGGACTGCTCAATCCGGATGCCCGGCAACGGTTTGTTCAGGAAGCGCAACTGGCCGCACAGCTGGATCATCCACATATTGTTCCGGCCTATGAAGCGGGCGAAGACGGTCCAGTTCCGTTTATCGCATATGCTTACTGTTCAGGGCCAACGCTGGCCCAATGGTTAAAGGAAAATGGCCCTGTCAGTGCCGCTTCCGCTGCGACCTTAATGGTGAGTTTGGCGGATGCGGTGGCCTATAGTCATGATCAGGGAATTCTGCATCGTGATCTGAAACCGGCCAACGTTCTTTTGTTTCCGACCCGCCATGCTACGGATCAACAATTTCCGTTTATCCCTAAACTTGCTGACTTCGGGTTGGCGAAGTTAATGGAGTCTGCCGCCGCCGACACAGGTTCAAGCGTAATTCTCGGGACACCGCTCTATATGGCCCCCGAACAGATTGAAGCGACGCATTCCTCCTCCGGAACAGCCACGGATGTTTATGGTCTGGGAGGAATTCTTTATGAACTTCTGACGGGGCAACCGCCGTTTTGTGGAGAAACCGTTGTTCAGGTGCTGGAATCGATTCGTGCAGGGAAGATGACAAGAGTCCGCAAGATCAATTCCCGTGTTCCATATGAACTGGCAGTCATTTGCGAAAAGGCGCTAGCGATTCGTCCTCAAGACCGCTATTCCTCCGCCGCAGCACTTCGTGATGATTTGCATCGTTTTCTGAAGGGGGAATTCATTCAGGGACGACCGGTGGGAATTGTTGTTCAGGCAGTCCGATCATTACGGGCGGCCCCGCGGGTGAACGAAGCCTCCGGGTACGTCATTCTCAGTCATCTTGCGATGCTCTGCTGGATTTGTGCATGGCCGCTGGGCATTCTGGTCGGGCTTCCTATGACACACGGAACGACGCTGGAAGAACTGGTTCCCTATACGGCTCCTCTGGCAGTGATGCACGTATTTTCGATTGCACTGGGGTGGCTGATCGGACGACGAAACATCTGGGCGGCAGCAATTTCGGCAGCCTTGGGGGGGCTTCTAAGTCTGTTCGTTTTTTCTGTCCTCGTCCGTTGGATCAACCCGCCCTATCCCAGCATCTATCCGAATGAACGGACACGAGACATTGTGTTCCTCCTTCTCTTCAGCATTTTTTTAATGCAGATATTGCTTTGCAGCTGCGCCTGGCTGTCTCTTCGGCGCGGAAAGTAAGCGACAGACTCAACCGATTCTGGCTTCGGTTGAGTAGCGGGGGCGACGCCAGCAGGTTATGGAACTGGGATGTCATACAGCGCGTTCGCAGAGGGCTCTGCTCTGTTTGGTTGGCGACTCTGGGCTCCACTCCCAGGTGGGTGGAGAAGGTGGAACAGGTTGTTGATCAGAAACCATAGGGAATCGCCAAGAAATTGTGGGGGAACTGTTCCGGAACCTGTTCTACTAGACCGATTCGGTCTATCATATGGCCGCGCAGTATGGTTCTCGACAGGGAAAAACGCTGGTACCCACGTGCCAGCTAGTGCCTTGTCAGGCTTCAAACTGAGGGTTGCCTCACATGTTCCGCGGCTCGTTGGCCGCTCCCGTTTCGATTCTTCCACCCTAATTTTGAATGCTGACGCAACACTAGGCGATATGATCTGGGGAAACGCTCTCAACGGATTTCAACAGATGTTATTATTAGATCAATGTCGATGTTTTTTTAGCATCAGGAATCGGTCATGAGAAAACGTGCATTAGTAACAGGAGTTACCGGGCAGGATGGCGCCTATCTTGCAGAGTTTCTCTTAAATAAAGGTTATGAAGTCCACGGCATCAAGCGCCGGGCCTCGTCGTTTAATACCGGCCGGATCGATCATCTTTATCAGGATGTGCACGAGCCGGACGCTCGATTTTTCCTCCACTATGGTGACCTGACGGATAGTGAGAATCTGATTCGTATTGTTCAGCAGGTCCAACCGGAAGAGATCTATAATCTCGGCGCACAAAGCCATGTCGCGGTCTCTTTTGAATGCCCGGAATATACGGCTGATTGCGATGCACTGGGGCCGTTGCGGTTACTGGAAGCGATCCGAATTTTAAAAATGGAGAATACGTGCCGATTCTATCAGGCGTCGACGTCTGAGTTATTCGGCAATGCCCAAGAATCTCCTCAGGATGAAATGACTCCATTTAATCCCCGGTCGCCATACGGGGTGGCCAAGCTCTATGCATACTGGATCGTTAAGAATTATCGGGAAGCATATGGTCTGTTCGCCTGTAACGGAATCCTGTTTAACCATGAGTCCCCCTTACGGGGAGAAACGTTCGTCACTCGCAAAATTACACGGGCGCTGGCCCGGATCAAACTGGGACTTCAGGATTGTCTGTATTTAGGAAATCTCAACGCGAAACGGGATTGGGGACACGCTCGCGATTATGTTGAGATGCAATGGCTGATGCTGCAACAGGAGGCACCGGACGATTATGTTATTGCCACTGGCGTTCAATACTCTGTACGAGAGTTCGTGGAGGTGGCATCGAAGCGTCTGCAGATCGACATTAAGTGGGAGGGAACGGGAGTCGATGAAAAAGGAATCGATGTCGCGACGGGGCGCTGTCTGGTGGCAATCGATCCCCGTTATTTCCGGCCCGCTGAGGTCGAAACCCTGCTCGGTGATCCTTCAAAGGCAAAACAGGTTCTCGGTTGGACGCCACGGACAACGTTCAAGGAACTTGTCCATGAGATGGTTGATGCTGACCTGAAGTCTGCGGAACGGGATGAGGTCATCCGGCAGGCGGGCTTCGAGTCCCTCAGGCGTCAGGATTAGTTACAAGTGGCACTCACTGAAAAGCTCAATGTATTGAGCCTCTTTGCGTGATAGAATCAGTCTTGAGAGGGTGAGACTTCCGCCGAGCCGCAAACCATGGAAAGCGTGATCATTCATGCGGCTCAGCAGGAGCTTCGCCCTCCCGGAGTCTTGCCATCTGAATACAGACAAGCCCTCAGAATGAGCGATCTACAACTCTAGTACTAGGCGTTACGATGGATTCCGAAGCCCTCGACTCCGCCGATGGATTCTTTTCTCGTGTGATTCAAGAAATCCGCGGTTGCTGGATCACACTGATTTACACCAGTAATCCGCGCGCATCGACGAGCGATGGTTCCAGATTGCCGCTTTCATTCTGGATCCAGAATTGAGACTGGAGATTCACGCACGGGCAAATGTGATTCGGAATGACGGTCACCCGTTCTCCGACTCGGGGGTGACTGTTACAGGCAGAGTAATCAAACTCTCCATGCTCTTCGCTGAGTCGGACGATTTTCGCTTCCGGGTATTCAAGGACCCGTCCGTGACCGGAGTCGGGATACTTGACATTACGGTCGCTGGTGAATGTTTTGGAACCAGCGTCGAGCACCGCTTTGCCGGGGATTGCGGTACTGACGACGGTGCAGATGAATGCTGCGGCCACGTCTTCCAATGAGCAGAATCCCCCTTGCACAGTATTCATGTCATTGAAGAGATGCGTCCCGGGGCGGATTTCAGTCTGGCTGGTGACAAAGTGTGATTGATATGCTGTCGGGGTGGATCCGCCAGACACAATGGGGGCAGAAAATCCGTGTGATTTCCACAAGGCAAGCGTTGTTTTCAGTTGTTCGTCAACGGCAGTCAGCAGTGGTTCCTGTTCCGCAGCGGGAGCCCAGATCTGACCGGGATAAAAGAACAGGCCGTCCAGACGTAACGCGGGTTGCAATTTAACAACCGCGCGAGCGATGTCGAGCGTTGCTTCCGATGTCGCTACACCCGTTCGATGCAGGCCGACATCCTGATCGACGAGAATGCCGATTGTTGTTCCTGCAGTCTTCGCTGCTGCGGCCAGGGCCAGAACGCAGTCAATGGAATCGACAGCAACGCGAATGGTGACATCCCGGGCAAGTTCAGCCAGGCGCCGAGTTCGAACCGGATCGATTGTCGGGTAGGCGATCAACAGATCGGAGCTCGCCTGGGCCATCTGTTCTGCTTCACCCACTTTCGCAACAGTTAATCCGGAGCAGCCTTGTGCGATTTGCAGTCGTGCCAGAGCGATCGATTTATGCGTCTTGGTATGCGGACGCACAGTCATGTTGTGCTGAGCAGTGTAATCGACCAGCTTCTGATTGTTTCGTGTCGCGGTCGGCAGATCGATGACCAGCGAGGGGGTGGTCTCAATATTCTCACGGGCTGCCGCAAAAGTGGTCGGGATCACTGGCAAGGTCATGATTCTTCCATTATCAACGTCACGTTCGATGTCCGAGGCTGAAACAAACAGTATCTGCAAACGGATCTTCAAGCAAATGAAGAACAGGATCACAGTGAATCTTCTCAGAACCGATCACGGGGTTTCTTCTTCCAGACTCCCGATGTTATGATTTGAACGAGGCTTCATACTGTTTCATCGATCATCGAGAGCTCTTTTTCGGGATGTCAGGTCATGTCAAAAGCAGGGACAATCAATAGCGCTGGCTCAGTCCGTTCGAAGGAGAACCAGCCGGTTCAGAAGAATTGGACTTCTGTCTTCAAAACAGACCTGGGTTGGGTGGGATTCATCGGCACAGAGCAGGGACTCGTCTCTCTCACCTTTGGGCAAGGTTCTCGACAGGAGACTCTGGACACCTTGAAGGCCGTTTCTGTCTCAAGAACGGGGCTTCCCGACTGGATGGATGATGCGCGCGAACTTCTGACTGCCTATGCTCGGGGGGAATCGGTGGACATCAGTCAGATTCCGCTCAACATCACCCATCGTACCCCATTTGAAAAACGGGTTCGTGAGCAGTTACTTCGCATCGGGTACGGTCAGACGATTTCTTACGGAGAACTGGCGGCTGCCGCAGGAAAGCCTCGTGCGGCCAGAGCGGTGGGAACGGTGATGTCCAGAAACCCGATTCCACTGGTCATTCCCTGTCATCGCGTGTTGGGAGCACAGGGAAAACTGGGGGGCTATTCAGCACCAAGCGGACTAGAGATGAAACGACGGCTACTCCAACTGGAATCGCCCGATCGCGATGGAGCAATAAAATAAGGTGCGTCGAGACGCACCTTATGGTTCAGAAGCATTGATTTTCGTATGCAGCTTAATTAATCGGAATCAGCATCGGCTGGCCTGCTGATCGTTCCAGTCCGCCGCTGCTGGGTTGAACACCGGCATCAACTGGTGCTGGTGGAATGCCGACCGGTGTCGGGGCAATGCCTGGGTTTCCGTAAGGGGCCGTCGCTGGAGTTGGTGATACTGGAACGGCAGTTGGAGCGTATCCAAAAATCTTCCCGGCAGGAGCGTGTCCATGAAACTGAGACTGGGCAATGGTCGTGTGCCATTGGCTTGGAACCGGAGGTGGAGGAACCATTCCCTGTCGCGGCTGCCAGTAAGGGACATGCTGATAGTAGTAGCCCAATTGAGTTGTATCGGTCGGCATATAGACCGTGGGATACTGATGATTGGTGACTGGATAAGCGCCTTCGTTTCCGGTCCAGCTATTCGGCCACATCTTATAGTAAGCGACACCGGTACGATAAATTGGTCGCTTTACGGGAGGTGAAAAAGTACGGACATAATGTCCGTGTCCACCGTGTCCTGCATGGCGTCCTTGAGGTGGACAATATTCATAGTAAACGGGGCTTCCGTTCTGTCCCCCGTTTGCCGTTTCAGGAATGGCCTGAAGAGGCTGCGACGTTGCAGCTCCAGGTGCAGGAGGAACGGAAACATTGCTGGCCCCGGTCACGTATCCGTTGGGATACGACTGGGCGGAAGCGGAACCTGCTGTCGAAACAACCAATCCACCGGCGACCAGGCAGGAGAAGAACGAAAAGGAACTTCGCAACATGGCAGATTTCCTGTGAGTGCGTGCAAACATCCAGTGAAACAGATGGTTGTAATTTCGTAATCGGGTTGCATCGATAACCGTTGCGTGAAGTGCTTCACGGATCGGTGTTCAGTCAATTTATATCACCAGGAAATCGGAGCCGACGGGACGGAGGCCGGCATGGTGGCGATTGGTGCCTGTGACGCTGGATGCAAGACCGGAGTCAGGCGGCTGGAAGGAATCCCCCAACCGTAGTTGTATGTGTGGTTCACAACAGGGGCGAGTGGAACCGAGACGGGACCACCGTATCCGGCTGCTGCATAAACCTGCCCATCACGATTGTCGAAATAGGATGGGTCGGCGGGATAGACGATGTGATACTTCCCGGCCAACGGATATTCCGGACGATGGTTCCCATTATGTCCATGCCCATGATGTCCATTGCCGTAGTGGCGGTGTCCTACATGTCCGTGATCGTGCTTCCCATGAAGCCACGCCGAGAAACGTGAACGAAACGATCCGTTATGAGCGTTTGCTGCTCCGTAAGGGCAATGTGGGTTACGGCAGTTCGGGTTCTGACATTGTCCCTGAGCGCCGACTCCCCCTTGTGCAAGCACTTCCTGCTCACAGTTCGTCGGTGTCACATTCTGAGTCAGGTTCACCGCCTCAGGAGATTGACCACGAAAGACGACCTGAGAGGTCCCGGACACCGGACTGATCTCCTGTGTGCCTGAATTTCGGCCGAGGCGAACAACACCTTCTGCGTCATCGGCGACCGCCGGACAGATCGGCATCATCATGCCGACAAGCAGAAGGTGAACTCTCCATTTGTGAAACAAGGTCGCCATGTTCATCGTTCCTGGAGCTGATAGCACAGTGTCACATGGAATGTGCCATATGAAAAAGTCGTGCCTGATCAGGCTTAAATCTTTGGGAATAACCGACACGTTAAAGTGGCCCGAAAGCCGTGGCTCTTATTCGTTCCGCCGTCTGCGAGAATTCAACTATTTGACTCGTGGTGGGTGAAATCCACCAAACACGGGATAGTGAGAACGATATTTTACGGTGACTTCAGTTCCCTGAAGTTTCCAGTTTTCATGTTGCCGGAAACCAAACGGAGTCCAGAACCATCCGCCACTGACTTTGTGGTAGAAAGGAGGATACATGGCTCGGTAAGTGTGTGGGTAAAGCATCTCGTGAGGAGCAAATGCCTGATTGGTGATAATCGTACCACTCTGCCAGGTGGATGGATTCTGGACAGGGGACGGATAGAGCGGCGCGTGCAGTTGAGGGTATTGTCCACCAGGAGGATATACGCCTGGCGTTGCTGCCGGACTGTAGACCTGACTGTGGGTTGGGTGGGCTCCCACGCCATGGTGGTGTGCCAACTGAACCCCGGACCCGGCCGGCTCCTGGGCATGGGCGACGTTCATTAACGAAACAACGGCCAGCACGACCCATCCTTTTGTCGGCATCACAGACATGTGCTTCCCCCAGCCTTTTGGCAGATTGCAATCCATTGAAACCGGTCCATCAGAGTGATTCTTCATCCGTCAATTGGAATAGAGACATCACTCTTATGCCCGTCGGCAGATTGTCAGGAGATCTCAGGATGGGATCAGTCAGACAATCACGGCCGAACACGGACACGGCTGATCTCAAGATTCGACGAATGCCGCGCGTGCAAATGAGTCATTTCGTTTCTGATTCACCGGATCGGCTGCGCTTGCCGGTTGTAAGGCGTTACAGATTACCAGAACCGGATACCTGGCCCGATTCGGGGCCGATTTATGAAATGCCGAACAAGAGGGAGACGCATGCACAGGTGCCCAGACGCAAAGAGTTCTCACAATAGTCTGAATCGCCAGCGAGAGGCCTCTGACAGAAAGACGTGCCATGGGATTTGAGCATGGCAAATCGACCGTAAGGAGTCCACTTGCTGGCGCTTCGGGCTGGTGTGAATCCACTCATGAGAGTGTGAGAACAGCGAAGAACAAAACGGGATATTTATTTCAGGACTGATCCTTCGTATTTCTACGGAACCGTTACGGGATTTGCAGGTTTGAAGATCCCGACACAAGGATTGACAAGTGCCCAGCAAACAGCCCCGGTGAAATAGATTCCGGCGAAAATCAACAACACCAGATCCCAGTTCTGAGTCCGCGCAAAAAGCTCACCAATCAGAATCGGGCAGGCAGCGACCGCCAGATTCCCCATCATATTCACCGCTCCAAGAACCTGCGGTACGCGCGATCCGCTAATGTCGATCACGATGGCGAACATCGGCGGACCAGCGAGCGACGCAAACATCACCCCTGTTGCCAGCATGGCCACCGCCAGAAGCGGTTGCTGAACAAACCAGCTTCCAAGGATCATCAGTCCCGAACCTCCCAGAGCGAAAGCACCGACTCCGCATCGACTGAGCCAGAGATTCCCCGTTCGTCTCCAGATCCAATCCGAGAGAATTCCGCCGAAGAGTCCTCCCAGCAAGGCCCCTGCAAAAATCATCCCTTGAAGAATTCCCGACTGGGCGATCGAAACACCGCGAGTCTGCTGGAGAAACGTCGGAAACCAACTGGCGAAGAACATGTAACCGGCCGCCCGACAAATCTGTTGACCGTAGATGAGCCAGAGCCCACGGTGTCGGAGCATCGCCCCCCAGTCTGTAGGTCCGGTGTCTTCTTCCGCCGCCGTCTCCCGTTGTATCGGTCGATTTTTTGCGATCAGTTTCCTCTCTGCGAGATTTGTCTGGGGGGAGAGTTCAGGTCGGTCTCGAAAGCGAACATAAAAGAATACCGCCCACAAGAAACTCGGGATCGCAAACAGCGTGAATGAGGCTCTCCATCCGATATGTCCCAGCAATATTCCGGTCAACAGACTGGCCGCAATTGCTCCGGTCTGCATTCCCACGGCCAGCAGCCCACATCCCAGAGACCGTTCTGACATCGGTGACCAGTAATTGACGGAATTGGTCGATGCCGGAAAAATTCCTGCTTGTGCGATTCCCAT
>DATMFC010000409.1:0-9091 GCA_035556335.1 Planctomicrobium sp. | reverse complement strand
ACAATCGCGGGAATCATCGGCGGAGTCATCACCGGCCAGATTGCATGTGCCCTTGGAGTTCTCGAACCGAGAGGACTGGGGGGAATTATGGGAAACGTGGTCTCCGGCAGCCTGGGAGGCGCCATCCTGACGGCACTCTTCCGAATGATTCTGAAAAGAAACTACGAAGCCCGACAAAAGGCTGCGAATCAGGACAAATGATTTCCCCAGGCCGCTGGTCTTCTCAGGTAAATATTTCATTCTGTCTGGCATCACGAAAGATCGTCCTGATTTCCATTGACAGAACTCGCCGAAAAGAAGAGTCTTCCGACTCACCGCTTCCAAGTGAGTGGTGGATTACCGTGTGGTTAGCAAATCCGTTGCAACCTGTTCGCCAGAGGATCAACCATTAGCGTAGGCCTCCGTCACCAAAGGGACGTGCTAGACATGCCCTGACGGTCGCCTTTCTCGCAGCAGTTCCTGTACTGCGCAACACGCAACGGATTTGAATTTCCATAGCTGCGGCGAGTCGTTTCGATTCGCCGCAGTTTTTTTATGCCCGAGTGAGATAACACACACGTTCATACCGACAAAGCTCGCTGTGCGACGGCATGAGAGACCGGTCTTTGCCTCGGAATTCTTACCGTCCAAGGACCCGTTCGTAGACTCTCCCGATTTCCGCCGACATCGTCTGATGACAGAATCGTTCCTGACACAGTTCTCGTCCCCTTTGACCGAACGCCCGACGCTTGTCTGCGTTTCCGGCGAGATCAACGATGGCGTCTACGAGAGAGTCGACGGAATCTCGCGGAAGAAGAAATCCGGTCTCCCCCGGCTTCACCACTTCACGTGCTCCCCCAACGTCGTACGAAACAACCGGTTTTCCCGCAATGAGGGCCTGCGGTAACACCCGGGCGAGTCCTTCCCATTGACTGGTATGTACCGCGATTTCCATCGCTCCCATCAACTCCGGAATTCGGGTCGGTGGAACGAGTCCGGTAAACACAAAATGGTTCTGTAGTCCTTTGTCTGCAATCTCCTGTTCGAATTGTGAACGCAGGATTCCATCTCCAATGAACAGAAACTTCACTCGCGGATTCGCTGCCACAACTCGGGGCGCAGCCTGAAGCACGAACTCGTG
The DNA here is from genome assembly GCA_035556335.1 of Planctomicrobium sp. Taxonomy (GTDB): domain Bacteria; phylum Planctomycetota; class Planctomycetia; order Planctomycetales; family Planctomycetaceae; genus Planctomicrobium. Next base: position 7,971 of record DATMFC010000409.1, on the reverse strand, counting down.
TCCCTTCAAGTGAAACAAACGACCGATCTTTCCGACGACAATATCATCAGGGGAAAAGCCGAGTTCCTGACGAACCTCTTCACGTGATTTCGGAGGATTCAAGAATGGTTCGACGTCAAAGCCGCTATAGACGGTGGTAAACTGATCCGGTGTTCCGATCCCTGCGTGCAGGTATTCGTTCGACATATCATCCGCGACACTAATAAAGTGATCCGTCCATCGCGCCGCCAGCTTTTCAACTGCAACATAGGAGCGATAAGTGAGAGCGGATTGACCATAATGAAACGAGGCTCCGTGAATGGTATGGACGACCGGAATCCCCAATCGAAACGCAGCCCGCCGTCCCAGAATTCCCGCTTTAGAACTATGCGTATGTACAACGTCCGGGCGAATTGATTTTAATAGCTGGGTCAAACGCCGGGTCGCCTTCCAGTCTTTCCAGGGATGAATACTCCGAATCAGTTCAGGGACCACTTCAATACGAAATCCCGCCCGTTCCGCACGCTCCATCAGACTCCCTTCCGGCCCGAGACTGGGACCGGTGATGAGTGTCACCTGATCTCCATGCAGATGATGCTGGTTCTCACAGGTGTGCAGCGTATTCTCCTGAGCCCCTCCAATAATCATCCGGGTGATAATGTGAACAACATTCACGTATAAAAAACCTTATTCAAAAACATCTTAAAAAAAGAATAAAACGAACAGGGAGGGCGAAGCTCCTGCTAAGCCGCGAGCAAAAGGAACGCATTCCATCGTTTGCGGCTCGGCGGGAGCCTCGCCCTCCCGATTATAATATCACTCGCACAATATAATAAATGACCCCGGTCAATTACTGACAACAGGGACAGACTTCCGGAATCAATAGCTGTAATGTGGCGGAATAGGAGGTCGAGTCATAATCGTCGCCGGTTTCATCATCCCGTTTCACATGCGCGACAATTAAATAGCGATTGCCAGTTTTCGGAGTGTATGAGGCTTCCCCACTTTGATCGGTCTGACGTTCGTAAGTTTCGTCGAAGCCTTCTTTGAGAGATGTTCCCTGCGGGATGAAAGAAACGCGGGTGTCGGCCAGTGGTTTTCCTTTGAACAGCAGTCGCACCTGAATCGGCATCCCCGGGCCGGTGAAGAGAACCGGATGAGAGACTGGGACAATCTCCAGCGGATGCCCGAGCGGCGTTTTCCAGTTGTCGCCGACATCTTTCAACTGGTCCAGCAGCACCCCTGCAAGGAAGTAGGTTTTCCCGCTTTTGAGCGATCGGGTCGGTTTGCCGTGCCGGACAATTCGATCATACGTATGGACCACAGAGTAAGTCCCAGCGAAAGGGGCCACGAATTTTCCGGTCCAGTATCCTTCGTTGGGGGCGTAGCCGACATCGTTCAAATTGGGAAGAAAATCCAGTTTTATTCCATTCGGCATCAGCAGATTGAGCGTACATCCTTCCAGCTGAACCTTGCTGGCGAGTTTGAAATCCCGGTGATCGTTCCCATGGTTACCGAGTTTCAGATCAATGAACACAGCGTCGCCGGTGCGAATGACACTGGTGTTCGTCTCCACCCAGGTATCGTGAGCAGACACGTTCAGCGAGAGCGCCAGAAAGCAGAGACTCAATCGAAAAATCAGCTTCATTTCCAGTTCCACAGCAGGGAGAAGACAACAACAATCTGGACGAACACTCTGCTCCATTGTCATCATTGAACAGAGTCAATCATATCAGCTTTTCACTTCCCGCGTACTTTCGCCGTCAGAGAACATTTCAGAAGAGGACGCCGCTCCGATGAATGAGAACCCCTTTGCCAATTCCGGTGACGAGAAGATCCCGCCACCAGAGTCACTTGCCTATGACAAACTGATCTCCAGAATCGTCGGCTGGGCACTTTCTCTCGGCATTATTGTTGTTCTTATTGCGCTGTTATCACCAGCAGTCAGAACCGCTCGTCCAGCCTCTGAACGGTCTCAATGCAAGAACAATCTCAAACAGATCACACTGGCTTTACACAACTATCACGATGTTTGGGGAGCCCTTCCCCCCGCGTATACCGTAGACGCTGATGGAAAACCACTACACAGCTGGCGAACCCTGATTTTAGCCCACACGGACGGAAAATCGCTCTATGACACAATTGATTTGACGAAGCCCTGGGACGCCCCCGTCAATGAACAGGCGCGCAAAACTGCTGTTTCGGTTTACCAGTGCCCATCGGCCAACATTCCATCAAACCACACAAGCTACGTGGCGATCGTCGGAGAGGATTTCGCCTTTGCTCCCACTCGTCCCCGGCCATTTTCGGAGTTCAAGGATGGATTGTCCAACACCGTACTCGTGATGGAAGTTACGCCGGATGAAACGTTTGAATGGATGAAACCTCAGGACGGCGGCGAGCAGATCATTCTGGACATGAATCCGAAATCCAAAACCTGGCACATTGGAGTCTTTCAGGTCACACTCGGTGATGGCTCAGTCCGAGCCCTGAGTAATTCCATCCCCCAGGAAACCCGTCGCGCCCTGATCACCGTGGATGCCGGTGATGACGTGGGGGAATTTTAGAGTACTTTCGCCGCAAGAGAACATTTCAAAGAATTCGGGAGGTCACTCCGATGAATGAGAACCCCTATGCAAACTCCAGTGATGAGCAGGCGTCAGGACGTTCAGACGGCGGGAAATCACTCATGTCGTGGTTCGTCGGATTGACGATCTCGCTTGGGCTGGTCCTTATGGCGGGGATGATGATGTTGATTGACATTGAAAGAGACAGCCGGGGGATTGCACGGCAAATGCAATGCAAGAACAACGTCAAGCACATCATTTTGGCTCTCCACAATTATCACGATGCCTGGAGAGCACTTCCACCCGCGTATACGGTTGATGCCGATGGAAAGCCATTACACAGTTGGCGAACCCTGATTCTCCCCTATTTGGATCAGAAAGCACTCTACGATAGCATTGACCTGACGAAGCCCTGGGACGATCCCGTCAATGAGCAGGCACGAAATTTTTCCGTGTCAATTTATCGCTGCCCAGCGGCAGAGATTCCATCAAACCACACAAGCTATGTGGCCATTGTCGGAGAAGACTTTGCCTTTGCCCCCACTCGCCCTCGATCATTTTCAGAATTCAAGGACGGATTGTCTAACACCGTGATTGTGATGGAGGTCTTGCCGGGCGAGACGTTTGAATGGATGAAACCTCAGGACGGAGGGGAACAGGTCATTCTGGAGATCAACCCAGAGTCCAAAACCTTGCACACCGGAATCTTTCAGGTCTCTCTTGGGGATGGCTCAGTCCGCGCCATCAGTAATTCCACTTCTCTGGAAACCCGTCGCGCCTTGATCACCGTGGATGCCGGAGATGACGTTGGGGAATTTTGATTCCGAGGGGGAGGGGGAAGAAAAACCACGAATCAATCGAATCGCACGAATATTCTGATCGACATCCGTCTGGAATTCATTCGTCAGATTCGTTCGATTCGTGGTTCTTAAAATCCCCGAAAACAGGTCAGGGATGACTTACCCCAAGAGTTGTTCTCTGATTGGTGGAGAATGATTCAGAGGGAGGGATGCCGTTCGCTTCTTTCGACCGAGTTGCCATTCCAGCAACAACAGCGGCACCAGCCAGCATCCCCATGCGGCCAGGGGATCGAACCAGTCGGGTCCATACTCAAACACCGTTGCGGTTCCTGCCACGAGTCGGAGAACCACCGCTGAACAAAGCAACGTGAATGTTCGCAGCATCCACCGCCGGTGTTGAGCAAATTTTCGCTGCACCGCCGTTCTCCATCCCATCGCCATACAGATGCCCGTTGCCACGGACAGCATTCCGAAACTTGCCCCGGCAATCGGTCCGGAAGCTGCATAAAACGCCATCCACAAACCGCTCGGAACCAGCAAACAAAGCACATTCACCGCTTGAAGACGTCCCAGACGCCGATGCCAGCCGGGAAACCGCACACGAAACGATGTGCTGACCAGAAGTAGTCCCAGGACCAAGGAAACGGGTCCTGAGGAAATATGCCCCCAGAACGCCCACTGATAACTGCCGAAGAAATAGTCTTCACGCCCTCGCAAAAAATCGGAGTTGAAATTCGGAGGAAGATAGTTGCGATAATTCAGAACAATCGCGGCGTTGACCTTAAGAATCAGCACCCCCACCAGAAGCATAAAAACTCCCCAGAGATGGGATCTTTTCGCTTTCATATCAGGCCAGAACCCATTCATATCCGGTCTCAGTGTTCCTTGTGGAGAGATTTTCATTTTTGTTCTGAGCCCTCCCACACACAGTAGAGCAAGCTATCCTGAATACGTCCTCTGCAGACTGAACGATGGATCCCTCAGCAACAATGAAAACATTTTTGCTGTTTCCCCGGGCGGCAGAATGAGTGTCACTTTTATCTACACTCTCATTTCAAAGTATTACACCAGAAAAACAAATCACACAGAATAATATTTGTTATTATCACTATTCAGAGAAGCAATCAACACTTCTCACCTGATCGTTCCCAGTGCTCTTTGGGGAACATCTTCCCGAATACCGTCCAACACAAACCAATCGAATTGCCGGTCTCACAGTCATTCGCCTGTCGAGGCCAGCCTTGTGTTTCAAGAGCAACTGCTGGTGTGATGCCAGGAGTAGGAGAGAATGATGAGGAATCGATCATTCCGGCCGTGTGCTTCGACACGTTACGGGCTCTTGTTACATGAACCCGTTGAAATCTCCAAATCACGGGTTCGGATATCACGATCTCATCTTTGGACCACGCTTCTTCTCGTGTCGACCGTGATGGTTTGCGGTTGTGGCAAAAGCGAGTTTGGAACTCCTGCCGCCATCTCCGGACTGCTCACACTCGACGAAAAGCCGCTCGCGCACGTTCAAGTGCAGTTCTTTGCTGTCGACTCTCTTCCAGCCAAACACCGTATGCGTTTGGCAACGACGGACGATGAAGGCCGATACACCATGAAGAACGTCTATCCGGCAACGTATTACGTCACACTCACTGAAGCCACAACACCCAAAGCAGATGAAACACCATCGGAAATCGTGATGGCATACACATCAGAAAACCCGCTCAAACACTGGTCAGGCAACGACAATGACATACGAGCCGAAGTCATTGAAGGGAAAACCGTAGTCGACATTGAATTGAAGTCACCCGGAAAAAAGTAATCACAAGAGTCCGCAGGCAGAGGAGAACTCTGGTTCTGGATCACAATAAATTCACGTCGCTCGATCAGTCTTTATCTTTATATTAAGGATTCCCGTCATGAGACAGCGCACTGCTTTTACCCTAATTGAACTGCTGGTTGTGATTGCAATTATAGCAATCCTTGTTTCACTCCTTCTTCCTGCTGTTCAACAGGCCCGGGAAGCGGCTCGTCGCAGTACCTGCCGTAACAACCTGAAACAGATCGGACTCGCACTTCATAACTATCTGGACCGGACCAAAGGGGTTTTCCCAAAGGGCGTCAACATTACAACAGGCAGAACATGCTGCTGCGTTTACACAGATGATGGGGGATATGGACACACTCTTCACTCAATGCTGCTCCCTTACCTGGATCAGACGGCTGTCTATAATCTCATCAACTTCTCTCTTCCAATTGCCCATGCCGATAACATGATGGCAAGAACGTCGAAAATTGCGTCGTTCCTCTGTCCCAGCGCACTCATTCCTCAAAAAGTGAACAATAACTGGCCGGGGCATTATCCCGGTGCCGGTTCGACCCATAGTTACGGATTGTGTGGACATCACGGTCATGACAACGGAAGAACCGGAGTTTTCTCGACAAGCTGGGGAATTCGTGAGGCACTGGGAGCGGTCACTGATGGGGCTTGGGCCGGTGATGGCAACTTCAAGAACCAGAGCCAGCAAATGAAGCTATCGATGATCACAGATGGAACGAGTAATACGTTTGCCTTTAGTGAGTTCTCTGCAGGACATCCTGCCCAAACGACTGACAACCCGAACGGTATAAAACCACTGGGAGGAACAACCAACAATACGGTTGGTGCCTCATGGTCAGTTCCCGCCACAGGCAGCATCCTCTACGTCGTCCAACGAGCCGCCACCCCAAACAGTTACGCCCTTGTTGGAAACCTGTCGTCGAATCATGTCACCCCTCGCAGCTTTCATACGGGGGGAGTTCATGCCACCCTTCTGGACGGTTCGGTTCGCTTTGTCAGCGAAAACATCAACGGAGATCTCTGGGTCTCGCTGCATTCACCTGGAGGGAACGAAGTGATCGGGGAATTCTGATATCGCGGGGGCAACCGAGATTTAATGCCCCTTGTGTTCCGGTGAATGCAGGGGAACAGACAGCCAATGATCTCTCAGAGCATGCGGAACTGTGAGCACCAGTTTTGCATGCTCTGGAGCATTGGTGCTATGCTTTCTGCAACCGCTGGGTGCGTCGGTTGAATGAGTTAAACGTGAGATAGTCCCAGTGCCGGAAGACTTCGGAGGACTTCGTTAACTCCTGATGTGTCCCGACCGCTTCCACCAGTCCTTCATGCAGCAAGACCACTTGATCACAACGTCGACAGGTACTCAAACGACCCGGAAGGTAGATCATGGTTCGGGTTGCGGACAGACGTTGATACGCATCGTCAATAAGTGATTTTGTATCATCATCGAGGAGAACCTTAGGCTCTTCGATAATCATGACGGCCGGATCACGTAATGCAGCGCGAGCCAGTCCCAGGCGAAACAAGGCCCCGGCATCCAACTGCTCCCCGTGCTCTCCTAAAACGGTCTGATATCCTTGCGGCAGCCGTGTGATGAAAGCATGGGCATGGACCAGCTTGGCCGCTTCGATCGCATCCTGTTCGGAATAGCGAGATTCGCCACAGACAATATTATCCAGTACGGTTCCGGAGAGAACCGGATCTTCCGCGGCGACATACAGCGTTTCCGTGCGAATCGATTCCAGAGTTCCCCAGGCAATATCTTCGCCGTCGAAAAGCACCCGTCCTTTTGTCGGTTCGATAAATCGAGGCAACAGATAAGCAACTGTTCGAGGTAATAATGGATCGAGCGAGACCAGTGCAACTTCCGTTCTGGCTTCGATTCTTAAATCGATTCCACGTAACAACTGATGCCCTAATTGTTGATAATGAACCGCTTCCAGCAGAATGGATTTGGTGACCGGTTCGATGAATTTCGCCCCGACCGCCTGACCAACTTCAGGGATTTCATCAAGGTAGCGATACACCCGATCGCCGGTGGTTTCGAGTTTATTCTGAAGCTGAAGCAATCTGTCACAGGAGTTGAGTTCCACTGCAAACAACCCTAATGCCACCAGCAACGCCACCGCGTTCGACAATGGCAACGGACTGACCGCAGAGGTCACACGTAATGCGACCAGCAGAAGAATTAATGTTAATCCCACCCAAGTCACCAGTCGGGCCGTGGAAAGAGCGGTTCGTTCCTGCCGCCGGGCGTTCCGGGTCTGCTCGGTCATTCGTCCGAGATGCCGGTTGAACAACGACTGCTCAAACTCTTCCATATTGTAGCCCCGTACCAGACGGGTCTGTTTCAGAGCTTCGGAAAGAAATCGGGCTTCGGTTTCGGCGTGTGATTCTGCGATCTGCCGTCGTTGTGCTCCCTGTTTTCGTTCGAAACGGAAGACGTACCAGCAGGCAATCGCGGGAATCAGACATTCGATTCCCAGTCGAAAATCGATAGCGAGGACGCAGATCAGGAGAACAGGCAACAGGATGCAGCTTCGAACAAACCGCCAGCGCCATTCGGCAGCGGTCTCCCGGATTGTTTCGGTATCGTCGACAAAATGGGTCATGGCTGTCTGATAGCGATGCCCCGTCAAATCACTGGGCCCAAGTCGCAGGGTTTGACGATGAATCAGACTTCTTAGCAGCGTCCCAATTTCACGAGCCGACCGAGCCGACGCCACGCGAGCCAGCGTTCGCGAATACGAGAACAGCACCACCGTCAGCAATGTGACGAGAATCAGGGTGGTCA
>DATMFC010000408.1:0-5783 GCA_035556335.1 Planctomicrobium sp. | reverse complement strand
AATCCAGAGGAGTCCGAATTGAGTGGATCGAATTTCCAGCGGGACCTCCTTTGTTAGAGGCCCTTAATGCTGGCAGCATTGATCTGGGACATGCGGGGGATTCGCCTCCGCTGTTCGCTCAGGCCGCCGGGATTCCGTTCGTCTATGTCGCCACGTCTCCTCCCAGTCCGGATGCTTCCGCGATTCTTGTTCGCCGCGATTCCAACCTGAAAGAGCCTGGCGATCTGAAAGGACGCCGAGTTGGTTTCACCAAAGGAACCAGCGCTCATACGATGGTGCTGCGGTTTCTGGAGAAGAATCATTTCACTCTTGCCGACATCACACCAGTCTATCTGCTTCCAGCGGATGGCCGTGTCGCTCTGGAAACCGGTTCCATTGATGCCTGGTCGATCTGGGATCCCTATCTCGCCTCTGCCGAACAAGGAAGCGACGTCCGAGTGTTCGCCTCAGGAAGCGGTTATGTCGAAGGCCGTGAATTTTACTTTGCCTCACGCAGAATCGCCGATTCCGCGCCGGAACGACTCACTGAATTCTTGAACGAGTTATCAAGAGTGAAAACTTGGGCGGACAATCACGCGGAAGATGTGAATCGTTTTCTGTCCCGGGAAACCGGAATCTCTCTGGAGGCCATCGCACTCGCAGAATCCCGATTGATTCGTTACGACGCCCAACCCGTCACCGACGAGTTGATCGCCTCCCAACAGTCACTGGCTGATCGCTATTTCGAATTGAAACTGCTTCCCCGTCGCATCGATGTCCGGGAGGCCGTGCTGCATTTACCATTTGAAGGGAATCCTTAAATGTCATTGAATATCTTCTGGTTCATTCCGACGCAGGGGGATGGTCGCTTCCTTGGAACCGATCAAGGGGCCAGACCGGCGAACTTCGAATACTTTTCTCAGGTTGCCCGTGCTGCGGATCATCTGGGGTATCACGGAGTGCTGCTCCCCACGGGACGCGGTTGTGACGATGCGTGGGTGACCGCCGCAGGACTGGCGGCAATCACCAGTCAACTGAAATTTCTGGTTGCCGTTCGTCCCGGATTGATGAGTCCGACACTGACCTATCGTATGGCAACAACGCTCGACCGGCATTCCCGGGGACGCCTGCTGATCAATGTCGTCGTGGGAGGAGACATCGACGAATTACATGGCGATGGCGTCTTCCTGGATCACGATCAACGTTATCAGCAGACCGATGAATTTCTTTCGATCTGGCGGGCTCTTGCGAGAGGAGAGACCGTCAACTACGAGGGACAACACCTTCGTGTTCAGGGAGCTCATCAATATTTCCCCGCCATTCAGTCTTCCATTCCACTCTACTTCGGCGGTTCTTCGCCAGCAGCCATGGCGGTTGCGGCGAAGCATCTCGACATGTATCTGACATGGGGGGAACCGCCGGAACAGGTTGCCGATAAAGTCGCCCGGATGAAGAAACTCGCTGCCGAGCAGGGACGGACACTTCGCTTCGGAATTCGTCTGCATGTCATCGTGCGAGACAGCGTTGCCGAATCGCGGCGTGAAGCCGAAAAACTGACTCAACATATCACAGCAGATGTTCGGGCGGCAGCACAGGGAGCCTTGGCGAAATACGAATCCGAAGGACAACGGCGCATGCTGGACTTACAGAAAAACAGCGCAAACGGTCTCTGGCTCAGACCTGACCTGTGGGCCGGAGTCGGAACGGTGCGAGGTGGAGCGGGAACGGCCATGGTCGGTGATGGCCCCACGATTGCAGCGTTGATGAGTGAATATGCCGACGCCGGTATCGATACGTTTATCCTGTCCGGTTACCCGCACCTGGAGGAAGCCTATCATTTCGCCGAGCATGTCTTTCCATTGCTTCCGTTGGACCGTCGAAAATCTGAGATCCGAAGTGAAGTGATTGCAAACGGTTCCGCCAGAGTTCCTGCTGGAGCGAATGGACAGTCATAATGCAAAAACGAAAACTGACACGAACACTGATTCCCTGGCTCCCTCCCATCGCTTTACTTGTCGTATGGCAAATTTCAGGTGATCTGGGATGGTATCCTCAACGCATTCTTCCAACTCCAGTCTCGGTCCTGAAGGCGGGTTACACACTGCTTACGTCTGGAGAATTGGCCCGACATCTGGCAATCAGTTTCCAACGTGCCCTGCTTGGTTTTCTGATTGGCGGGGTCCTGGGACTGACGCTTGGTGTCTGGACAGGCGCATCAAGAATTGCCGAATCGCTGATCGACAGCACCATCCAGATGTTGCGGACCATTCCTCATCTGGCGCTCATCCCGCTTGTCATTCTCTGGTTTGGCGTGGGAGAAACGGCCAAAGTGTTTCTGGTCGCGCTGGGAGTGCTGTTCCCCGTGTACTTGAATACGCATTATGGCATTCGCTCTGTTGACCCGGGGTTGATCGAAATGGGAAAAGTCTATGGACTGGGGCGTTGGCAACTTTTTCGACAGATCCTGCTACCTGGGGCGATGCCGGCAATTCTAGACGGCGTTCGTTTCGCATTGGGAGTGATGTGGCAGACGTTGATCATTGCCGAGACAATCGCAGCCACTAGCGGCATTGGCTATCTGGCGATGAACGCCCGGGAATTTCTACGAACCGATATCGTTATCCTCAGTATCGTGCTCTATGCGCTGTTGGGCAAAGGAGCAGATAGCACCGCTCGCCTTCTGGAGAAACGTTTTCTCCAATGGCATCATGCCTATGCCTCAGCCCCTCCGGTGGCATTACCTGGAGAAACGTCATGACAAATGGTGTCACGGTCGAGACCTGTCGGGTCCAACGAAACTTCGGACGTAATGTTGTTCTGCGGCAACTTGATTTTTCCATATTGAGCGGGGAATTCGTTGCGGTTGTCGGACGCAGTGGTTGCGGAAAGAGTACATTGCTTCGATTACTGGCCGGATTGGATCTCCCAGACAGTGGTGATGTGCTGATTCAAGGGGAGGCGTTAACCGGCATTTGTCCATGGGCACGAATCATGTTTCAGGATGGCCGCTTGCTTCCCTGGAAACGTGTTGGAGAAAATGTCGGACTGGGACTTCCCAATGCCGACCGAGGCCGGATTACCGATCTCCTGAACAGTGTTGGTCTGGCTCATCGCATTGACGACTGGCCGGGAGTGCTCTCCGGCGGGCAGAAGCAGAGGGTCGCCCTGGCCCGTGCTTTGGCGGCGCAGCCTCGCCTGTTACTCCTTGATGAACCATTGGGAAGCCTTGATGCACTGACCCGGGTGGATATGCAGAATCTGATTGAATCACTCTGGCGACGCTCAGGAGCCACTGCCGTCCTGATCACCCATGATGTTGAAGAAGCTGTCGCCCTGGCTGATCGTGTGGTGCTGCTGGCAGATGGTCAGGTGGCGAAGGAATGGCTGATTGATCTCCCTCGTCCGCGGCGACGTACCAATCCCGTGTTTACCAAACTGGTCCAGCGTATTGACCGCTCCGTTCGAGGACTGGACGAGCGGGCTGCAAACCATGAGTTTTCCTCTTCTATCGTCGTGCGTGAAACACTGAGAGTGGATTGATCAGATGCAGGACCCGAATTCCGTTCCACCGTTGAACGTTGCTCCCCGTCAGGCCGACCATGAGATTGATGACGTCATTTTGAACCGCTGGTGTTCTCGGGCGATGACAGGTGATTCCGTCCCGGAACTGCTCTTGTTCAAACTTTTCGAAGCAGCCCGCTGGGCACCGTCGTCGTTTAACAATCAGGGATGGCGGTTTCTCTATACGCAACGGGAGAGAAACGACTGGCCAGACTTTCTCAATCTGTTGACGGAATGGAATCGAAGTTGGTGTGAGCGTGCAGGAGCACTCATCATCGTGCTGTCGATGAAGACATTTTCACACGATGGAACACCGAATCCGACTCATTCCCTGGATACAGGGATGGCTGTGCAGAATCTATTGCTTCAGGCGACCCACTTGGGAGTCGTCGTGCATCCGTTGGCCGGATTCGATCACGAACTCGCACGAGAGACATTAAAGATTCCTGACGACGTACACATTGAGTGCATGATCGCAGTTGGAATTGCCGGGAAGCATGAATTATTACCATCCAAACTGCTTGCCCGGGAAGTCCGCTCTCGACGGAAGCCGATCTCAGAAATTGTTCGCTCCGGGAAGTACACATTCTGAAGTGTCAGGCAGCCGGAGTCTTCTCCCTTTGGAATCCATGATGACCGGAAGCGGATTCGAGATCATTTGCCGATGTCATGGAATAACAGAAGGAGAATGTATTGTCTGGGAACCGACCCAGGTGGTCTCATGAAACATTTTCAAAAAATCCTCAGAGATCTCCCGACATCCCGCCTGACATAATCTGTGATATAACGGATGAGGCTGAACACCGGGATTCACCATTTGTCGACCTTCCCTTGTTGGATTACGGCAAGAAAGAATGTAAGAAATCCGGGGAGTTGGATGACGTTGTCCTGTCAATTCTCCCCATTGAAGCGTCAACACCGGAAGCAGATCGTATCCGAATTCTCGATCTCTGAATGAAGAAAGTTGCTCCCGAGAGAGTTCGATTCGTACAGCATTGAAATAGTCGTGAAGATCTCCTGTGACATAGGAGTTTAAAACACCACAGTGAGACTCGGGCATATCCAGTCCGAATCGCTTTCGTGAACGGAAACTCATGACATAGTCATAAACCCGTCGGGCATTGAAAACAACAATTGGAGAACAATTCATGACCGCCTCCTGCGACAATGTTCTCGCTGCTGAATAGCGATTCATCAGGCTTCCATATCCGGCAATAGGAAGCGTCCTGCCGGGAGTCAGTTCGTCATCCAGAGATAACCAGGGGTACTCATATCCTGCAGCCAGGGGACTGGCTCTCAATTCATTGGAAAACGACTGAATTTCCAGAAGTCGTTTCTCAATCACAGAATGGTCTTGCCTTTTAGAATGGGAGAGGAAGGAACCCTCCATGCAATTGGGCGTATTCGGATCAAGGTTTCTGATACTGAATGCTGAGAGGTCCATCACAATAAAAATCCATTGGAACGCTTAACAAAACTGACCCCGGTCCGCTCGCGGAAAGGAAATTTTCATGATTGGAAAAGGTTTTGTTCACGGCTCTAAGTAATACGTCCGGGAGCAATACTATTCCTCAATGAACGGATCAGCATTCGGCGCGACCGATTCCGACACTTCCTGCGTCTGTGAAATCTGGTTGGAATTGGTGACATGAATGAGTACAGCCAATGCTTGTTCTGCTGCGGAAAGATGAACTGCCTGCATGGATTTGCGATCAATGCCATTCTCACGCCACACATTCAATCGTGATTTTACGATGTGCCAGGTACGGTCTTCTTCTTTCAACAGATGATCCCATGCCGCTTGTAGCCCCGTAGTTCGAATTCCGTCCCGGGACTGAAGATAAAAACGATCACGCAACGCAATGGCGGCCTCGCAAAGGGGAGCCCCTGACTTTCCCTGAAGGTCTGGAGAAATGGCAGTTGTGGCAACCCAGCACGGAATCGCAACGGAAAATTTCGGATCGCCTAATCCAATCCACATCGTCGTCAATAGAGGATCTTCATTCGGTCTGACTCCTTGAAAAACGGAAAATGAAACCGTTGTACTCCGACTGATCGTTTTTCCTGTCGGAACGAATTCTGGAAGTTCTCCAGACAGTCCGTTCATCGATCCAGCACAGGCTTCTCCATTAATCGCCAAATCGCGTGCACAATTTTTCAGCAGATACTGGGCAAGGTCATGACTCTTTAAACCCGTCTCTACAAGATCCATTGCTCTCAGGTATCGTTCTCCAGAGTAAAGA
>DATMFC010000407.1:0-12709 GCA_035556335.1 Planctomicrobium sp. | reverse complement strand
CTTGATGCAGAGTCTTTCCGACAAGCCGATTCACACCTTCTCTATCGGCTTCCCTGAAAAGGAATATGATGAACGCAAATATGCCAGACAGGCGGCAGAGCATCTTCAGACGGAGCATCATGAGTTCCTTGTTGAACCCAGCGCACTGGGAATGCTGCCGAAACTGATCTGGCACTATGACGAGCCATTTGGAGACAGTTCCGCCATTCCCACGATGGCCTTGTCTGAAGTCACCCGACAACTGGTCACGGTCGCTCTTTCCGGAGATGGAGGGGATGAACTTTTCGCGGGATACATGCGTTATCAGGCGGTTCATCTCGCCGGAAGATTTGACGGGATTCCCAGCTGGATGAAGTCGATGTTCGGCTGGAAACTCTGGCAACAGATTCCTGCATCAACCACGCAAAGAGGTTGGGGGCGTCGGGTGAAACGCTTCATCGAAGCTCTGGGACAATCCCCGGAGCGACGTTACCTGCGATGGATTGGAATCTTCGATGCCCCATTACGATCACAACTCTATACCCCTGAGTTCCGCCATCAGTTGGATGGTTTTGACAGCAGTGAACTGCTGCTGGATGCGTACGCAGCATGTCCCAACCGGGACTTCGTGACACGCACCACTTTCGTGGATGTGCAGACGTATCTCCCCTGTGACATTCTGACGAAAGTAGACATAGCCAGTATGGCGGTGGCGCTGGAAGCCCGTAGTCCGTTTATGGATCATCGTGTTGTGGAACTGGCGGCCAGAATGCCGATCGAGCTGAAGTTTCAACCGGGACGAGGCAAGAAAATTCTGGTCGACACCTTCCAGGACTTTCTTCCGGCAGAGATTCAGACCCGACCCAAAATGGGATTTGGTGTTCCCATCGATCACTGGATGCGGAATGAATACCGTCAGTTGATCAGTGACCTGTTACTCTCGGATCGCGCGATCCAAAGAGGTTTTTTCCGACGGGAGGCCATTGAACGCCTCATCCACGACCATATGACTCATCGCTGGGATCATGCCTATCGGTTGTGGAACCTGCTTTGCCTGGAACTCTGGCACCGACTCTTCGTCGACGGCCCTGTGCCGACAGAGCCAAAGCCGGATCTGCTTGAACACTGATCTCCTTTTAAGCCAAAAAATCAGAGGAACCACGGAAAGAACGGAAAATACGGAAATGAAGAAGTGACACGGCGAAGTATTGAAAACAGACGGTCGTGTCGCAGAATCACCGGAGTCGTTTAGACCTGTTTTCTTCTTTTCATGTTCCGTATTTTCCGTTCCTTCCGTGGTTCCTCTCAATTCGATGCGGTGGAGATCAGGTTTTCTGTGGCCCGTTTGGTGAAGACTTCGAATTCGGCGTTGTCGCCATAGAGTCGGACAATCGCCTGCCATTTTTCGCGGGCCTGAAGTGTCTTGCCATCGGTATAGAGTTTGTCAGCTTCTTCCAGTTGTCCCTGAATGAAAGCGGTACGATCGGTATCGCCTGAGACACTGGAACGGATCTTCTCCGTCTGACGTCGGGCCAGGTTCAGGTACGGCCGGTTTTCGTCATTACTCGCAATCACTTTGGGAATGGCTTCATATTTCTCCAACGCCGTGATCCGGTCACCGAAGCGTTCGTATTGTCCCGCGGTGAGATAGAGACGTTCCGCTTCGTTCGCCGGTTCTTTGCCCACTTTGAGATTCGTTTCAATTCGTCGTTCTGTGCGATACATCTCAATCTGATCAAGCCATTCGCGTCCTTGCGATGCATGTTCTCCCTTGGGATATCGGGCGAGCATCGTTTTGAGATCCTGCTCCGCCAGAACCCATTGACCGGAATCCTGAAGCATGTGCTTCTCGATTCTGGTGAAGAGCGCGTTCTCGCTCCGACTGCGAACGACATAAACACCGGCCGTCAGCAGAATCACTCCCAATAGCGCGATCAGAACCCAAGGGCGTTCATGGAAGGGAACCGCCGCCGTCTCGCCTGCTTTTACTTTCTTCTTCTTTTTCTTTTGAACCAGTGTTCGCTCGTGCCCTGCCTCGGTGACTCCTCCCAGCGTTGCGGCGGCCTTCCGTTTCTCGGCCTGTTGCTTTAGTTTTTCCCGCATCTCTTCCAGTCGTACCTGGACTGCCAGTGCGTCATACGGGCGGTCTTTGGGTTCTTTTGCGAGCAATTCCTCAATCAGTCGGGCGAGAGGAAGCGGAGTGGTCGGATTGAAATCACGAACCGACGGCGGGGCTTCGTCCAGATGTTTGAACAGCAGTTCCGCCTGTGTTTCCGACTGAAACGGCACGCGACCGGTCAACATCTCGAACATCACGCATCCGAGTGCGTACAGGTCTGTATGCTTGGTGATCGGGGACTTCCCGCTGATCTGTTCGGGTGCCATGTAGTTCATGGTCCCCACCGTTTTCCCCGCCTGAGTCAGTGCGGTGGCCTGCGTGTCTCGGGCGATTCCGAAATCACTCAGTTTGAGGATGCCGTCTTTGGCGATGAGCAGATTGCCCGGCTTCAGGTCGCGATGCACAATACCGGCGTTATGGGCATGTTCCAGCGCCTTGGCAATCTGCAGGCTGTAATTGATCGTCTGTTCCCAGTCGAGTTGACCTTCCTTTTTCAGAAACTTGTCGAGAGCCCCTCCATCGATCATTTCCATCGCGTAGAAGCGTTGCGTTCGATTCGATCCTGCACCGTAATACTTGATGATGTTCGGGTGCTGAAGTTTCTTGAGGATCTCCGTTTCCCGGACAAATCGCTGATTGACGGACTGATTCTCACTCAAGTCGGGAGAGAGAACCTTGACTGCACATCTCATCCCGTTCTTTTCGTAGATCGCTGCATAAACGATTCCCATGCCTCCCACTCCAAGCGGTTGCTCCAACTGAAAGGGACCGATTTTTCTGGGGCGTTCGGGAGGGGTACTCATAGATCGAGACAGATTCGCAGGAAAAGAAATCGGAAACGGCCCTTCACCATCAGTGTCGCCAAATCATCGACCGTCCGCAATCCGATTGCAATCACATTCAAGGCGGATGCTTTATTGAAAGTGTCTGGGAGGGCGAGGCTCCCGCATACCGGCCCATCTTGAAACAGGAACAAGTTCTACAGCTCATTCTTTGGGAACGTCGTCGCTCATCGGGCTTTCAGTGGCTTCCTGAACTTGTGGCTTCTCTTCGAGAGGGGACGAAGAGATCAACAGCCGGGCCATTTCCAGCAGGATTGGTTCCAACCGGGTGTAGTATTTCTCTTCAGGAATCTGCTCTTTTCGGCTGCGAAGCGTGGCGATTTGAAGTTCGAGTTCGTTTCGTCGCGCGATTGTTTCCGGGGAGAGACTTGATTCCTCTTCGTTGGGACAGAGATGCCATTGATGAGTCCGCACGCCGTCCGGGAGGGTGTTCCCTGTCTCGACACGGCGGACGGGACGCACTCCCTCAAACCCGGTCGCGGGGACCGGGAGGGTGTCGCCGTTGTCATCGAGGAGTGCATGTTCCGTCGGCAGACGGCCATCGCTGGTATAGAACTCATCGGTCAATGCACTGGCCCTGAGAAACGCTTCGAGAAGAGAGACCTGCTGGTCCTTATCCTGATCGGCCGCAAGGTTGTTGATAGAATCGGCGAGATAGCCGCCAAAGCGAGAGAAGTTGACTTCATTTCCACTGTTGGTCGCCGTGATCACAATACGACCCGGCTGGGAAAGTTCTTTCAGGAACGGTCCGCTGGCAGAGAAACAGTTGATGACGGCCACGGGTCGTTGAATCGTGTTCAACCAGCTCTTCAATTGTCCCGGTTCCAGATCCGGTCCCGGCAGATTGAATCGGGCGGTTCTTCCGTCAAATGTTCCATGGCCGATCAACACAATCCAGAGCGGTAACGTTCGCTCTGACGAAAGTGTTTTCAAAGCCGATTCAACTTCCGACAACACTTCCTTCGCCTCATCATTTCCGACTGATGTGACATGAACGTTTCCGACTCTGGCAGCCTCGTTCCATTTCTCTTTCCAGTTCTGAAACTGTTGAGCATACTCCGGCGTTCCCGATGATCCGACGATGAGAAGCAGGTCCCCGCGCAAGCCCGGTTGTTCGTCTGACGAAACGGGAAGAGAGAAGAACAGAAGGAGATTCAGAAACAGCCCACAAAAGAGGGAACGCCGAAATGAAATCCAGGGAATGCTGTTCATGCCAGTCCTTTCCAGCGACGCAATCCCCATTCGAGACTCAGGAGCGCGAGAGCGATCAGAAGAATCGCGGGACGATGCCATAACGGGGCCGACTCCGTCTCCATCACCGGCATTTCCCGATAAGGTAACTCGGTCACAAACTTCAACAAGTCCGCTTGCGGAACAACCTCTCCGCCGGAATCCACAGCCAGTTTCTGAAGTGCATCAACATTCATATTCGTTCGACGAAACTCTTCTGCGGCAGGATCGCTTGTCCAGCCGGTCTTCGCGGTGAGAGGGTCGTTCTCTGTTCCGGTGGCAATGACGTCGGCAACATACGTGCCGGCCAATCGTGAGACATGGACCGCTTCATACATCCCGGCTGATTTCAAACTCGGCTGGGCATCGAGATGAACTTCACTCCCGTCCGGTTGACGCACCGTAACCAGCACCTGATCTCCGTCGCGTGGCTGATACTCCTGATTGCGCAGACGAACCTGAATGGTCATCGCGGGGAATCCACCGAACTGTGTCGGTGTCACACTCACGGCGATACGACCGGGAACATCGCCGACCAGCCAACGGGTCAGTTGCCGCCAGAACTTACCGACATCATCGGCCTGATCGGTCGGAGTCTGCAGAGACCATCGCCAGAGATCTCCCGTCAATAATGCGGCGGTTCGTCCTTCTCCATAAGCCTGAACAACCAGTGACGGTGCGGTTTCTCCCTGTTCGTTCTGCACGGTCGCCAGAGTCCGGGCTCCCGGCTTGATCTCCGGTGAAGGACTCAAAATTTCCAGCGGAGGAGCTTCGTTGAATCGGGCTTTTTCCTCCTGCTCAGTGGGGCGACTTCGTGTCCAGGGTTCCAGCCAGCCATCGCGAGTGAGGGACCATTTCAGTTTTCCTGTCAGCGACTGCGACGCACGACTCAAATAGACGGGTAATAAATCCGCGACCGGAGTGTGTTCCCATTTCCCATGACGAAAGGTATCCCGCCCCCCGAGCATGAGGAGTCCCCCACCCCGTTCCGAGACAAAGCGTTCAATGAGTGACTGCTGATCCCGGGTAAAGAACGGGGCTTCGGTATCGTCAATCAGAATGGCGTCGTACTGATAGAGTTCCTGTTTCGTCGACGGGAACCCGCCACTCAGTTCCGCCGGATCGCGTGTGTTCAGCCGCACGAGAACCGGTTGGCTGTAGTCTTCCGTCTCTTCATCGTCTCCTTCTTTGAATCCTCGAAAGAGTGAGTTCCCCCGTTCGCCGACACGTCCGCGAAAATCGAATCGGGCTTCTTTTCTGGCGATACGGACGAGACTGACCAGATGCAATTGCTGATCACTTTCCAGAGCCCGACCAAGGAACTTATGTTCCCAGTTGGGGCGTCCTCCGACATAAAGAATCCGCGAGACATGGGGATCGCGCTGCACGGCAATCAGTTGTCGGTTGTTGCGAGTGGTGGCCTCGTTCTGGCTGGATGACGATGCGTCAGCACTCTTGACGTTCAGTTCATAAAACAGAACTCCGGTTCGACTCGGCTTAACCTGAAATCTCGCGACCAGTTCCGTTTGATTCGACGTTGAGATCGACTGTTTCTGGACAGAAGCCTGTCCCGAAGATTGTTCAACCCCATGTTCCGTCAGGATCACTTCCAGCTTTTCCGGACGGCGGCCAGTGATGGCAAAACGTCCTTGAATCGTGACGGGAGCGTCTTCGAAATTGGTTTGCGAAACGGCAACCGAATCGATCGACAGATCATGAAGTTCGTCCCGCTGCTCCGGAATCACCGGGAAGATGCGGACACCCTCTTCCTCTGCAACTTCATTCAGATCATCGGTACTGTTGCCATCCGAGAAGAGGAAGATTCCGGCGAGCGGTTGCCCTCGAAAACGTGTCTTCAACGTTTTCAATGCGGTCGCCAGATTGCTGGCAGGATCGTCGAACGACAAGTCCTGAAAACTCTCGACCGCCCCGACGGCGGAACCGAATGCATAACGTCGCACGTCGAAATTTTGACCGAGACGAATCAGCCAGGGCGATTCCGGATCGGTCAGCAGTGATTTGAAATTCTCGCCTCGTGAGGTCTCTTCGCCGGAAGCCTGCCGCATCTCCAGACTGGCGCTCTGATCGGCGAGCAGCAGAAAAATGTTCTCGCCTGAGCGGACATGACGCCGGGTCAGTAACGGGTCGAGAAGGCAGATTGCCAGCAAAGTCACTGCCAGCATTTTCAGGGTAAACAGGCCCCATTTCCAACGGGGCGAGACGGACAGGCGGCTGGTGGTGAATGCAAACAGCAGGAGGAAGACGATCCACGTTGCCAGGACGCCCCCGACCCAGTTCGGGTTCCCCAGCACGATAGAACCGACAATCTCAAATCGATCCAATGCACGCCTCCCACTATCCCGAAATGCAGAGGAACCACGGAATGAACGAAAAACACGGAAATGAATATGACGAGACGACAATGCGTCGAATGGTCATTTTCGTGGTGAATCGTTCAAATGATGGAACGGGGTCTTTTTGCTCCTGATTCAAATTAGAACAAATCGGATCAAGAATTGTCAGTCAAATCTGGCGAGGTCTCTTGGCGAGATGTTCCACAAGCCGAATTTGTCCATCGGAGTGAATGATCACCGTCACGGCTCCTGACGTGGCCGTATTCAGGATCGTCCGTTCGCCGATGGCGCTGTTCAACGATTCCGGATGTTCGCGGCCACTGCTGATGATCACCCAGTCGGGATCAGTGCGGCGAAACAGGGGAGGGATATTCGAATCACGTCCCCCATGATGCGGTGAGAGGAGAACATCGCAACGAATGTCCTGTTGTGAGAGAACGGCATCCAGTCCTTCCCGTTCAAGATCGCCGGTGAGAAGAATGCGGCGACCGGAATACTCCACGGCCAGCACGAGACTATGGGCATTGTCACCGGCCCCAGCGAGAATGCCGTCAGGATGCAGAACGCTGATTGACGCCGGCGCCGCCAGAGCGTGCAGGCGGTCTCCGGCTTGCAGAAGCTTCACGTCCACCCGATGCGTAATCGCCGCCTGAAACAATTCCTCCATTCCGGATTGAGTGGATCGGGATGACTGTTGCGAGACGAGGAGTTGTCGGGCCGGGAAACGTTCGAGCAATCCAAACAGGCCGCTGAAGTGATCGTGATCAGAATGTGAGACGATGATGGTATCGATCACACGAATTCCACGGTTCCACAGAAACCGCTCAACGGCGCGTTGTGCGCGACGCCCATCTCCAATCGTACCGGCGTCGTACAGAATGACTTCCCGGTTCGGCAATTCAATGACACAGGCCAATCCATGTCCAACCGACAGGAACGTACACCGAAATTCTGAACGACTCGACGGGAAAAACGGAAGCAGCAATCCCAGAATGATCCAGACCGGCCAGATTCGTTTTCCCCATGACCAGTTCTCCCAGTGTGCCGCTCGTAACCAGGTCAGCCAGAGCAGGACATAAAAAACAAACAGCCACCACCACGGAATCGACGGAACAAACAGATGTCCGAAAGGAACCTGCTGTCCCCAGGCGATGGACGTTTGCATGATCCAGAGACCCCAGTGGAATGGGATCGCAATCCAACCGGCCAGCCAAGGGGAAAGCAGGCCGACTCCCAGAAAAAGGTAACCCAGTCCGAGAACGCCCATCGCCAGCGGAACCAGCAGCAGATCCAGCAACAGTCCGACAGGAGTGATGAGATGAAACGTCCCCATTGTCAACGGAACGGTCGCCAGCCAGATGGCTCCGGTCACGAAATACATTTGGGCCAGTACCAACATTCCGGAGAACCCCAATCTCTGCCGGAGGGAACCATCCTGAATGATGTTCCAGCGTTCTTGCACCAGGGATTTCAGCGAAATCTGTGACGACCAGAAAATCGCGGCAACAGCGAGGAAAGAAAACTGGGCTCCGATATCGAACAGATTGGCCGGATTCCAGATCATCAGAATCAACGCGCAGATGGCCAGTGCGTTCCAGCCATCAATACGACGATTCAGTAAACTCCCCAGTACCGTGACAACAACCAGCAATCCTGCCCGAATCACGGAAGGCTGTTGGTCGGTGATCCATGTGAAAAGGACTGCGGCCAGAATCATTCCGCAGGCCAGTGACCGAAACCCGAGATTCATCATGCGACCAAAGATCAGGACAATCCCGATCATGATGCCGACGTTGATTCCGGAAATGGCGATCAGGTGCATCATGCCGGTCTCGGCGAACTGGTCTTTCAGTTCGTCAGTCAGTTCGGTGCGGTCTCCAATCAACAGAGAAGCCGCGAGTCCTCGTAACGGGGGCTTCAGTTCTCTGGCCAATAGTCGCTGACATTCTTTCCGCACCTCACCGCGCCAACGGGCGAGTGTCCACAAGATGCCGGTTTCTGAATCGATCTTTCGTACCGCAGCGGGGTGATTCACACGAAGTTGAGCCCGAGTTCCCTGCATGCGCAGAAAGTTGTCATAAGAGAATTCACCAGGATTACGTGGCGGTCCCGGTCGAGCGAGGGTTCCCAGCACTTCGACCCGATCGCCGACGGCAATATCCACCAGGTGTCCGGTCACCTCCAGTCGGACCAGTCCGGAACAGGGAACAGCTTCTCCTCCGAGATTGACTTGCTCGACTCTCAACAGACTGATGGAACGGTCCACTTCCATCCACGGAGGAATGTGTGGGCCGAACGGACGATCATGAATTTCGACCGGCCGTTCCACGATTCCCTGAATATCGACGGGAACAGGCACGTCGGAACACCACAACGAAACATCATCCGCGCGGGATGTCGTCCATGTCACATGATGCCGTGCTCCGCCAGTGCAGAGAACCAGCAACAATACCAGTAGAGAACACCACCGGACAGCCCGTCGTGACCATGTGACGATCACCGTGCAAAGAGCCACAGTGCAAAGAGCGAATGTGACTGCCAGCGACAGCCAGATCCAGACAGGCACATCCCATTGCCGATCCACCGCAATCCCGAGCCCCAGAAAGATGGCCGCGATCAACGCCGGACGGTGTGGCACATGTGGGTGGCGGTTGACTCGCATGGGAGACAGAAGAAAGAAGAAAATTCAAAGCAGGAAATTCGAAACAAATTCAAAATCAGAAATTCAAAGCGATTGAATGGCCTCTCTTCCTCGTTCCCAAGCTCCAGCTTGGGAACGCACTCACCCCGAAGCTTCGCTTCGCAAATCACATCATTCACGAGTCCAGCCCTCCGGTTGGAGAAGGTGGACAAGAACCGCCCGTGGATGACCAAGCAGAGCTTGGTGTCGAGTGTGTTCCCAAGCCGGAGCCTGGGAACAAGGAGCACGGCAACTCAGATGGACCTCGTTACACAACCTCTTATGGCTGCGCTGCCCCGCAGCTTTGAATTTTCACCTCGGTACAGAGAGGGTTTCAAACTTCTCGATCCATTCCGGAACGCTGCTTTCCTGAAAATCGACAGGTTGTTCTGTTCCGGTCAGCTCCCTCAGGTAACTGATAGCGACGGGGGCCATAGAGAATCGTGGGTTGAGTTTTAACAATCGCTGGAACCGTTCCTGTGCCGCGTCAAGATCTCCTCTCAACAGTTCGGCCCGCGCGATGGAGAACTGCAGAGATGCCCAGCGTTCTGGTAATTCGATGGCCGATTCCGCGGTCATGGCCACCATGTAGGCAGGCCAGAGTTCCATTTGTAATGGAAGCTGAGTCGATGCGAATGGCATCTGTATGAGCGGCTTCAACGACGACTTCCAGTAATCCTCTTCCCCCTCTGTCGAGAGCTTGATGTACTCGTTCAGATTGTTCACCGAGAGATGAACCGATCGGGCGATGGTCCGCCACTGGCTTTTCAACAGCGGAGGAATCGTTCCTTCCGGAGCGGAATTGAGCCGCATGCCGAGTCCTTCAATCTGCTCAAACGCGTTCTCAAGTCGACCGCACTGAAGCAGCAGAGTGGTATAGAAGAGTTGCAAGTCCGGGTCAGCGGTGAGTTTGGTCAGGTCTTGCTCAAGAATCCCCAGTGCCAGCATGGGACAACCATTTGCGGCGGCCATCGCGGCGACCTCAATCAGCGATTCCGATTCCTCTTTCGCTGCCATCACCTGAGCACCGACCTCATCCAGGGTTTTCTGGAGTTGCTCATAGAGCCGATTTAACTCCGCCTGCATTTCCGGAGCAATTGCGACGGAAGGGCGCCGAGACATTTCTCGTCTGTAACGATTCAGAACATTGAACGCGACATCCAGTGAACGGCGTCCGAGGAGCAATTGAAAAAGCTCCAGGAGATCCCCGGGGTTCTCCTGACTGGCGACCGCCGCCGAGAAAGCAGATGCCAAAATCTGCGTGTCGTAAAAGTCGACAGCACCAGGAGGAGAATTGATCCCGGCCATCTGGTTTTCGATTCGCTGCAGAACCGAACTGGCCTTCCCGATCACGCGATAAGGCAACGGATGATTCGGGTTCTCAAGCAGTCCTTGACGTGCATGTCGAATTGAAAGAACAGCCAGCCCGGCCGCCTGTTCCGGTGTCAGTCGTCGTCCGGAATCGGTCAGCAAAGCGAGATAATGAAACGCCAGTTCTGATTCCGGAGAAGGGACCTCGAGTCTCTGCACGAGCCAACTGTCGTAACGCGAGACCGGAAACGGCCAGACGGCTTCCAATGTATCCGGTGTCGGTTTCACAGCAGGACGAAAGGCCAGTGCCGCGAAGTCAGACAGGTTGAACTTTTCCAGATGTGCTTTGAGTTCTGGAGAATTCAGGTCAGCACGAGTCAGGATTGCCCCGGCACTTCCCAGTCCGGTCAACTGCCAACTCGGAAGAGAATCGATGCGGAAGAATTGCACGTACGGCGGTCGTGGTCCCCAGAGTCGAACAAAGACATCATTCACCTTGAACCGTTCAAACGCCTCTTTCCAGACAGGAGTTTCTTTCGCCTCGTCAGAAGCAGAGAACAATTCCGACCGGATCTCACGATGCAGTTCCAGCAGATTTTCGTCACCGTTTTTATAAAGCGCGAGACGACTGTCAACGAACGGCTTCTTTCCGGCCCAGATCAGCAGGTCTCCCTGAGACGGTGTCGTCGGATAGATACGGTCTGAGGAAGCGGCCGACAGCACCTGTGTTTCAAGGCTCTCAATTCGAACTTTCCAGCGGGGATCCAATCCGGTTCCGATGCGGCGACCTTGTGCCCCCATCAATGCCCCGTTGATCATCAGATAGGCCATCACAAAGATGCCGAGGACTGTCCCCGCCCTTCCGAGTCTCGACCAGAGAACATTCAGATTCGTGACGGCGTAATCCATTTTGAACTGATGACGACACCAGTCCTGACCATTCACCGCAGCAATCACGGCGTTCAGAATCACAACGTAATAAATGCTTTCTCCCCAGAAGAACCCGAGGGCATTTGTTCCCAGCCAGATCAGCGCCCAGCCTGGATGCAGTCGTTTCCAGTTAAGGAGCAACGTGATCAATGCCAGTCCGGCCAGCGCCAGAGCAATCGTGGCGAAGATGTCGAGAGCCCGCCAGAATTCCGGTTGTGAGAGATTGAAATCAAGCAGCGGAAAGAAGTCACGGAAGCTCTGATATGCCTGCGTTTCCTGTGATTCAAGTAACACGGTTCGAAGCTGCAACGCCGGTTGCAATGGCCACGGAGAAATCAGGATCCCTCCCAACAGTGCTCCTCCCTGCATGAGAAGGCGTTGCTTCCCTTCAGGTGTTCTGAAACTCTTCGCCAGCAGTTCTCCAATGAGGAACAACAACAACGCGAGCAACCCGATCCAGCAATGCGGATCGAGATTTGTCCACACGACCATGAGCAGAATCAGTAACCAGGGCTTGCCGGAAGAGGGGGCGGTTTGAAACCGGAACAGCAGGGCTCCGAGCAAAGCGAGTCCCAACAGCGTGATGGTCGGGACTCCCGGCTGAATGACCGGAAAAAATGCGATCAAGGCAATCACGGAGCAGACCGATCCCCACCATGTTGTCACTTGCGGCAGGGTGATTTTAGAGAGCGTCCACATCGTCGCGCCGACGGTGAACGCACTGAGGATCGTCAGTCCGGCCATTCCCAGTATGGAGTGCATTCCCGCCAGAACGAGATCGGTCAACCAGTGCAGATTGACCCAGGGACGTCCTTCTGCTGTTGCGGAGAAAACATCAGCTCGGGGAGGGAGAATTCCATGAGAGAGAAGATATTCTCCCGTTCGAACGGAGACGAGAACGGGTGTCTCCGTGATCAGCAGCCAACCACCAAGAACGCCGAGCAGAATCGTGGCCCAGCGGAGCATGATGTCTCCACGAATACACTCATCTTCGAGATACTCCGGAGTCAGTTCTTCGTATTCCGGCAGTTCTTCTTCGGCACCGTGATCTAATGCCTGGCCTTCAGCGTTGCTGTCTGTGTTGGGGGGAAGTTGATCTTCCGGAGGAGGTGTCGTCGGCTTGGAGGAATCAGAATTCTCGACAGTCACGGAGTGGATCCTCTTGAATCAAAAGCAGGTCAATGAACAGGCCCTGAATAAGCAGGGGTTTCGCTCTATTGAAAATGTTCCGGGAGGGCGAGGCTCCCGCCGAGCCGCAAACCAT
>DATMFC010000406.1:0-6460 GCA_035556335.1 Planctomicrobium sp. | reverse complement strand
CTGGAAACCTGCGCGGTGACTCGTGAATTCAGCCCACCCGATCCCGTTCCCCGCAACGCCGCATTGAGCAATGCACACCACGCAACCCAGGCACTCCAGATCGTCACATGTCCGGACTTTCCTTTGATCTCTGCAAAGATCGTGTTTCGCAACAACATCCCTGACGGCTCCGTGATGGTTCCCAGAGACTTCATCCACCGTTCCCACTCCTCAACGGTGAGGGTCACATAGGCCAACTCATCAGGAGGCGTCTTCGATTTCTTGCCCCGCTTCCCTCTGGGTGGCTTGAGACGTGACGGCCCGGGGGAAGCGGCCTGCTGTTCTTCGGACGCTTCGATGGCATCGCACAGACGCCGGACTTCGACGTAATCCACATCGGGAGCAAAAAACAGATCACTGGCAATCATGACTCTCCCCAGAAATCGAAGACACGTTGATTGATCGCTCCGGCGAATTTTCTTCTCACATCACCGATTCGCGTCCCGCAAGTCCGGCACTCCAGAATCGGGACAACAAACCGGCCGGTTTTCCGTGAGACGATCTTTTCCCGCTCGGTGTGAGATCGGTATTCACCACATTTCCCGCAGTCGCAGAATCGCAGGCGGAACTTTCCCATAGATCACCCGAACAACGTCTTCTGAACCCGCTTTGCCGGTGTCTGTGAAACCACGGTAACAGCCGTTTCCACCTGCTTTCGTGTCACTTCACCCGCAAAGGATTCCATCTGTTGAACAGTCTTCGAGACGGCAACCAGCGGTGAAACTCCACGGATCGATTCCGAGAACGAACCGAACGAAAACATCTGTTTCGTGTCGGGCTCGAAGATGGTTCGAAGCCGTCCATGCAGCAGGAACCGGCGGCCCTGAAACGTCGCTTCCGCGCTCTGATCCTTTTCTTTGCCGATGACAAAACCGGCAGACTGACACCGTTTGAAGAACGGCATTTCTGGAATGAACCATGGTCCATACTGCCAGAGTTCCCAGGCACATCCCGATTGCTGCCAAAAGCCGGAAACCAGATCAACATAGAACAGCCGTTCCTCGCCGGTGTAGCGTCCGCCGATTTCGGTCATCGTCCACAGCTCCCGCTCTATCGACGCAAACGACTTCACCGCAACCCGGAAGTTTTTCAGCAACAGAAATTCCCGCCGTTCGTCCGGAGTCATGGAATCCGTTGTTTCAAAGAGGTTGCTCATTTCCGATGGTCCACAAGAACATTGATCATTTGAAAATCGTGTTCCACCGCGCAGGGAACACAGAAGAATTTGACTGGCATCCCGTACGGCTCTCCGATCTTCAGCGCGTCACGAAGTGTTCGTGAGTCGTAATGCACGGTCTGATTACAGTGCCGACACCGACCGGCCCGGATCTCTTCCATTTTCGCTCTGTTCTCGTGCCCAGCGATTTCTGCGACCAGCATCACGGCATCGTCTGGCCACTTCTTTTTGATTGTCTCAACCATGTTGCTTTCTCCTTTCGTTCTCCTGAATCAGGAGTGGTTCGAACTCTTTGAACGGCAAATTTCCGTAGTCGTTCAGCACGCTGAGAAGGGCGGCTTCACTTCGAAACAACTCCACGGCCTTTTCTCCATCTTCTTTCAGCCGGTACCGCAGTTCGTCACCTCCCCGGACCGGCTGGTATCGTTCCAGCCATCCGGCCCCACAGAGAAGACTGAAGTGATACCGCTCCAGAGGCGTCTGTTCGCTCCATCTGACGAACAGGTAGGGCGTCGTGTTGGCAACCCAGAGCAGGGTGCTGCGCAGGAGTCGATAGTCGAGTGTTAAAAGCGGCTTGGCTGTAGTCGTCATGATTTCTCCTCAATGGTTTCCTCTTGCCTTGAAAGCTGAAACAGCAAGGCTCCCCGAACCGATTTCGTGAGTCCGTTCTTGCGGTACATGCGCGTCACGAAGCTGTTGCAGGATGCAACCAGCTCTTCGATTTCGTGTGATTCCATTTCATCCAGAACCGGCCCGAAGACCTCTTCCAGATTCACCCCGGCCGGTTTCGCTTCGCTGTCGGTGACCGGTTCCCGTGAAACCGGATTACGCAGGGACTGCTGTGCTTTCTTTTCGCGGTACTCTTTGCAGGGCTCGACCCGGATCGGCGCCCCTGGGCTCGCGTTGACCAGATGCCCATACAGCACACGCGGCCCCCATGCGGCGACGCCGTCGATGGTGGTTTTGCGAAACTCTTCGCAGAGAGCGATCACCTGATCCGGAGACCAGCCGCCGTCCATCGCGGATTGAAGCGCCGGACGGACCGCTCCCACTCCACACCGGGACAAGATCGCCCTGGCGAGCTGCCACCCCTCCGCCGAAGAAGAAGAATTTATTTCTCCTTCTCCTTCATATAGGTTGCTACCCCCCCTGCCACCCCCCTCTGGAACATTGGGTTTTTCGCGATCAGGGGGTGGCAAGTTGCGACCCCTCACCGGCAGAGTTGCGACCCCCGGGGTAGCAGGTTGCGACCCCCGGGGTGGCAGGTTGCGACCCCTCCCTGCGCCCCCTTTATCTGAACATTTGTGGGGATCGCAACCTGCGGAATGCGAGAAGATCAGGGGCCACTGGATGGCAAAGTTGTGAGCCATGTTCTGGCTTCGCTCGACGATGAGATAGGGAGTCTGCCGGGCATCCTCCCACGCGCGTTTCGCCGTGTCCTCAGATCGTTTCATCATTGCGGCAATGTCGGCTTTTGCGGCATCGACCAACAGGACGCCGAAGTCGTCCTGAATGCCACGTTCAAGTGCGAGACGGTCAAGAGCTTTCAACAGCAACGTGACGCGATCCGAAAGCCCGAGACGCTCGATCATGCGATCTCGTTGAGCTTGCTTGAAGTTGATTTCCAGTTGTGTTTGTTCGCTCATGACGCTGTTCCTTCAGCTTCGTTCTGGCGGTCAAGAGCCGGCGGATTCAACCGCCGCGAATTCCGTTGCCTTGATTCGTTTCAGGCAGTCCGGAACTTCCACTCCCAGTTCGGGAAGATGGTGTTCTCGATACACCTGGGCGGCTCGATCGGCCTGAATCGCAATCCGCGTTTCGGCTCCCCCTTTCTGCTTTTGCAATTGAATCCAGACGTCAATACCGTTGACACGAATCAGGATGCAGTCTTTCGGCTTGATGCTCATGAACAACATCGAATCCCCTTTCCTTAGGTTCAATTCCCGGCTTAATGCCTCGGACAGTTATGATTTCTTGCGGGCTTTGGCTTTGGACGTCGTATATGAAACCTCGACACACCGGCTCATGTCGAAAAGGTTCCCGCAGCGCTGGCAGTTCATTTCCCCTTCGTCGTATTCGAAGGAGTCCGAATACACATCCCCGCACCATGGGCAGACAATGCTTCCGGTGAAGTCTGTTCGCCCCTTGAACGTCCTGATCAGCTCGCGATTGCGAGCGTATTCACAGGGCTGGCACCGCACGCCGTCAACATAAGAGCACAGGCTTTCGGTTATGCCGCAGCCGTCACACTTCATGCAGGCGATGCAGCGTTTCCAGTGTGTTCCATCCAGTGGCTTGTTGCAGATTTCGCAGTTTGTTCTCATTGATTTGCCTCCGAAGTAGCCGGTTCACTTCTGGGTGAACCGGAAATGGGCATAGACGGCTTCGCCGATCTGCACGGAGAGTTCGGCGATGGATTCCGGGGTTGCTGGTTTCTTTTGTTGTTTGAGCATCTGCAATGACAAGTCCATGGCTCTGGCAACGAAGAACATGCGGTGAGAGATCACATCATCAGATGAACTCCGGATTGTCTTAACAACAGCCTGTTCCTTCTCAGGATGGTCAACCGGCTTCGGAATCAATTCCAGAACTGTCTTCCGGACAGATTCCAGGGTCACTCCGCTGTTTCCGAGAACGGCAGCCGCAACGCTTTCCTCTTCCCTGACGAGTCCCAACAGGAGTGCTTCCGTTCCAACGTAATGACAGCCGAACTCTCTGGCCTCTTCGCGGGAATATTCAATTGCTTTTTTCGCCCGGGGAGTGAGAGGGAGCCGTCCCATCGTGATCATGTCCGGACCGGGATGAACGGCTTTCTCAACCTCTTTACGCAAGTCCGACAGGTTAAGGCCGAGGTTTTTCAGGACATTGGCGGCAACGCCGCATCCTTCCCGGATCAATCCTAAAAGAACATGTTCCGTCCCAATGTATTCATGATTGAAACGCTGGGCTTCTGCGTTCGCGTGCCCCATCACTTTGCGGGATCGTTCTGTAAATGCTTCATACATATTGAGCCACCAAATCCATTTCTAAAGGTCAACCTGGTTGACGTACTCGTCCTGTCTGCGTATCAAACATCAGCCCATGCAGTGGGCAGGTGATGCAGCCGTTCCTGACGGGAACGCAAGACAAATCCACGCCCCGATGGGGGCAGACGGGACGCTTCAGATTGAGACTCTTTTCGGCGTAATGATTTGTCAGTTCTTTGTGCCATCCCGCCCGGCCGGGAAACGGATTGACTGGCATTTCGCGGCGACATTTCCGGACCCGGTATCCGATGAACCGGGCCTCAAATTCTTCCTCGTAGCGTGTTTCGGAGTGTGTATGAATGGGCATGCTGAAAACGTCATGCACACCACTTCGATGAATTCCGGTCATCGCCCAATCTGGTGCAAACTTTGCATGCATATGCCAGTGCTGTTCCGGAAAGCGGATGATTTCAGCGTCGTCGTGCTTCGGCCCTATCACAACATAAATGCCGACGCGATGTTTCCACATGGCTTCGACGCAGGGAACGCGATAGAATTTCCCCGGAATATAGAGTGCGGATTCCAGACCCATTGTGATTCCCTTCAGTTGTCAATCTACACACCACGGGCCTTGCGCTGGATCAGCTTTGCCCATTCCTTGAACTTCATCTTTCCACAGGCAACAGGTAGCGGCTTCTGTTGCACTTCCCGTTTCGATGCTCCGACCTCAATGGCAAGATTCGGAAATCCATGTTGGACCATCACGTAAAACCGACGACGTCGCATCTGGTAATAAGCCAGACGAATGGCAATTCGGAACGACTCTGATTTCTCTCTTCCATTTGCCCGCCGAACATACGGCATGAACTTCTTCCCTTTCATGGCTCAACCTCCGCAGCTGCATTGCGTGCTTCCATCAGAGCCTTAATGTCCGGCCTCCACTCCAGCGTCTCGGAATCCGGATCGGAACAGTTATCAAGCAGCGTCTGCGTGTTCATTAGCACCCGCGTATAGCAGGCAGACACTTTCGGAAATCGCTTCTCAATGAACTTCGACAATCCTTCCGGATCGTTCCCGACGATGACGTCTTCATGATCTTGGTTGGTGTAATATCCAGTGTG
The DNA here is from genome assembly GCA_035556335.1 of Planctomicrobium sp. GTDB lineage: Bacteria > Planctomycetota > Planctomycetia > Planctomycetales > Planctomycetaceae > Planctomicrobium. The sequence continues at coordinate 1,157 of DATMFC010000406.1, read as the reverse complement.
CAGAACCGACTCCAGATCCTGCAGGAAGTCGTGGACGGCATGAATCTCTTCCGAACTGGTTCGGGCCATTTTCACTTCGATCACCTTTTCCATGGTTCATTCACTCCGTAATCCGGGTTTCATCAAAGTTCCACAGCTTCTGTCTCCCGCCGATCATGACGGGATGTTTCAGCTTTGTGATTTTCTCCAGCAGCCAGCAGTACGGGCCTTCCGTGTGCTTGTGCTTGGCGAGCTTGGCAATCGTTTCGGCGGGGAACTCGCCAACCCCTTCCCCTTTCTGGTACGCGGCCCGAATGGTGTTGATGTGCAGGCATCCAACCAGAACGCAGACTGCAAGCACCTTGCCGGTCGGATAGCGTTCCAGCTCTTGAGGTGAGAGGTACTGAGTGCCAAGTCCGGCATGGATCGCCAGCGGTCCGGTGTAGCCCGGATGCCACGTGCGGTTCTCGACAATCTTTTCACCGTCTGCAATGAGCGATGCGTAAGGCTGTGAAATTGTGATCGCTTTCAATGTCGAGTCCTTTCATGATGGAAGAAATGCGTCCGAGAGAGCCGAGAGACGATCTTTCAAATCCTGCGTCAGCGTCATCATCGTTTCGATGTTCACTCGACCTGAATTGTCGGGAACGGGGCAATCGTCGAGTTTCTCGATCTGTTCCTCTGCGCGAGCGATGAGGGAATAGGCATGATCGATCGTCAGTCGAATTTTGCTATTGCGTCGTGTGTTCATTTCAAGAGTCTTTCAGTTAGCATCCGATCAGTGCCCGGTCGAAAGCCGGTTCGCACTCTTTCAGTTTTGCCAGTGCAGGACGGGCTTCGTCCAAAGCCGCTTCCCAACGTTTTCGCATCTCACCGCCGATCGCGGCCGGAGTCGTTCCACCCTGGCTGATGTTCCACGCCATGTTTGACAGTAGCCGACCGGCGAGAATCAGCTCTTCAATCCGTTCTGCGTCTTCTCTCGTAAGACTCATTCCATTGGTCCTTTCGTGTTGAATTCTGCCTCCCGGCAACAGGCCGGGAGGCACCGCCCCCATCAAGGTTCCGAGGCGGGTTGAGTGTTCGGTTTGTTCATGTCACGTGTGATCGTCAGGACCGTTTCAATGCGGCGAACTGGCCCGGCGCGAGGAGGGCCGTGCCAGCGCTTGCGGGTGGTGACG
>DATMFC010000405.1:0-35007 GCA_035556335.1 Planctomicrobium sp. | reverse complement strand
TGACCTGCTTTTTCTTCGCCATCGCCGATTATCACCTTAGACAATTATTGCCATCTTTAATCCGAAGCGGTCCAGAAACCAAATCCGACCACTGGCAGACAGGCCAACAATTACATCTTTTCAACCTGCCAATGTTCCAGTTCAACTTCTGTCGGTCGCCCGAAGATTTCGATGATGATTTTGACTTTACCAGTAGTGTCATCAACGGAATCAATTGCCCCTTCGAAACTTTCGAATGGACCTTCCTTAACCTTCACATGATCCCCGACACTGACATCGAATTTCACGACCGCTCGAGCAGGCTTTTCAACCTCCCCGGGAGTGGCAACTTCTGTTTCCAGACCCAGCCACCGCTTGACTTCTGAAAATTCCATCGAAATCGGCTTGCCCGCCGCTCCAGTGAAATCTCCAACCCCTCCAGTTGAGCGTACGAGGTGCCAACTTTCGTCGGTCATCTCCATCTGGATCATCATGTATCCCGGGAGAACCTTCTGCTCCCGAACACGACGCCCGCCCCCTTTTGTTTCAACAACCTTTTCGGTCGGGATGTAGATTTGACCGAAGTGCTCTTCCATCCCTTCCATTTTGATTCGACGGATAATCGAATCACGAATCGATTTCTCGCGGTTGCTTTGAACTTTGAGAACGAACCACTGCATTCTGGAGTTTTCTTCTCCATTCAGTGCGATCGAGTCAAGAGTCGGTCTTTCCGTCTTTTTTGACGACGACGATGACTTTTTTGCTGAGCTACTACGTTCTTCGTCCATGGGCGAGCCACGTATCTTTGTGGATCACTCGTTGATTTTCAAGCGATCCAATCCAAAAAGGTCTAATTTTCCTTGCCTGCTACTGGATCTTTATCAAAACGACCCGGCAGCCATACGAATTGCAAGAAGCCCAAGAACTAACTTTTCAAAAATCCGACAAAGGTAAACACCTGCTGCCAGATGATATCACAAATAAACAGATACGCCCCCAAAACGAACATTGTGGTCAATACAACCACAGTGGCGCGTTTCAGATACGCCCAGGTTGCCCAGGAAACCTTATCCATTTCGGCTTCCACAGAAATCAGAAAATTGGCAAACGGAGGCCAATTCACCAATCCATAAGCAAACCACACTCCCAGAGCGGTCACTGCAGCCGGGACTCCCCAGCGAATTCCTGAGGCATAATCCAACAGGATCAGTGAGTTCAATCGCCAAGCCGCAATCAAAAAGATGCTGGCGACAGCGAAGAACGTCACCTGGCGAACGATGCGTCCCTGACTCTTCTTAAAAAGACGAGCCTGCAGCATCGATCCCCAAAAGGAGGTTTCTACTTTTGCTTTTGCCATCCCAGGCGTGTCCTTACATTAAAAGTGGGTCGCGGGCAACAGATAGTGGCTAGCTGGGAGTCTTTATCCACGATCAACGGCCGACTTGTTCCCAAATACACGGGCGGAGGGACTCGAACCCCCAACCTGCGGATTTGGAATCCGCTGCTCTGCCGATTGAGCTACACCCGTAACAAAGGAAAGCGCCAGAACAAGAACCGAAAACCCACAACGGAGTCACGACCCTGAAATTCCGGACGCCTGACCTTATTTCTTTCTCGATTCTTTGTGCAACGTATGCTTACGCAGCTTGGGGCAGTATTTCATCAGCTCCAAACGCTCCGTACCGCGCATCTCTTTGATTGCCCGGTAATTTCGGGAACCGGATTCCGTACATTCCAGCCACACGTATTCGCGAGCCATTGTCTCAACCCTATAACGCCAACAAATAACTAATTCGCAGGAAGCCAATCAAAAGGAGCGTGGAAGAATTGAGACTCTTCACGCTCTTTATAAACGCTTCCCACCGATCACTCTGAAAAACATTTCCCTGAAGCTGTACTGGCTTCAGGGAAATGGACTCATCTGACTACTGCAAAATCTTCGTCACGATGCCTGAACCGACAGTTCGGCCCCCTTCGCGAATCGCGAAGCGGCTTCCGTCTGTCAGAGCAACTGGCTTAATCATTTCGATTTCCAGTTTGACGTTATCGCCGGGCATACACATTTCTGCGTCGCCGAGCAGTTTCACGGCACCGGTCACGTCGGTTGTCCGGAAGTAGAACTGAGGACGGTATCCGCTGAAGAACGGAGTCTTGCGACCCCCTTCGTCTTTGCTCAGAACGTAAATTTCGGCTTCGAACTTGGTGTGCGGCTTAATGCTGTTTGGAGCAGCAAGAACCTGTCCACGTTCGACGTCTTCTTTCTTCGTTCCACGCAGGAGGATCCCAACGTTGTCGCCAGCTTCGCCCTGTTCCATCAGTTTGCGGAACATTTCAACGCCGGTACAAGTCGTTTCCTGAGTGTCACGGAGACCGAGAATCTGGACTTTGTCGGAAACTTTGATTCGGCCGCGTTCAATACGACCGGTCACGACAGTACCGCGACCTTCGATCGAGAACACGTCTTCGATTGCCATCAGGAACGGCTCATCGATCGCACGCGCTGGTTCCGGAATGTCGGAATCCAGAGCGTCCATCAGCTGGCCGATGCAAGCGTTCTTTTCAGGGTCGGCCGGATTATCCAGAGCTGGCTTGGCCGATCCACGAATGATCTTGACGTCGTCGCCTGGGAAATCGTACTTGTTGAGCAGGTCGCGAACTTCCATTTCAACCAGTTCGAGCAACTCTTCGTCGTCGACCAGATCGCACTTGTTCAGGAAGACAACCAGAGCCGGAACGTTCACCTGACGGGCGAGCAGGATGTGCTCGCGAGTCTGTGGCATCGGCCCGTCTGCTGCAGAGACCACGAGGATGGCACCGTCCATCTGGGCGGCCCCGGTGATCATGTTCTTAATGTAATCCGCGTGCCCTGGACAGTCGATGTGGGCATAGTGACGATTAGGTGACTCGTACTCAACGTGTGAGACTGAGATGGTCACGGTTTTGGTTTCGTCACGAACTGTTCCTCCCTTGGCAACTTCAGAGTAGGCAATAGGAGTTGCCAGACCTTTAGTTGACTGAACAGCCAGAATTGACGCGGTCAGAGTGGTTTTTCCGTGGTCGATGTGACCGATGGTTCCCACGTTGACGTGCGGTTTTGTCCTTTGAAATGTTTCCTTCGCCATGACTAGCGCTCCAAAACTCCCGATAATTTTCAACAATCTTCATGCGGAGAAACGATTCCGCAATCAACCCTGAAGCGTTGCAGTACACCCGCAAATGCTTCGTGACAAAACCGGACGGACCGGTAAGCTGCTGGTGGGATTTGAACCCACGACCTCGTCCTTACCAAGGACGCACTCTACCAGCTGAGCTACAGCAGCGACGTTCGACGTTGCCTGCCCTCAAACCCGACCTGAGTGCCTTGTCCGGCCTTAATTTGCGTGTTGCTGGAGAGGTTCTGCGACTCTTCAGCCGCTCCGCCCCGATTCTTCAACTCGAAAATTTAAAATGAACACAACACTGAGTCAGATCGGCCCCGATGGACCCTGTCAACCCAGGCTGGCTTTTTAGACCAACCCGCGTCACTTTTATGGAGTGAATCCGTAAGTGAATTCAAACTGAAATCCGACGCTCTCAAAACAAAAGCGGGTGAAGGGAATCGAACCCTCACCACCAGCTTGGAAGGCTGGAGCTCTACCATTGAGCTACACCCGCATGGACACCTTTGGTCTTCCCGGAACGAAATCCATGAGAAGTCCAGATTTCCCCGAATCTCAACACCACGAACAAATCGTCCGTGTCAGAGTTCAGAAAGAGGTATTGGAACCAATCTCTCCTCTGAACTCAAATGCAGCGGCGGTAACTGCATCACTTTTTGCAAAAATGGGGGCGGAAGGATTCGAACCTTCGAAGGCAGAGCCACCAGATTTACAGTCTGGCCCCATTGGCCGCTCGGGCACACCCCCTACAAACTTTCATCACTTCAGAGCCACGAACAAAACCTCTCAAATAATGAGATTCCCCTAATCTGCGAGCAGATCAGGGGCCGTTTCACCAGCGGTTCTAAAAGCTAGCGGAGGGATTTGAACCCACAACCGCCGGTTTACAAAACCGGTGCTCTGCCGTTGAGCTACGCTAGCCAAAAAGTGGGAATCCCACTTCGCATCAACAAAATCTGACTTTCCAATCACATCGCACTGCCAGCAGTCATCTCGCAATGACCTAGGCAAATGTCTTGTGAGTGGTGAGATTTCATCGACTCAGGTTCGATGCCTCACTCACTGCGTTGCGAATTCCCTGTCGGCTTCCCCTCTTGCAAAGCCCACAGACAGTGAAACTGTACTGCTGATTTCGCAACAAAGGGACCAAGTGAAACCCGACGAAACGCCAGCACCGGAAATGTAAGCCGCGAAGTATAGCGGCGGACTTTCCCCTTGCAAGCACAAACGGCACTTACGTTTTTTCTTCTCCAAGAGATTTGCAAGATCCCCTGCTTTTAGTGCCGCGAACAAACCCCCTCAAAACGTGAAAATTTCCTTTCCACGAGCGGATCGGGAGCAGTTTTGTCAGGGGTTCTTGGAGCTAGACCCCTCCATCGAGGTTCGGGTTCTTCGCTCTTAACCCGCCCGATTCCATGCACTGACGCCCCTCCTGAATGATGCCTGGCGACAACACTGCGAGGCAGGAAGCCCACACTCTTCATATCACATTTCACCGGAATGAGTTAGCGTCGATTCCGCGCCCACACGCCAGTGAGTGATGTTGCCATTTCCCCACAGTGATTCGATTCACAAACAATGGTGTTTACCACTCGCTAAAAAAATTGACACGCCGTAAGCCCTTCAAATCAATGTGGTTACTGACCAGATGTGTCATTGAGTCAACACCAATCCAAATTCCCCGGCATTCAGGGTGCTTTACAGGGCGTTGTGCAAGTCGAACACAAACGACCCACAAACCGGGCTCAAAACACAGGTTTCACTCTCACACAGAAGTCTTTTAAAGGTGCAAAAACTCATGGCAAACATCACTACGCAGCTGCTGCATGACGAGGCCGGGTTCATCGTCTCGGCCGAACTTGTTCTCGTCTCGACAATTCTCGTCATTGGAATGGTCGTCGGACTTTCCGAAGTGGCCAATGGAATCAATCAGGAGCTTGAAGATGTGGGATCAGCGTTCGGATCGATCAACCAGTCATTCTGCTTCTCTGGATTTACCGGGCACAAAGGACACGTTGTCGGCAGCTACTTTGATGATGCCGAAGATTTCTGCGACAGCCAGTTTGACATTACTTGCGACAACCCACCGGTTGCCGAAGGGCGTAAGCACTCCGGAAAGAAGTAATGACAGTACTTCCAAGTCTATTCACATAGAAGCAAGGGGTCAGGATTCAGGGGCCAGGGATCAGAAAAAGGCTGGAAATTCATGCCATTTCCTACCCACTATTATCCCTCACCCACTACCCACTTCTCTCCTATTCATATCAAACTTGGAAGTACTGAATGAAGAGCAATGGGCAGCATGGTGCGAAACAGGAACAGAAGCTGGAACCACGAATCGAACGAATTTCGCGAATTATCTGAGAACCGTTTGCCCGACCGGGCCCAGACGCATGAGCGTTATCTGGTGGGAATCCTTTTCAGGCGATTCGTGTCATTCGTGGTCTACAGCTTTCTTTTTCCGAAAGCAAAGAATTCGCCCTGCATGTCAGTCGCTGATAATCAATATCACGGGGAGCGCCTTGGATTTCCACAAGGCACTTCGTAATATATCGAGAGATCAGAACCGACATTCTTCTCACTGCTTCGGAGAATCGACATGACTATGCTGAATCGCCGCCATTTTCTAGCCACCACCACTCTGGGGACTGCGTTGACTGCGACGGTTGCCCCCTGGTCCAAAGTATTAGGGGCGAATTCAGATATTCGTGTTGCTGTGATCGGGGTCAATACGATCGGCAAGACGCACTTGAAGGGGTTTGCAGCAATTCCCGGAGTTCGGGTTGTCGGAGCGTGCGATGTCGACAGTCAGATTCTTGGAACCAGCACTGCGGCACATGAGAAAGATCACGGATCGATCAAGAAATACGAAGACTTGCGGCAGGTCTTCGATGACCCTGGGGTCGACGCAGTTGTCGTCGGAACCCCCAATCACTGGCATGCTCTGGCGACCATATGGGGCTGTCAGGCCGGGAAGGATGTGTATGTCGAAAAGCCTTGTTCCTACAACATCTGGGAAGCCCAGCAGATGGCCAAGGCTGCGGAGAAATACAAGCGAATCGTGCAGGTTGGAATTCAGCTTCGCAGTGCGACTGGTCTTCAGGACTGGTTCAAAGAACTGCAGGCAGGGGCCCTTGGAAAGATCAACAGCGTACGAGGAATCTTCTATTCACGACGGGCCTCCATCGGCCGACCAACAGGAACACCCACTCCGCCAGCAACCGTAAACCACAACCTGTGGTCGGGTCCGGCTCCGTTGCTTATCGACAGAGCACGTTATCACTACGACTGGCACTGGTTCTGGGAACTGGGGAATGGAGAATTGGGGAACAACGGTCCACACGTTCTCAATCTGGCCCGATCGGCAATTGGAGCGAATGAATTCCCCAAAAAGATCTGGAGCCTGGGAGGGCGTTTCGGCTGGGATGACAATGGGGAAACTCCCAACACGCAAATTATCTGCTACGACTACGAACCGGCCCCCATCGTGCTGGAAATCCGCAATCTTCCAGCCAAGGCCAATACCAAAGACAACAACAGCTATCGCGGCTCCAGCCTGGGAATCGTCGTTGACTGCGAAGAGGGGAGTTATGTCGGGTTCGCCAATGGAACCGTATACGACAAAGAAGGAAACAAGGTTCGCGAGATTCAGGGAAACAGTGGTGGAGACGGCGGTCGTCAAAATCACCGCTTGAATTTTCTTTCCGCCATGCGTTCCAGAAATGCCGCTGAACTGAACTGCGATGTGACACAAGGACACCTCTCATCGAGCCTGTGCCATCTCGGAAACATCTCCCATCGTCTTGGTTCAGAGATGTCGATTACCGAGGGGAATGAACGAATTCAGTCGAACCCATTCTTCGGTGACAGTGGTCAACGATTGGTTGAACATCTTGCTGCCAACGATATCGCTCCGGATCAGAACAAGATTCAACTGGGAGCGGCGCTCGAATTCGATCCCGCCACGCAGACATTCCCTCAGTCGCCAGAAGCGAATGCATTACTGAGACGGACCTATCGGGCTCCGTTCATCGTCCCGGAAGAAGTGTAAAGCGGCGCCAATCTTTCATTCAAAAAATGCGGAGGAACCACGGAAAGAACGGAAGAGACGGAAGGGGATTACAAAATACAGTGCTTCCAAGTTTGTTTGTGATGGAGAGCAAGGGGTCAGGATTCAGGGACCAGAGGTCAGAAAAATCCGGAAAAAGCCTGCATTTTCTACCCACTACCCACTGATCCCTCCATTGAGGCAAACTTGGAACGACTGAAATAAGTCTTGGAGAAGACTGATCGTTCATTGAATCGATCATCTACGACATGCACAGACCTGTCTCACCTGTTCGTTCCGTCATTTCCGTGGTTCCTCCTGCATTATTCTGGCTTGTAAACGTCAGGTCCGGTCAGTTTTCGTTGGCCGGACCGTTTGCTTTTCTTTGGATTTCATCCCATTCCGCACCGAGGAATTTGACGTATTCCTCAGGGAACATGAACCGGGCATCTGTCTCGATGTGGTAGAGCCAGCCCAGTCCATAGCCATCTGTATTGATGACGCTCGGATCGTCCAACAAGAGGGAATTGAAGTCGAGAAGCCGCCCGTTCCCTGCGGGTGTGAGGCTGGAAACGGTCTTTGAACTTTCGATCTCACCAATCTCTTGTGCCATTTTCACCAAGGTCTGCGGCTCGATCTTCCAGTCAAGGAAATAGATCTCCTGCAGCAAATGAACAGCGAATTCGGTCAGCCCGACACGAAATCCACCAGGTCCTTCCTGAACCCAGCAATGATTACGGGAATACATCCGGTCACGCGGAATTCGCACCCGGTCTTCTCCCATCATAAAAACCAACTCATCGTCGCCGGAAAAACTCATTGAATCTCAATAACCTCAGAAAATGGTCAATTGTATCTTACTGACCCCTGAATCCTGGCCCCTGCCCCCTTCTCTACTTCTTCACGCCGGCTTCAGCGAGCAGGCTGGCCAGTCCCGCTTCGACGACGTTTTTCTGGTTCACACCAGCGGGAATTCCGGCGTCTTCTTCTGTGAGGTTGGCGAACACGATTTCGGCTTCGGCAACCAGTTCGTCCCCACAATGAGCGGTCACACTGGTCATGCCCCCTTCTTCCCGGGCTTCCAGCAGTTTCGCGGTGTAGATCAGTTGATCACCCGGTCGGGCTGGACGGTGAGAAACGAACTTGGGAACTTTCGCCAGAAACACCAGGTATTTGAACTTGTGCGACTCTCCCAGCAGGATGCCGCCGGTTTGAGCCATCCCCTCCATGATGAGAGAGCAGGGCATCACCGGAAAGCCGGGAAAGTGGTCGTGCAGGTGTTCTTCCGCCAGAGACACATTCTTGATTGACCGAGCCAGTTCACCGCTTTTGAACTCGATGAAACGATCTACCCAAAACCAACGCATACTCTACTCTCCGGCAACTCTTCGAGTGCGTCTGGACGCACCCCTACGGAATTTGATTCAGAATTGCAGCATGATAGAAAAAAACGGAGCCGCGCAGCTGTGCTGCGCGGCGAAAAAACGCATTTCCGATACTGCGTTCAGGTCTTCGAAAAAACCGGATTACAGTTTTGCGGCGATGAATTTGGAAATCATCTCAACGGTGTACAGATCCTGAATGTTTTCCACTTTCGGATCGGCAGCCAGTTTGTCGACGTTTGCATGAGGCAAACGGGTACGGAGTTCGGTGATACCGGCTTCAGTGACTTTGCCGTCGAGAACGAACCCGGAATCGGCAGCGGCCAGATTTTCCGGAAACAGTTCGGCACGCGGAATTTTGATGTCGAATGCTTTTTCCAGGCGGAACACGATGTCCAGAAAGTCGATGGACTCGGCTCCCAGATCTCCGATCAAGGTCGCTTCCGGGGTCACTTCATCGTCATCAACGCCCAATGCGTCCACCAGAACTTCACGAACGCTCTCAAAGATTTCTTCTTGACTCGGCATATCTATTTAAACTCCGTAGTTGATGTTCCGATCACGGTTCTCGGAACGAAACTCACCGTTGTTCCCCAACGGTTGCGGCCTGCAAAAGAGGTGAGCCCTTTCACAGACCTTTCACTTCTCAGGAAAAGAAACCCGGCCTGTCCTGACCCCGACAAACCTGCTGACCGTCGCCAGAATGCTGCTTTTCCTGATCGCCTGACCCAATCAGACGCTAGAACCTGCCCTGAATTTTCCACGATTCAGAACAGTCGTTCAGTGAGATGTTATCGGCTGAACCCCATTGAGTGAACAACACCTCCGGGAAAAGCAGAGAAAAACTCAGCGTCTTCCCTGTTTTCCGATCGGTAAAATCCGGACAATACAGCACATCCGTCAAATTTTCACCGGCGGGAATGACCGATCCCAGCCGGGTCGCAATAGCAGAAACCGATGCGTCAGTGCCAACTGCTCTAAAATCCGCCCAGAGTCAATCCGCCGTCAACGACGAGAACATGACCGGTGATATAAGCGGCGTCCTCGCTCGCCAGAAATGCAACGGCATTCGCAATGTCTTCTGGTTTTCCCAGTCGTTTGAGTGGGATTTGCTTCTTGATATCCCCACCGGCGGCATTGCGAACGGCTTCGGTCATGTCGGTTTCAATGAACCCCGGAGCGACTGCGTTGACAGTAATGTTGCGGCGTCCGATTTCTGTGGCGAGGCAACGAGTGAGGCCTTGAATCCCCCCTTTGCTCGCGGCGTAGTTCACCTGTCCCTGATTGCCGAACTCTGCGGCCACGCTCGACATATTGATGATCCGGCCGTAACGCTGGGACATCATCTGCCGCATGGCCCCCTGGCAGAAGTTGTAAACACTTCCCAGATTGGTATTAATGACCGATTGCCAGGCATCTTCTTCCATGATGGCGAGGAGACCGTCTTTGATGATTCCGGCGTTATTCACCAGAATATCAAGACGCCCCCATTTCGCGATCACTTCGGCAATCGCCTTGTCCGCTTCTGCTTTATTCGCGACGTCTCCCTGAATCCCGATGACTTCGGCCCCTTTTTCGGCCAGTTCAGCGACCAGTTTGTCGGCAGATTCCTTGCTGGACCGGTAAATAAAGGCGACTTTGGCCCCTTTGGCGGCGAGGGTCTCAACGACCGATTTCCCGATTCCCCGACTTCCCCCAGTCACTAACGCGATCCGTCCTTCGAGACTCATTTCTATTCTCCTGCTTATTTGTTTGATTTCAGTTGTTTCAAGTTGGTTCAAGAGCGAGAAGTGGTTCGTGGGCAGGACATTGAGTCACATTCCGTTTTCTGACCCCTGAATCCTGATCCCTGTCCCCTTCTCCTAAGTGGCATTCAGGATGGAATAAAGTTCTTTCAAGCTCTTCAGTTGTGTTTCATCGGCCGAAGCCAGTTGTGGATGGGTGTCGACCACATTGAATTGTTCCAGAATCAGCCGGGCACTCACCGCGCCCACATCGCCGACGTTGCCGCTCGCTTTAAACGTCCAGAACCGGCCTTCTTTCTTCTGAACGGTCGCGGTCAATGACAATGTTTTTCCAGGTGAAACGAAACTGTTGAATTTCACCGCCTTGGCTTCTTTCAACAATACGGTGCTGTACTGGAAGTCTTCACTGGCCCTCATCAGCCAGGCGCAGGTCTGCACCATGGCTTCCACCATCAAAACCCCCGGCATAATAGGAAAGCCGGGAAAGTGGTCCTGCAGGTATTCCTCGGCCAGCGAGAGGTTTTTGACGGTCTTGATCGACTCGCCTTTTTGCAGTTCCGTAATCTGATCAATCAGAGAAAAACGCATCGTTGAAACCGCATCGCCCCAATCGGGACCGCCAATGACTGAAATACTGTGGTGGAAATTCTGCGCGCACCATTTCCTCCCCGCGGAAGAAATCCTGCGGCACTATAGAACAGCGTCAGAATCGAAACAACCCGGCCTGAAACAACTATGGCGGACTGCAATCCGGTCTGGAAGATCGGGGGGAGAAAACCACGAATCGAACGAATCACACGAATGAATTTCAGATAGATTCTGATCAAAAGATTCGTGAAATTCGTTCGATTCGTGGTTCCCCCTCCCTCATCCCCCAGTCTTTTTGTCTCCGGGAAATGGTCCCGAAGGGGGCGGAGAATCGACTGCATTTTCCAGACGGTCAATGAATTCCGTGGTCATGCCGGATTGAAGTCGTGCGTCCCGTTGAAACACCTCTCCCCGGGCTTTGACCGCTCTCAACGGCCAGTGCAGATGGGCTTCGAACGCCTCCCAGTCGGAAAGATGCTCCGGCTTCATCTTTCGCAGCCATTCCAGACCAAAACGGACATGCTCGATTTCGTCCCGATGAATCACTCGCATCAGCGCGGCACTCCGTTCATCTCCGGCGAGAGAGAACACATCCGCCAGTTCCAGTGAATGATCGAGATTGGCCCCTTCAAACACGAGCGGCAATCCGGCCAGATAATCCATCACCGAGGTGAACGACAACGCCTTCTTCCAGATGTAGCAGTTCACCGGCAGGTCGCCAAATGCCAGACCGAGCTTGGCGGCCCGTTCGATATGCATGCGGGTATGACGCTGTTCATCCGCCATGACCCAGGTCATTCCCAGTCGAAACTCCGTTGGAGCTTCCGGAAATGCGAGTAGTGTCCACGCCATCACTTCCAGAGCCTGTAACTCATGATTGGCCATGATGTGGTGGGCAATGGCCCGTTTCTCCGGGTGTTGCAATGCTGCCGGGGAAGGCATCGCGGGAGCCGTTCGACGGGGAGCAAACTGTAACGAGGCCGAACGAACCGGTTCTTCCAGACGAAGCGCCGGACCGGGCGTATGATCGGTCAGCTCTTTCCCGACCGAAGCCAGCTTCTGCTCCAGATCAGCGGACAACAGAACCTGTTCGGCAAAGGCTCGAATTTCCATGAAAACACCTGATTACCGTAACGCTTCGAGCACTTGCTGGTGCAGATGTCCGTTCGTCACGACGACTCCCCGATTTTCCTTGAGTGTGCTTCCTTGTGCGAAATCCAATGGACGCCCGTCAAGATCGGTCACACGGCCACCCGCTTCTTCGAGAATCAACACTCCTCCGGCATGATCCCAGATTTTTTCCTGATACCCCGGTCGGGTCGGAAGACGCCAGTAAATCTCCGCCATCCCGCAGGCTACCGCCGCATATTTGGCCTGACTGTCCATTCGCACAGGAGCCGCAGCTAACCCCAGTCGCTGATGAATGGCGGAAGACTGATCATGTGCGGTGTGCCCCGATTCCACCGATTCACAGAGTCTTGCCTGTGCTGGGTCGGTAACGGAAGAGACATTCACCCGGCGCGGTTCGGCATTCGGGTCATCCAGAGGAAGAACAAACGCTCCTTCTCCCCGAACAGCGTAAAAGACAGAACCCGTCTGTTCGCCATCGGACAGATTCGGACAAGCCAGCACGGCGACCTGAATCTGGTGGTCAATCAACAGAGCCAGCGACACGGCATACTGTTCTTTCCGCAGAAATCCCTTGGTGCCGTCGATGGGGTCGAGCGTCCAATATCGGGAAGCCGTGCCGTTGTGGTTACCGGAATCAATCCAACTGAGAAGTTCTTCCGCACTGGCGGGTTGCCCAACGGATTGAATCTGAAGAAGAATCTGTTCAACAAACGGACGTTGCTCCGGCAGGTGCAGTTCCCCGGCGTCCTCTTCTCCGACAATGAAATCATTCGGAAAGGCGTCTCGAATCTGCTTGCAGATTAAAGCCTGACTGGCGTAGTCAGCGATGGTGACCGGCGACTTGTCTTTTTTCTCCAGAGCATCGGCAGACAAACCTTGTTGAACCGTACGACAAACCCTGGCGGCCGCCACAACAGCAGACAAAGCGATCGTCAATTCCTTCTGATACGAATGCGACATGAAATCTTCCGTCGGGACACAGTTCGAAAAGTCAAACTGACAGTGTACAAAGTGGAATCAGGTTGTTGGTTCCCATTCTGTATGGGACAAGACGCGAAGTTGCAAGCAGCCATCGAATGGTCCCGTTGTTGATTTGCTCAGAAATTTGTGAAATTCCGGGAGTTCCGTCGATTTTCCGGTTCAGCCTCTTTTGATATGATGAATGAGTTGTTCCATGGCACCCGGTCTGGACAACTTGTGAATTCAGGTGCTCTGTTCCTGCCCGACATCCAATGAACGTATTCCTTCCCAGGGAGTGACATCCGTGCGTATTCCTGCTGTTTTGTTCTGTTGCGGTCTGTTGCTCGGCCTGGTTTCCTCGCTTCAGGCGGAAGAGGGATACAAAGATCTCTTTAACGGCAAAGATCTCACCAACTGGGACGGCAACCCGGAATTGTGGTCGGTGATGGATGGTGTCATCACCGGAAAATCCGACGGCAAACTGAAAGGGAACCAGTTTCTCGTCTGGACCGGCGGCAAAGCAGGCGATTTCGAACTGAAGCTCGACTTCCGGTTCGAAGGGGACAATAACTCCGGCGTGCAATACCGGTCACAGCGTCGTCCTGATGTCGGAGATTGGGTTGTCTCAGGCTATCAGGCCGACATTCATCCCAAACCGGAATTCACCGGGATGATTTACGAAGAAAAGGGGCGTGGCATCATGGTTCAGCGCGGTCAAAACGTGACCGTTCAGGCCGACGGGAAGAAAGAAACCAAAAAGCTCGACATCCAGGTCACCCCGATCGACCTTTCTCAATGGCATGAACTGACCATCATCTGTAAAGGGGACCATATCACTCATCTGATTGATGGCGTCAAAGTCATCGAAATGACCGATCTGCAAGCCTCACATCGGAAGCTGGAAGGGGTCATTGCCCTGCAACTCCATGCCGGCCCTCCATCGGTCGCCCAGTTCCGCAACATCCGGTTGAAAGAGTTCAAAACCGAAAACCCACCTGCTCCACCACAGCAGTAGACCTGCTTGTTCCTCAAGAGGAAGAGAGATTTACCGCAAAAACGCGAAGGGCGCAAAGAAATGATTCTCTTTGCGCCCTTCGCGTTTTTGCGGTAAAAATTCCGCTCGTTCAAACTATGGAAAACTGGCTCTACTTCTTCAGAAATCGGGGCATCAGTTCATATCCAGCGGGCATGGTGTCACCGGTTGTTTTGGCGGCGATTTCATCATAAGTGGTCGCGCCGTTGTGATTGATGCCGGTTCCGCACATGGCGAACGGAACAAAGCCGTGACTGTGTGTTTTCGTCCGTAAAAAGGTCGGATGATCGGGACAGACCAGCAGCCGGTATTCTCCCTGTGATTTCAGATAGTCGTGAACCGGTCGGACGATCTCGCGATCAATGGCTTCGAGCGCCGTGACCTTGGCGTCAGCGTGTCCTTCGTGTGACGCTTCGTCAGTCGCTTCGACATGCACGACGACGAAATCCATCCCGTTCTTCAGGGCGTCAATGGCCGCGCGGCCTTTGGCGGCATAATCGGTGTCGAGATATCCCGTCGCTCCTGCGACTTCGATTACGTCCCAACCGAGAAGTCGCCCGATTCCCCGTAACAGATCAACCGCCGTAATGACCGCACTCCGGACACCAAAGCGGGACTGAAACGGAGTCAAAGAGGGAGTTCGGCCTTCCCCCCAGAGCCAGATCTGTGTTGCAGGCAGTTCGTCGCGAGCAATTCGCTTCTGGTTCGCTTCACAGTCCGCAAACAGAGTCCGACTTTCGAACATCAGTCGCTTCAATTCCTCCGATCCCGGACCGGTCGGAAGATGTGACTCGATCAATTGCTCCGTAATGTCATGCGGCGGAGTAGTGAATGTTTCTTTTGAAAAAGGGGCTGGCTTATCGGTCGGTCGGTGCAACAACAGATTCCGGTAACTCACCCCCTGATAGAACTGCCAGCAGGGTTCGTTTTTGTAGTGCTGCTGCAACAATGCAATCAGAGCCTGCCCCGCCTCGTTGGAGATTTGTCCGGCAGTGAAACTCTGCATTCGTTCGTTCTGCACGGTGACGAAATTACAGCGAATGGCCCAGTCATCCGGCCCCAGTTCGATTCCCTGCGCGGCTGCCTCAAGCGGAGCCCGACCGGTGTGATAAACCTTAGGATCGTACCCGAACAGGCTCATTGTCCCGACATCGCTGCCGGAGGGCATCGACTCCGGCACGTTGTCGGTCAGTCCGACTGTTCCTAACTGGGCAACGTGATCCATCCCTGGGACATGGGCCGCCTGAAGAGGTGTTTTTCCTCCCAGTGAACTCTGAATTTCATCGGCACAACCATCCGGGATGACCAGAACGTACTTCATCTCAACTCACTGCCCTGTTGTCATTCCAGATTGAAAAATAATACACAAAATCCACGAGCAATTCCGTGAATTGGATCGTGATTCCCCCTCCGAGCAGCAACCCCATCTCATTTAACGGTGAAAATTTTTACCGCGAAGACGCAATGATCGCGAAGGACTTCACATCACATTGATGAAAGGGGATCTGATCCCGGTGCGTCGAGACGCACCCTGCGGAATTCAAAGCATTTCGAATGGTGTTTTCAGCGTCCCGCAGGCGAAAAGAGGTGTTTTTGCGTGCCAGAACACTCTCAGTCGCCTGCACCCGGTAGAGCAAACTGCTCTAGAACGCCTGGCCGATCGCTTCCCGTCCGTTTCGGGTACACAGTGACCAGAATGTGGTCTGATCAATGTTGTTGGCAATCGGTCGGGCCGAGCCATCGGTCAGGCAGTAGATATTCACGTCAGTGTGATAACTGCCGAAGCCGAAAAAATGAACTCTCTCGTTATTCGGCGGCTCACAGACCGGAACGCCGGTCCAGTATCGGTTGAATCCTGGATAATCATCCCGGGCACGAGCGACACTGGAATAGTGGTCTCCCCAGAAACCGAACAGCGACTCTCCAAACAGAATCGTATTCGACATTCCGTCCGGAACGTCCCGGTCGCCGACGGAGCTGTTTCCGTAGAACATACCGTTATTCAACGGAGCATTCGGGTCTTCCGTGCGCCAAGCCCCCATATTGCCTCGATAGGTTGAGTATCCCAGATTGCCGGGACGTCTGGAGGGGAGGGCCGCACTTGGACAGATATAAGTGGCGATCGGAACCTGAATGTATTCCCAGTTGCTGTCGATCGGGTCAGGAGGGCCAGAGGTGGCGTGATCGGTTTTCGGGCGATCAAAGTTGATGGCAATTGTGCTCTGTTCAAGTTCCGGCAGGAGAAGTGCGTGCCAGTTCCAGAAAGGACCTAAAGTCCACTCCGTAATGGGCGTCACGTTTGAAACACCCGTCCCCGGCACTGCTGGTGCTCCGGAAGAAGCGTCAACCGCCGGAACGGTGATCGGCTCAGAAAAAGGAGAGCCGTAGACAGGGAAATCGCAGGTTGGATCGTCACTGTCACTACTCTCTTTCGCGACATCAAAGCACCACCCGGACGGAAAGACCCGATGGGAACTCATATAGTTCTGGGCGGCCAGACCAAGTTGACGCATGTTGTTCAGACAGGAACTGCGACGGGCCGCTTCCCGCGCCCGCTGCACTGCCGGCATCAGCATGGCCACCAGCAATCCAATAATCGCGATGACGACCAGCAACTCGATCAAGGTAAACCCGGTCCGATGCTGACTCACCGAACGCGCGGCCCTGTTCAACTTCATCATGTCAACTTCTCCAATTCATCATGACATCTGTCCCCTGAAATCGTAACAGGCAGGAGACTCACAAGCAATTTGAGATTCCCGCAGGTTTCCAGTTCCTGAAAACCGGGTTGCGGCAGGCTTGCCCCGACGTCTAACCCGCGGATTCTTTCGGTTCCGCATGAATCATCAGACATTCAATTCCCTGTGCTACGACCTGAAAACGGCCCCGGCATCCGGTTCGCAACAAAAAATGAAAGCAGATTTTCTGCAAATGATTGAATAGTTCAGCACGAAATCCCTTGAAACCAAGGGGGGAATTCAGGCACAGTATTCAAAATAACACTCTCTCACCACGACATCAGCTAATACTATGCGGAACCAGAAAGTTCGATTGATCGATATCGCGAAAAAGGCAGGGGTTTCGCGCGCTGCTGTCGGTCACATTCTGAATCACTCCGGAAAAGACAACGTGCGCGTCTCGGAAGAGACACGGGCTCGCGTCATCGAAATCGCGACGGCCATGGATTACCGCCCGAATCAGGCGGCCCAGCAGTTACGTGGACGCCCCAATAAAACCCTGGGGGTGATTCTCGACACCGTCAACACTGCCGTGTTTTCCGCGAGATTGTCGGCTGTGGAGATTGAAGCCCGGCGTCGGGGATATCGCCTGGTGATCGGTCAGGTGCATCAGGACCCCAAAGAAGTCCAGGCCTATCTTGACGATTTCTTCGCTCGGGGAATTGAAGGGGTCCTCTGTCTGTTCGACGTGATGCAGGGGGTTCGTCAAGAACTTCAGACCGCGTTCCGCTCCGGCTCCCGTGCCGTCATTCATGCATCTCCGATTCTAAGTTCCCAATCCTGCGTGCGGGTCGACACCGTTTCAGCCGTGAATCAACTGGTCGACCATCTCGTTGCCCGGGGACGAAAACGAATTGCCCTGCAAATCTGGTCCATGTCCGATTCCTTGATGGGCGTTCGCCACGAGGCCTGGAAAGCCGCATTGAAACGGCACAAATTGAAATTCTCCGAAAGCATGGCCTGGGTGAATCCGGAAGGAAACCAGCGTCCCTCTCCGGAAATCATCGATCAATGTCTTCAACAGCTCGTGGTCGAAGAAGAGGCCGACGCCATTCTGGCATCCAACGACGGCTGGGCAGTCCGGCTGATTCAGGGATTACGCCGCATCGGCAAGGAAGTCCCAAGCGACGTCGCAGTAGCCGGTTACGACAACCTCGACATCGCCGAAGTCATTGAACCCACCTTGACCACCATCGACCAGTGCCATGAAGATTACGCCAAGGCTGCCGTCGACCTGATGCTGCAGTCAATCAAAGAAAGAAGCGAAGGGAAGGAGAAATCAGAGAACTCCGTCCACGTGATCCAGCCCCGGCTCATCGTCCGGGATTCAACCTGAAGAAGAGAGAGTTGAAATTGATTCCAGTGTCTATGATACCTGACCGAGATGCATGTTGACATCATACTCGAAGGTGACGAGGCCGTTGGAACAATGCTCTATAAATAGTTCCTCCAGTGCTTCCATCGCCGTGGCGTGTTGGGGATGCTGCTTCCCCGGCACATAGGATGAAGAAAGCACGCGATCGACGAACTGTGTGAAATCAAATTGCTGCGAACTGGAGAGAGTCCTCCGGCGATAGGTTCCGGGGTCAAAGAAATTCGTGAGCGCCGCGACCTTCTCCTCCGATTGTTGCATCAGTTCCACATAGTCGATTCCATGGGTGGTCAGGAATTGGTCATAGCCGCGCAAGAAGTCGGAGCCGTCCCGTTTTCGGTCATTCCAGACAAGCAGCACATTTCCGGGGGACTGGAGGATTCGCACAAATTCCCGCCGAGTTCTGTGCAGATCAAACCAGTGAAATGCCTGTGCCGCAGTGACGAGTTGAACGCTTCCGTCGGGCAATCCAGTCTGTTCAGAAGAGCCGGGAAGACTCACGTATTTCGGATTGTCGCGGAATTGCTCTTCCGCAGCTTGTCGCATTGCCCCGTTCGGTTCGACTCCCCAGACACGATATCCGGCTTCCAGCAGCAAGCGGGAGAAGATCCCCGTTCCGGAACCAATATCAGCGACCGTGCAATCGTGCGGCAATTGCAGTTCTTCCGCCGTGATCGTCAGGACTTCAGCCGGATAGCCGGGACGTGATCGAACGTAATCAGAGACCCGTTGCGAAAAACGTTCATGTGGTGAGAAGTCGTGTGCCATCGTTCTCTTTATTCCTGTTCCGTCACTTCCTTTTTTCCGTGGTTCCTCTGCATCCTCCGTGAGGAGGGGACTGGCGTAACGGAATCACATCGGCCAAAACCGCCGCATGTTCTTCCCCGAATCCTACCGGATCTTACGCATTCTTGGAATAACCCTCACAATCCACTCATGCCGTTGGTTTCTCACAACCGATCTCGAATGACAGCGGGGATTTTTCGCTGCAGATCCCGCAATGGCAAACAGTCTGTTGTACGCCAGAGAGCGGCAAGGAGATGGAAATGCGACGTGGTGCATGCCTGTTGGCAATGTTAGGGTTCACCGTTCAGAACGCTTTGGGGGCTGATCCGTACACAGCGGGGACCTCACGGCTTCCCGCGTCGTCGGCCGTCACTCAGAGTTCCGGGAGCCAGGCTTCCGGACGGCAGTCGGTCGGACCATCCTCACAAAAAGCGGTCTCGCAACCAACTCCCGCAACCGCGATGCCCGAAGCAACCGGGGATCTGAAAAACTATTACCGGGAACTTTTCGGGGAAGCGGCTCCCACTGCCAAAGGAGCATCGTCCCTGTCCCAGACTCCAGCGACAGATCGAAGTCCGACAGTTCGAACACCGAACGCCGGGCCGTCTCGCTCCGGATTCACATCGATTGAGAAATCGACTGCTCCCGCCGGGAAAAATTCACACCCTGCGACAAAACCAGCAGCAGAGCAGGAGATCATCCACGCCGAGTTTCGTGGCCCGACCAGTGGTCAAGGAACGATTGAACAGGTCAGTAGCGAACGGTTTAATGCACGTCCGTTTCCAGGAGTTTTTGGAGAAGGAACCAACCTGAAACCACTGGAAGACGCTGCCGTTTCAGGACTGCCAGTGACCGAAGAACATGGAAAAATGAGTGCCGCGCCGGCTCTGATTTCCCCAGGTTCAGGGACATCCGGAAAAGGGGCCGTTTCATTCAGTCGCGGAACGAATGCGGCTTCCACAACGGCCGCACGCCCACAGAATAATGCTCCGACTCGAGGGGATCTCACCTCGGCGACATCCAGTTCAACGACAGCCCCGTCCGTCAAAGTGGAATGGCAGAAGCAGACCGATATCAACGTCGGGCAGGAATGTCAGTGCCATTTGATGGTGACGAACGTCGGGCAATCCGCCGCGCAGGAAATTGAAGTCCGCGCGATGTTCCCGACCACTGTTCGACTGATCAACGCCACACCAGAACCGTCTCAGGCGCAGTCGTTTCTCGGATGGACCTTCGCGGAACTGAAACCAGGCGAAACCCGGACGATTGAAATCACCATGGTTCCACTGGAACGGGGTGATATCAACACACGAGCTGATGTTCGTTTCACCGGTTCTGCGGAAGGTCGGTTTGCGGTTGCAGAACCGATGTTGAACATTCAACTTGAAGGTCCGAAACAGGTGTTGATCGGGGAATCGGCTTCCCATCTGGTCACCGTTTCCAATCCTGGAACCGGGATTGCGGATCGAGTTCAGATTGAAGCCGTCCTTCCGGAAGGCCTTGAACATGCACGTGGACAACGTCTGCTGATGGAACTGGGGAATTTGAACCCCGGAGAATCACGCAGCGTTCGCCTGGCTCTGGCCGCAACACGTGGTGGACAGCATAAACTGGAAGTGCAAGCCAAATCCGATGCCGGGTTGATTCGCACTGCCGGATCTGAAGTGAGTGTGATCGCTCCGACCCTGGCCGCAACGATTCAGGGACCATCAATGCGATTTGTCGGTCGACAGGGAGTTTACACTCTCGCGGTGACCAACGATGGTGCTGCCGCAACGGACAACGTTCAGGTTCGGTACAAGATTCCCGATGGTTTTGAATTCGTCTCGGCAGATCGCGGTGCTCAATACGATCGCGGCACCGGACTGCTGACATGGTTTGTCGGTCGCCTGGAAAAAGGACAGAAGTCGGAAATCCGGGCCACTCTGGTTGCTCGACAACTGGGAGAATTCAAACATCTCGTTCGTGCGACCTCAGAACACGGAACCGTCTTCGATGCCGAATGTGCGACCGCAGTGGAAGGGACCTCATCTCTGTCCATTGCTGTGAAAGACACCGAAGACCCGGTTGAAGTCGGCAGCCAGACCACTTACGAAATTCGAGTCAAGAACGAAGGGTCTGCCTCGGCCCGGTCGGTCGGACTCACCTGTGAAATGCCGTCGAACATGACATTGCTCACTGCCGACGGTCCGTCAGCATCCGTCGCTGAAGGAGCCACCATCCTGTTCCGGGCTCTTCCGGAACTGGCAGCCGGACAGACGGTCACCTATCGTGTGAAAGTCTCTGCACAATCAGCAGGAAGCCTGCGATTCCGAGCTCTGTTGACGAGTGAATCCATCGACGAACCACTCGCCGCCGAAGAACTAACCAAGTTCTACGGAGAGAATTGATCCCGGTTCGGATGACGATCGTTATAACAACTCAAGACTCCTCATCATTCTGTTGATGAGGAGTCTTTTTGCGCGCCGGGTCCCGACTGTTTCGGTCGGTCATGCACCGTATGACGATCCAGACGGGGCGGCAGGCAATCCCTGCCCTACAACTGAACGTGTCTGATGAGGACCGGTATATTTGGAAGTCTCGCTATCAACGGGAGAATTCTTGTTTTTCCCCCAATCCTACCGACCCGCAAAGCCGATAAACTCGATATCGCACTCTGTGCGTTGGAATGGGCATTGTGTCCTCACAATGCCTGATCAGGGACAGTTACTTTCATCGTTGACGGCATCGTCGAATGAATTGTGACGGTCATGTTGCTGGGGCAAGTGGGGCCACGGCTGGGACAGGCGATCGATATGGAGCGGAGGTTCATAAACATGCGTGTTCCCTACGAATGGCTGATCATTGCCAGCGTGTTTGCGGGACAACTCGCCTACGCTCAGTATCCGGACCCCGGGTACGGATATCAGGATCCCTATGCCTTCCAACAGTACGGTGCACCAGACCAGAACAGTCTGTACGCCGAATTACTTCCTGCAGACAGGTCGTCGACTTTTCCGGAAGACTTCGGAACCGTCTCACTGGCCCAGACGAAGGAAATGTTCCGCGGAACCTGGGGCCGACTGGAATATCTGCACGGAAACATCAGCCATGAAGGGGCCACCACACTCGGAGCCCCCATTTTCGGGCCGTCCGCCAGTGACCCAACCGTCATTGTTGACTATCCAGATCCTTCGCAACAGTTTCCGATTATCTTCACCGATGGAATCACAACAGCTCTGGCGGAAGTTCCGACTACTCGCGGAACCCGTTGGAAAAACGCTCAAGGAATGCGGGGAAGTTTTGGAATCCCCATCGCTAAGGCGTTCTCGATAGAAGGCCGCGCCTGGGGATACGAGGAGCAAGCCTTTACGCTGGACACTCCTCGAATTCCACCACTTCAGGTCAACGGACCGTTCAGTCAGGTCAACTCGACATTTCTGGCAACCACACTCACCACTGATGGAGTCCCTGGAACCACGGTGATTCTGTATGATGCCGGATTCTCCAGTTCTTACACATCGAGCATTAAAGCGGGTGATGTTTCACTGGTCTTTAACTGGAAGAACCCGGACGAGGGACTTCGTGTGCAACCGATCCTCGGGTATCGACACGAAGAGTATGTTGAAGGTCTGGGTTTTGGGGGAACCTTTGACAACACTTCCGGAGCCTATGTTGGAGCGGGAACATTTGCCCCACAATCCAACTGGATCCAGTCCAACGCCGTCAACCACCGGGATATGCTGGCTGTCGGTTTACGGACCGAATGGCAAAGAGGAAACCTCACACTGGGGATGCAGGAACGAATGGCGGTCGGATCAAACATCGCCAAAACATCTGTATACACCAGCAATCTGCGAGAGCCCGGCAGTATTCCCGGAACCGTTGATGATCCGGCATTGACCAGATCCTTTCAGCGCAGCACAACCGTGGCTCCAACGCTCGACCTGGATGTCTATGCCCATATTCAGATGAACCACTGGCTCTCATTTCGAGTGGGTTACAACCTGATCTGGATGGGACGGGTTGCCGCAGCAGATCAGTCGATCCGCTTCAATGAAGTCAGCGACGGCCTGGGAGGAACCTTGCCGGATGTCGGTTCCAGTATGAAATACAGCAACCGGACCGTCAGCGCACTGACCATCGGCGGCGAAATCATTCTGCCGTAGTCCGATGCAATCCGGGAGAGAATTCTTCTGATCAAATTTCCAGTATCAGGTCAGCGATCCCCCTGCACAGACTGCAGGGCTTTTGCTTGTTTCAAGTTTCAAGATGGGCCGTTTCCGGGAGGGCGAAGCTCCTGCTGAGCCGCATGAAAGATCACGCTTTCCATGGTGTTCGGCTCGGCGGGAGCCTCGCCCTCCCGAGCGATTTTCAACAAAGCGAAAGCCCTGGCGTAGGCTGCTCTCATACTTGATGACATCTCATCCAGTGGGCACACTGTAGAAGAAACCGTTCGGCAGAATGGTCCACTCATCGAGAAGTCTTGAGAGAAGAAACGATTCCATGTGCAGTTTCACGGTCGGCGATGTTTCGGTATTGAGAAGATTGATTGCGTCAGTCATTATTTGCTCTTTCAGCATAGGCTTCGCTACAGACGCATCTGCCGAGACCATTCTTCACGTCTCTCCTCAAGGGAACGACAACTGGTCCGGAACTTCTGCTGAGCCGAATGAAACTCGTACCGATGGTCCGGTTGCGTCACTCGCCGGAGCCAGAGACCTCATTCGTAAGCTGAAAGCACCGCCAAGATCAGGCCCGATTCGTGTTATTATCGCCGATGGGTCTTATCAACTGACGGAGACGCTTCTTTTTGAACCGCAGGATAGTGGAACCGCCGCAGCTCCGGTGATTTATTCTGCCGCACCCGGAGCCCGTCCCATCTTCTCTGGAGGGCGGCAAATCACGGGATGGACCGTCACTGCAGAAGGATTATGGACGACACACATTCCGGAAGTGGCCAATGGAGAATGGACTTTCTCCCAACTTTGGGTGAATACGAAACATGCCCCCCGCGCACGAACTCCCAATGAATTCTTTCACTACATGGTCAAGGTGACAGAAGAAACAACCGGAGCAAAACCGAATCCGGCGGTTCAAACAATTGAAGTCCGCTCAGAGGACATCAAATCATTACAGCGTCTCACCAGTGAAGAACTCTCCCGGGTCGAGTTGCTTGCGTTTCATAAATGGGACAACACATTGCGCCCGCTGGAGGGAGTCGACTTCGATAAGAGTACGCTGAAGATTTCCGGTACGGAGATGAAGAAGCATAACCTGCTGACTAAGAACACTGGTTATATCCTGTCGAATTATCGCGCCGCGCTAGATGAACCGGGAGAATGGTTTCTCGCTCAGGACGGCACTCTCACTTATTTCCCTCGCCCCGGAGAAACCATCGAGAACGCTGTCGTCATCGCTCCGGTAATAGAAAACCTGCTGGTCATTAAAGGAGAGCCTGCAAACGATCGCTTTGTCTCTCATCTTCATTTTCAAGGACTCACATTCGCTCACAGTCGCTGGACTCCGGCGAATCAGCGTTTTGGTCCGATGCAGGCGGCTGCCCAGGTGGATGCTTCCGTTCAAATTGACGGAGCGCGGGATGTGCAATTCGAGAATTGTGAGATCCGGGAGATCAGCAAGTACGCCATCTGGTTTCGAAAAGGATGCCAGAACTGCCGTGTTTTCCACTCTGTCATAGAGGAACTGGGGGCAGGGGGGGTGCGAATTGGAGAGATGGGAATTGCAAAGAACCCACTGGAACTCACCGGCCATATCACAATCGAGAACAACATCATCCGACACGCCGGACGACTTCTCCCTTGTGCCGTTGGAGTGTGGATCGGTCACAGTGGAAACAACCAGGTGATCCATAACGAAATCGCCGACATGTATTACACCGGCATCTCTGTCGGCTGGCGATGGGGATATGCTGAGAGCTTAGCGAAGAATAACAAAATCGACTTTAACCATGTTCACCAGATCGGCCTGAATTATCTCAGTGATATGGGAGCAATCTATACACTTGGACCATCTGAGGGGACGACGGTCAGTCATAACGTCGTCCACGATGTCTCCGCCTGGAGCTATGGTGGCTGGGGTCTTTATAACGATGAAGGGAGCACCGACATCATTATGGAAAAGAACCTGGTCTATCACACCAAGACGGGAAGCTATCACCAGCATTACGGGCGAGAGAACATTATTCGTAATAACATCTTCGCCTTTAGTAAACTGCAGCAGGTGCAGCGATCCCGCGAAGAAGACCATTTATCGTTCACCTTCGAGAAGAATATCGTTTACTGGGATACGGGGGCGCTACTGGCGAATCGCTGGAAGAACAACAACTTTCTGTTACGGAATAATCTTTACTGGCGAATCAACGGGCAGCCGTTCGACTTCTATGGAAAAAGTTTCCAGGAATGGCAGCAAACCGGACAGGACAAAGGTTCTTTGATTGCTGATCCGCTTTTTGTCGACCCGATGAATGGGAACTTTCACCTTCGTCCTGATTCCCCGGCAAGCAAGATCGGCTTTGAAGAGTTCGACTACTCGCAAGCAGGGGTCACCGGCGACGAGGCATGGAAACAAAGAGCCAGGGACGTTCAGTACCCTGCCATGAAGTCTCCTCCGGAACCTTTAAAGTAAAACCTTACGCAGACATCATGAACCTGTCACAATCACCGTCATGCCTCTCACTCTTCGCCTGAAAACCGAGCTGATTCTTCCCGTTGATGCCGACGGACTGCTTCCGGAACGGCTTGGCGTACTCACATCTAATGAAATCGCCCGATTGCCGTTGCCGCAGGGAAACAGAAGCATTCCGTGTGAGGAACTTTTCGAAGTGGACGGAACGGCGGCCGAAGATGGTGAACTCCAGATCCACGGCGATTGCCGGAAACTGAAGGGAATCGGAGCGGGGATGTCGACCGGGCGAATTCTGGTCGAAGGCTCGGCCGGGATGCATCTGGGCCGACGGATGCGCGGCGGCGAAATTGTGGTCACCGGTGATGCGTCTGACTGGACCGGAGCAGAGATGCGAAGCGGGCAGATTCGGGTTCAAGGATCAGTCGGTCATCACGCCGGAGGGGCTTACCCCGGTTCAAAAAAGGGGATGACCGGCGGACGGCTGTTTGTTCACGGTCAAGCAGGGACATTCGTCGGAAACCGGATGCGGCGCGGGTGGATTGTCGTGCTGCGTTCCGCCGAAGATGCTGCAGGGGCGGGAATGGTTGCCGGGACAATCTGTCTGCTGGGGGGCTGCCATCCAGAAGCTGCCGGTTCCTCTCTGGGAGTCGGCATGAAGCGGGGAACGATTCTCGTCGGTGACAACGTGGTCTCCTCCCGGTTGCCCCGAACATTTTCTTTCGCAGCAACGGCGCGTCCGGTCTTTTTGAATCTGCTGATGAAAGAACTGCACGAAGCCGGATTTACCGTTCCAGCAGAGTGGCGATCGGCCCCCTTTGACTGCTATCGAGGAGATTCGCTGGAACGAGGACTGGGCGAACTTTTCTTCCCGCACACACAAAGTGAACCACGATGAGCCATCGCGAACAACTACTGGAACGACTGACGGCGGAAACCTGGGACGTGGCCATCATTGGAGGGGGAGCCACCGGTCTGGGAGCAGCTGTCGACGCGGTGTCGCGCGGGTTTCGGACCGTTCTCATTGAACAGAGCGACTTCGCCAAGGCCACTTCCAGTCGTAGCACCAAGCTGATTCATGGGGGAGTTCGGTATCTCAAACAAGGGAACATTTCACTGGTTCGGGAGTCGTTACACGAGCGGGAACTGCTACTGAAGAATGCATTTGGACTCGTTCGACCACTCGAGTTCATCATTCCCACCTTTTCCTTTCCGGAACGGTTGTTCTATGCCACGGGCTTGAAAGCGTACGACTTTCTCGCCGGAAAACGGGGGATGGCCAGTTCTAAAATGCTTTCAACAAACGAAGTCCAGCAAAGGGTTTCCACAATTCAGACTGATCGGTTGAGTGGAGGCGTCTCCTATTACGATGCCCAGTTTGATGACGCCCGACTGGTCATGGCGATGGCCTCTTCCGTCACCCACCACGGAGGAGTCCCGCTGAACTATGTGAAGTGTGTCGGACTTCTCAAGCAGGGAGAGCGACTGGCCGGGGTCACGGCAGAGGATGTCGAAACGGGTCGACAGTACGAAGTCAAAGCGAAAGCATTCATCAACGCCACCGGGATCTTTACCGATTCCATGCGTCATCTGGATGACCCGCTGGCGAAGCCGATGATGAAAGTGAGTCGTGGTTCCCATCTGGTGGTGGACCGGTCGTTTCTTCCCGGGGAAACGGCGATCATCATCCCCAAAACAAGTGACGGTCGGGTCGTATTCATCATCCCCTGGCATGGAGCGGTTCTTATCGGAACGACCGATATCGCAGAACCGTCACCGATTCTCGACCCCGCCCCAACAGAGGAAGAGGTGATCTTCCTTCTGGAATGTGCCAACCGGTTTTTAACTCGACAGGTCAAGCATTCAGATATCCGGAGTATGTTCTGCGGGCTCAGACCGCTGGTCAGCAGTGGGCATGACGGATCGTCGACGTCAAAACTCTCCCGCGACCATGTCATTCGCACTTCAGAAAGCGGACTCGTCACGATTACCGGAGGAAAATGGACCACCTATCGTCGAATGGGGAGCGACGCTGTCGATACGGCGATCAAAGTCGCCGGGCTCGGACATCGACCGTCAACGACACAGACGTTACATCTGACCGGGAATCTTCACGATTCTCCCCAACAGCCCCAGACGACCGACTCAGTGACAGACGAATTTGTTCTTCATGCAATCCGGGAAGAACAGGCACGAACCATCGAAGACGTTTTAAGTCGGCGTTGCCGACTGCTGTTACTGGATGCACAGGGAGCAATTAACGTTGCTCCACGGGTCGCCGCTCTACTCGCTACTGAATTGCAACTTTCCCCAGAACAGACATCTGCTCAACTGGAGAACTTTGTGAAATTGGCGAAAACTTACCTGCCGCATCAATAATTCCGCCTGAAACTCATTTTCCGGTTGGCAGGAATCCAGAGAGAGAAGTCGGTTGCAAGGTTGACGAGGTAAAAGCCGAAAACCTATAAAACACGACCAAACAAGTGTATATTTCATCCAAACTCGAATATTGAACGCAGAATAAATGGGAAGTAATCAGATGGTCTCAAAATGGGTCTCAGGGACTTTGTTACAAGTCTCGCTGGGGATTTTCGTTGCACTGATGCTTTCTGTTTCCGGAGTGGGTTGCAGGAATTCGGCAAATTCCGGTGGAGATGGGACCGGTCCCATCGTGCTACTGAACGTTTCTTACGATCCAACCCGTGAGTTGTGGCGTGAATTGAACTCGGATTTCATTCCGAAATTCGAAGCCAAACACGACCGCAAGCTGCAAATCAAGCAATCTCATGGGGGATCCGGACCGCAAGCCCGATCGATTATCGACGGTCTGGAAGCGGATGTCGCGACTCTGGCCATGTGGACCGACACGGAAGCCGTCAGCAAAAAAGGGCTGATCAATCCCGGCTGGATGGAGGAATTCCCCAATAACAGTCTCCCTTATCACTCCACAATTGTGTTTGTTGTACGAGAAGGGAATCCCAAAAACATCAAGGATTGGCCTGATCTCGTCAAAGGAGACGTGAAGGTGATCACTCCGAATCCGAAAACCTCCGGGAATGGAAAACTTTCATTTCTGGCAGCTTGGGGAAGTGTCCTTCAAAATGGCGGAAGTGAAGAAGACGCCAGGAAATACGTTACCGACCTGTATCGACGTGTTCCGGTTCTTGATACCGGAGCCCGCGGGGCAACGACCTCGTTTGCCCAGCGTGGACTGGGAGATGTTCACCTGACATGGGAAAACGAAGCCCATCTCGAAGTGAAAGAGTCCGGCAATAAATTGCAGATTGTTTACCCGACCAGCAGTATTCTGGCAGAGCCCTATGTGGCCGTTGTGGATCAGGTGGTCGACCGGAAAAAAACACGGGAAGTGGCTGAAGAATACCTGAATTATCTGTATACTCCCGAAGCTCAGGAGATTATCGCCAAGCACTTCTACCGTCCTTCCGATGAGAAGGTCATTGAAGCACACCGGGGGGTATTTCCGGAGATGAAGCTCTTTCCAATTACCGAAATTGTGCCTGGCTGGGATGATGCTCAGGTGAAATTCTTCGCGGAAGGGGCTGTTTTTGATGGAATCTATCGCGCAAAGTGATCGGCGAATCAGGATGATTTTGACAGCAACTGTTGCAACGGATTTGCGGGCTTCCTGCGGATTGTCTGCCTCCATTTCTCTCAGTCTTTCGTGAGGCACTCGTGTTGCAGCCAGATCCTGCCAACGCAGCGACCCATTCCGATCCTCAATCCAGTTCTCCCGACTCAAACGGCGGGGAGGTTGCCGTCGCGCCTCACCCGCTGTTTCGCCGAAACCCGTTACCGGGATTCGGACTGGGTCTGGGAATCACGATGTCCTATATGTCGCTGCTGCTGTTGATTCCTCTGCTGGCCTTGATGGCCAAAGCAGCGGAATTGACTCCCAGTGCATTTTTGGCGGCAGTCTGGTCTGATCGGGCTCTTGCGGCTTACTTCGTGACATTTCAAACCTCACTCCTGGCAGCATTGGTCAGTGCGACTTTTGGGTTACTTCTGGCCTGGGTGCTGGTTCGTTACGACTTCTTCGGTCGCCGTTTCTTGGATTCGCTCGTCGATCTCCCATTTGCCTTGCCAACCGCGGTGGCCGGTCTGGTTTTTTCTGCTCTGCTGGTGAAAGAGGGCTGGTATGGACAGTTCCTTGTTCCGATCGGGATTGAAGGAGCCTATACCAAGCTGGGAATTATTATCGTGCTGACGTTTGTCGGGATGCCGTTTGCAGTACGAACAGTGCAACCGGTTCTCGAAAGCATGGAGGCTGATACGGAAGAAGCGGCCTCGTCATTAGGAGCCTCGCGCTGGCAGACGTTTCGTCGTGTCATCTTTCCTGCTCTGTGGCCGGGAATTCTCACCGGGTTCGCACTGGCGTTTGCCCGGGGACTGGGAGAATACGGTTCGGTGGTCTTTATTTCAGGCAACATGCCGTTCGTGACGGAAATTGCTCCCGTTCTGATCGTGGCTCGACTGGAAGAATTCGCCTACGCCGAAGCAACTGCCATTGCGATTGTTCTTGTTGCCGGTTCGCTGGCGTCGCTGGCTGTCATCAACTGGCTGGAAAGGAGGAGCCAGCGTTATGCAAATTAAACACCATCACTCCGCTCGCGTCTCTCCTGCCGTTCCTCGAGAACCCTTGTGGCTCCGGATCTTACTAATCGCAGCGGCCTATTTTATTATCATCGGATTGATTCTGGTTCCGTTGATTTATGTCTTTTATCAGGCATTGAGTCCTGGATGGGATGTCTTCTGGGCCAATCTGGTTGATGACCACGATACCCGTCACTCCATCTGGCTGACGATGACTGTTGCTCCCGTTGCGGTCGTGTGCAACACCATCTTCGGAGTGGCGGCTGCCTGGACAATTACCAAGTTCCGGTTTCCCGGGCGAACTCTGCTCATTACGCTGCTGGATGTCCCGTTCGCCATTTCACCAGTCGTCGCCGGACTGATGTTCGTCCTGCTGTTCGGTTTGCAGGGATACTTTGGTGAATTTCTTCGAGATAACGGCATCAAAATCATCTTTGCCTGGCCGGGACTGGTCATTGCGACCATGTTTATCACGATGCCGTTTATCGCCCGTGAGTTGATCCCGTTGATGCAGTCTCTTGGTTCCGATGAAGAACTGGCCGCAGTCAGTCTGGGAGCCAATCCCTGGCAACTTTTCTGGCGGATCACTCTCCCCAATATTAAATGGGGATTGCTGTACGGAATCATTCAATGTAACGCCCGGGCGATCGGAGAATTCGGGGCCGTTTATGTTGTTTCCGGACATATTGCCGGAGAAACAGATACAATGCCATTACGGGTTGAGAAACTGTTTCAGGAGTATAACAACCCCGGTTCCTTTGCCGTGGCGACCGTGCTGACATTAATGGCGCTGTCGACACTGATCCTCAAAGTGTTTCTGGAACAATGGATTGCCGCACAAGAGTCTGCACGATTAAAAGAAGGGGAGCAGTAAGCGACCGCGAAAGAATCAGTTGATCGACAGTGTTCGTCAGGAAATTCAAAATCAGAAATTCAAAACAAATCCGAAGCACAAAATTCAAAATGTCGATAGCACCGCTCCCGGATCACGACAGTAAACAGTAAGTCGTTTTGAATTTCGAATTTTGAATTTGTTTCGAATTTCCTGCTTCGAATTTTGAATTTATTTGACGCTTTAAGTGTGGTTTAAGTCATGAGTATTTCCATCCGTCATATTACGAAAAAGTTCGGCAGCTTCACCGCTCTGGATAACGTCAGTCTGGACGTTCCCTCCGGCTGTTTGCTGGCTTTACTCGGTCCGTCGGGATCGGGCAAAACGAGCCTGCTGCGTATTATCTCCGGACTGGAACATGCCGACCGGGGCTCCATCCTGTTCGATGCAGAGGATGTCAGCCGTCAGGCCGCCAAGGATCGCGGTGTCGGCTTTGTTTTTCAGCATTACGCTCTGTTTCGTCACATGACCGTATTTGAGAACGTGGCGTTCGGAATGCGAGTGCGTAAAGTCCCACAAAAAGAAGTCAGCGACCGGGTTCATGAATTACTGGATCTGGTTCGACTTGAAGGACTCGGCTACCGGTATCCCTCCGAGTTGTCCGGAGGCCAGCGACAACGGGTGGCACTCGCCCGGGCCTTAGCGGTTCGCCCGCGAATGCTGCTCCTCGACGAGCCGTTCGGGGCGCTCGATGCGAAAGTTCGACAGGAATTGCGAACCTGGTTACGACGCCTGCATGAAGAGATGCCGGTCACAACAGTCTTTGTGACACACGATCAGGAAGAAGCCTTTGAAGTGGCCGATCGGGTTGTTGTGATGCGGCAGGGAAATATCGAACAGATCGGCACCCCACAGGAAGTGTTCGATCATCCGGCCACTCCTTTCGTGATGGACTTTCTCGGAAATGTGAATGTCTTTCATGGTCGAGTGGAAGCAGGGACCGCTCACGTTGGTCCGTTTCAGATTGCCTATGACGACTACCAGCATGACGAGCCACGTCAGGCGACAGCATATGTCCGCCCACACGAACTGGAACTGGAACGAACGCCAACCTCTGTCGCGTCACTGCAAGCGCGAGTGGTGCAGCTGAACCCCAACAGTTCCCTTGTGAAGGTTCGAGTCCAACTGGAAGAATACGGAATCGAACTGACAGTGGACCTCATACGGGAACGGTCACAGGAACTGTCCCTGAAACTGGGGGATCCCATCTTCGTCCGTCCCAAATCCGCCCGCGTCTTCCTGCCAGAAGCTGAGTACTCGATTTAGAGCAGGAGAGGGAGAGGAACCACGGAAAAGAAGAAGTGATCACATCACGGTGAAAACAGACTGTCATTTCTGGAAGTTACCAGAATCTTTTCCGACTCATTTTTTATTTCCGTAGTTTCCGTCCCTTCCGTGGTTCCTCCTCATTTCCGGTCGAGAGCACGGTTTGCTCTACCGGATACCAACAATAAAAAAAGAGGCATTTGTTTGACCAAATGCCTCGGGCTTCGTTCTGATTGTCTCTGTCAGATTACCAGCGGGGTTGTGTCCCGGGACGCAACCGTCTCTGCTGGGCTTCTCCAACACCTCCACTGCGGGAGGATCGGTCCTGTTGAATGGTTCGGGTCGGTGCGATTGGCACAACCACGCTCGGTTCAACCGACAGATTTTGTTGTGTCGTCCCTTGTCCGGGAGCCGTCGGCGGTCCCTCTCCAGTGACCGGTTGCGTCGGTTGAACGGTGTAATAGGTCGGGGTCTGATAAGTTTGGCAACGCCACCATCGGCCCCAGGATGCCTCGGCCTGCATCACAGGCATACTGAAAAATGCGATCCAGGCAGCAGCAAGCGCAATGCGACTCATGGATAGTCTCCTCAGAAGAAAATCAGGTTTCGTGTGATTCGATGTGAAGTGCTTGTTTCCGCACTCAGTCAATAATATTTCCGTAAAACAACGATTGCGGTCGATCTTTCAAAATTCTTCAACGTCCCAGATTGAGCGGCGAGTTCTGAGGCGTCCGGACAACTTATTTATTACAAGTTTATTACAATTCCTAATCGTCATTTTACCCCGGTTCTCTCCCCCTAGAAGGGGGGATCCTGACGATTTTTCAATTCTCCAGCCTTCGGGAACAGCAATTCTGAATTCTGCAAAATGATTTGTTTGATGAGCGACCTCAAGTCGTAACGTGTTTCCCTCAAAGGTTCATCTCAATGCGATGCGGACGCGCCGGGAACCACTGGCGGGGAAAGTCCGCCGTCAGCCAGTCTCATTAAATAGAGTGCCGTCAATTTTGCCCGTTCGGTGAGACTGTCAAGAAGAACATATTCTTCCGGGCTGTGAATCTTGCCTCCACGAACGCCCATTGTATCGAGATTGGGGACTCCCAATGCGGCCAGACGATTGCCGTCACACGATCCTCCGCTTGGTCCCCAGGCCAGCTCCAGTTCCAGCTTCTGGCCGCACGACTGAAGCTGTTTGAACATCGCTTCCAGTGCCGGAGTCACCTGCTTAGGGGGAGTTGTGAACTCTCCATTCAGACTCAGCGGGACACCTGTCTGTGAAGAGACGCGGGTCAGGATTTCATCGATGGTGTTTTTGATTTCCGGTTCATGTTTCCGGTCGGTATAGCGGATATTCAGACGGGCCACCGCCAGCGCCGGGACCATATTACTTGGTCCCCCTCCATCAATGCGGGCGACGTTCAACGTCATCTCCGGCCAACGTCCGTTCAACTTATGCAGTTCTCCCGTCACCGCAGCCGCCGCGACCACGGCGTTGCGACCGAGATGAAAGTCACGTCCGGCATGGGCGGATTGTCCTTGTGCGACAATCGAGAAGTTTCCGCTTCCCTTACGAGACGAAATCAATCCGCCATGGGGGAGAGAAGGTTCAAACAACAACCCGATCTGAGCCGATTTCGCGGCATTCGCAAACAACGGAGTCGAGCCGGGAGAACCGATCTCTTCATCGCTGTTCACGATCACTTCCCACCCGAGACGCTTTTGTCCTGTCAGTTGAACAAACCGTTCCAGTGCTTTGAGGGCAAACAGCATCACAATCAAGCCCCCTTTGGCATCCGCCACGCCGGGTCCCTGCAATGTATTTTCATCGATCAGATTGACCGACTGAAAAGGAGAATCAGGCCCGTACACGGTGTCCATGTGAATCGCGAGTAAGACCCGGACTCCCGCGTCAGGGCGCCGAATCGCGGAGACGTTGGGTCCCAGACGAAGCGAAATCCGGTTCCCGTGATTGTCGATCTGCTCCGCTTTCTCCGCCGGGACGAGTGCCGTTTCGTCAGCGATTTTGGCGAATTCTCCTTGGACAAGATCGGCCAGTTCACTCAGTCCCAGCGGATTGAACGTACCGGTATTAAGGTTACACCAGGCGTGTAACAGATTCCGCATCTGATCGGCCTGCAGGTCGATCCAGGCGAGATGAGGAGTATACGGAGTCATTCCCGGATCCCGTTCATCGCATCAACACTCAGTTCAAATTTCTCGCTTTTACTGTGAATCAGAATAAGGAGGAGGAGACTCACGCAAAGGCGCTAAGGCGCAAAGGATTTAGCATAACGCTATTCTTTGTACCCATTGCGTTCTGGACTATGTGAATCATTATACGAATCAGAGGAATGAAGAATCCGGGGACTCTCTGAGGAACGTCAGTAAATGTTGCCGAGAGAGGCCATCTTAATCTGATTCTTCTCCCGGTTTCCTCAAATGAAATGCGATGAATTCACTTAAAACGCAAAGCGAAAAATCTTTGCGCCTTGGCGCCTTTGCGTGAGTCTCCTCATTCTTCCTCACAAGAAGGCGCGAACTCAAACAGCGCCGACTTTTTCAATGGCCAGATCGGTGGTCAGTTTTGTCGGAGTCGTCGTGCCGTGCGCCAGTTCCCCATGGATGAGCAACCCGCGTGCGACAGTGAATGGTTCATAAGTGGCCACCCGTATTTCGCTCGCACGAATCGGGATC
>DATMFC010000404.1:0-9045 GCA_035556335.1 Planctomicrobium sp. | reverse complement strand
GGTATGCCGACAACAGCAACAGCGCCATCATCATAAACGCAATCCGCCAGACCATCGGAACCGAATGCAGAAACGGAGCCAGCAGCAAAATGGCCAGATAGAGTACGACGTAAGAGATTCCGTACGGAAACACCCAACTCATGCAAAAGACGACAAACATCAGGCCGAATGTCATCCCAAGGGAAGAGTTTGAATTCGCAACGGGCCGATCAGTCATATCAAGTCTCTTGTCAGGCTTGAAACAGGGGGGCGTCAGACATTGTTCATCGGAGGCAAAGCTGTGATCTCACCGCAGACAGGCAATTCAAAGCCGTTCCGCTCCACTTGCTCAATGTTGAATACGAAAAGTGAAAATGGTCTTCAAGACCCCAAACACGACTCCCCCCGATCCGTTTGCGGAAAGGAATTCTCATCATTGGATGAGGCTTTGATTACAACTCTAAGGTTAACGTCACAGCCGTTCGGCGCGTCAAGGTCTCCGTTTTCGTTCGGATTGTAACACTCAGTGCCGGGTGTTGCGTAATTGCAACACTCCTTTTTTGAAGTTCGTCCATCGACGACTCCACAATGGTCATTGGTGTTCGCTCTAATCTCCTCTGAACTCAAGCGGGTCGATTTCTGGCGACGGTGAGTATTTTCACTCACGTTCACTGGTGGGATTGCTGCAATTCGAACGAGGGTTGCTCAATTTTGAGAATGCGAGGCCAAATCAGGAATCTTCTGGCAGACGCCATAACATGGATGGAAACGGAAACTTCGATCGGCGACACGATGTCACGAGTCAGACAGGCAGATTCGATCCAACCAGAAATGAATTGACTGTAATTCACGTGAATAAACGAAAGTTTCCCTTAATAACAATTTATATTTCATGAGATGTCGGATCTGATTTGACAGAGTCTGTTGAATCGTAGGCATTTCGGGAATCGCAACCACAAACAAAAACAACACCAGGAAAAAGCCCCTTACCGCCTGACCAGGAAGAAAGCTTTCAGGCAGGCAGTATTCCCCCTGTCAAATCAGAGCATTGAAACCAGTGGTCTCGTGACTGCCGGTTCAAACTGAGCGGATCAAGTAACCATGGAAATCGGAATCGTCTTCGGATTTCTCTTATTGACTGGACTGGCTGCGACCAACGTCCTCCAATTCGCGATCTGGCTGCGCACATCCAAACGGCGAAAGCAGCTTTTGAAGGAATGGCGGCAAAAGGAAACAGCTCAAAAGAGCGATCTGAATCAGCTTTCACAAATGGTGGCCGCCCGGCGATTTGAAATCGACTGGTTATTGAACACCATGAATCGACCGAACCGGAAACGATCCAGTGTGCTGGTTCGAATCAAGGCGCTGCTGCAACAATACACTCCGACCAGCGAACCATTACTGGTGGCCGCAACGGATTCTCATGGGGAGTCGATTACCGATTCCTCGACGATCATTCCCAGTCTCACCGAAACGGGTCGGCAGGAACTCAGTACGACCTCACCCGTGCTACTGGACATTGGACAAGGACATTTTGACCGGACTGTGGACGAGCGGTTCCAGCACTGCTGGGCGATTCCCTGCGAATCAAATGGAGATTCGGGGGCATGGTTATTGTGCTCGCACATTCCCAATCTGACCGGCTCTCCGATTGCGGATTTGTCGTTGCTGTCAAAACTGTGCCAGTCGCTGGTTCTTCCGTATGGGGATCCTCCAGCAATCATCCCTGCGACAGTTCAAGTACAGAACAACCAACAGACATCAACTCTCGGGCGGAGTGAACAGGATGAAATTCGTCTCGTCCGGGATATGCTTCAACTGCGAACTTTAAGTGACGAAGAGTTCAACACCCCTCACGAAATGTTGCGGGAGTTCCTTGGAAAACTGGCTGTACTGACCGGATTCGAACGGGCCAGCCTGCATCAGCAACGAAAGTCCTCCACCGGTTTGTCTGAACAGATTTCCTGTGGAGGAAACCCAATCCCCGCCGGTCTGATGAACCACTGGAATCAGGCGGAACAGCAACTGCTTTCCCAAATCACGGTCGAGAAAAACATCAAATGGCTGGATTCAGCGGAACTGAAAGTCGCATGTTCTGACGGCTCTCTCCTGTCGGAATCCGGGTTGCAATCCGTGTTGCTGGTTCGCCTGGATGAGCGATGCTTTACAGGAGGGA
The DNA here is from genome assembly GCA_035556335.1 of Planctomicrobium sp. GTDB lineage: Bacteria > Planctomycetota > Planctomycetia > Planctomycetales > Planctomycetaceae > Planctomicrobium. The sequence continues at coordinate 6,890 of DATMFC010000404.1, read as the reverse complement.
TCCTGCTATTGACCAGTCGTCAGTCCTGTCAGAAGCATCCGATTGTGGATGAACTGGTGCGCTGGGCGGCTGAATATCTGCCGGTTTCTTTTGAGAAGGCTCTGGGACGACAGGTGGTCGAAGAACGCGCTCGACGCGATGGTCTGACACGCCTGGCAAATCGTCAGACTTTTGATCAGGAACTGGAAAAACAGTGGCAGTCGTGCCGTGTTCTGGAGTCGACATGCAGTCTGTTATTGATCGACGTGGACCATTTTAAAGGGATTAACGATCGCTTTGGTCACCTGGCTGGAGACGATGTCTTGAGACAGGTCGCGCAGGTCATCTCACAGACTGTTCTGCAACAACGTGTCACAGACCGGCCGCTGGTGGCTCGTTATGGTGGTGAAGAATTCGCGGTCATTCTCCCGGCCTGTCCGTTGCAAGGGGGAGCAAGAATCGCAGAAGAGATTCGACATAAGCTCGCATCCACGACATTCCAGGCGGATGGGCAGACGTTGGAAGTGACCGCTTCGATTGGGGTCGCCGCCAGTGATGCCGATCAGAAAACATCCGCTGAACTCGTTCGCAAAGCCGACAAAGTTCTTTACGAAGCGAAGCATGCCGGACGGAATCAGGTCGTCAAAGCGGAAGTCTGTACAGAAACGGTCAGCATCACGGCAAATCGCTGAATGCAGGGTAGACACTTTCATCCTGCTGCTGAATGCCTGCGACAGTGCTTCTCGCATCCGGTTTGCGTATGATGTGGAGATGAAGCCGGATGAATTACTTTGTTACTGTTTTCATGTCAGCAAGCGCAAGGTGCTGAATTATTTGCGTGTGCATCGTCCGCGACGTGCGAGTCAGTTGAGTGAATGTGGCGGAGCTGGAACCGGATGCGGCTGGTGCGTTCCTTATCTGAAGAAATGCTTTCGTCAGCATGTTGAAGGAATCGACTCCGCAGAACCGGAGCTGACCGCGGATGAATACGCCGCCGGTCGGGCCGAGCACATTCGCTCCGGAAAAGGAAAACCACGTCCTGGATCAGAACCCTCGGCTCCCGAATAAACGAGGATCCACTCACACAGACGCGCTGTTTCAAGATTGCTTTTCAGGTAACAGTTTCGCGGTCTGAAGTTGTCAGAGGCCAATTTGCTGTCGAGGGATGATTTTTACCGCAAAGACGCCAAGATCGCGAAGGGGTTGGAAATCATGAGTGAGTCATCTCCTCCAACCTGTCTGTCTGGTCTAATTGGCCTGAAAGACGTGTTGAAGAAACCACGAATCGAACGAATCACACGAATGAATCAGAGTGAGAATCCTGACAAAAGATTCGGCCTAATCGTGGTTCGCTCTTTCTTGGCGTCCTTCGCGTCTTTGCGGTAAAATTTCTCTTTGCAATTTGAACGGACTTCATTCCGCTAAAGTGTTACGATTTTTGCTTCTTTCCCCTCGTCGCATTGTCAACGGTCATGTGTGTTTTGATATAATCGGAAGATCACAATCCGAATGTGACACCCCTGCCAGCTAACCCGCCCATGAAATCATCTCATCCTGAAGTGGCCTCTTCTGTCGAAGTCAAATCTGCAGAAGACCATCCGCCAAGAAGAAGTTTTCTCGTCAAAGCAGCGGCACTGCTTGTGGCCGGTGTTACCGCCACCGTTCCGTTGTTCATTGCCTTTGGGAACGTTCTCTCTCCGTTGTTCCGCCGGTCCAAGACGGCGGCGCCTACGGAGGAGACGAGTTACTTCGTCGGCAAAACCGGCGGTCTCATTCCCGGTGGTCCTCCACAGATACTGCAAGTGATCGGTACGAAGAAAGACGCCTGGACAACCTACCCGGGGATCGCACTCGGTTCCGTTCTGGTTCGACTGGATGACGAGGGACAAATCGTCTGTCTGAATGCCCGTTGCACTCACCTTGGCTGCACTGTGGGGTATCAATCCACAGAGAACCGGTTGTATTGCCCCTGCCATGCCGCTTCGTTCAGTCTGAATGGAGAACGTTTCAATCAGACTCCTCCACGAAATCTGGATCGGCTGGATGCGGAGATCCGGAACGGTGACGAAATCTGGGTCCGGTTCCAGAACTTCCGATCCGGTACTGAAGAACAGATTCCCGTATAGAACAGCCAGGGATCAGGTCAGAAAATTCAGAGGAACCACGGAAAGGACGGAAAACGCGGAAAAGAAGAGTCGATACGGGGAGATGCTGACAACACTCTGTCGGTTCAGCGTATCGCCGAAATTCATCACAGTTGATTCGTATGATTCGCAATATTCGTAGTGTCCGTATCATTTACATATTGTCCAACAGGTGAAGATTATAAAGAACGGATTGATTCTGAATTCTTTGCGCCTTAGCCCGGATGATTCGTAGGGTGCATGATGAAGCACGAAGAAATCAGGAGAATGGTGCATTCCGCAACTCCGCCTCAAAAAACAGTGTGTGGTTTCCATCAGGACAAAACTTCGTGCGCAATGCACCGCCACTTCGGGAGTTGCTGCAGGCACCCTACCAGAAGTATGAATAATCCAGGTTAGCGACTTTGCGTGAGTCTCCTCCTTTTCTTTCCCACAACAACAGTGTGAAAGTCGATCTCAAATCTGTGTGAAACAGGCTTCAGAAAACGATGTCCAAGTTCTTCGACTGGCTGAATGATCGCACCGGATATCGAGTCCTGCTGGAACAGACTCTTTACGCCAACATCCCGGGGGGAGCCCGCTGGCGATATTCCTGGGGAGCCGTGTTGCTGTTCACATTCGGTCTCCTGATGCTCACGGGAACCACTCTGTGGATGAGCTACAGTCCGAGTGCGACGACCGCCTGGGAAAGCGTTTTTTATATTCAGAATGAAATGCCGTTTGGCTGGCTGGTTCGTGGAGTCCATCACTTTGCCGCTCAGGCGATGATGGTGTTGCTGCTGCTGCATCTGATGCAGATCGTCATCTTTCGGGCGTATCAGGCTCCTCGTGAAGTGAATTTCTGGCTGGGACTGCTTCTGATGCAGATGGTGATGGTACTCGGAGTCACCGGGTATCTTCTTCCCTGGGATCAGCGAGGCTATGCCGCGACGCAAATTGTGACCGGAATTATCGGCTCTGTTCCGTTCGTCGGCCCGTCTATTCAACAGGTCGTGCAGGGAGGAACCGGATACGGGAACCTGAACATCACCCGATTTTTTGCCATTCACGCCGGAATTCTGCCGTTCTTCCTGTTGATCGGAATCTTCTTTTATCTGGGACTCTTTCGACGTCATGGGCGACGGACCGACGAGAACCCCCAAACACCGGATGCCCGATACTGGCCCGATCAGTTTCTGCGAGATGGCATTGCCTGTCTTACAGTTCTTATCACGATTCTGGCCTGCACTTTCTATTGGGGAGGAGCCGAACTGACTGCACCCGCCGATCCTGCTCAGGCCTATTCGGCGGCCCGACCGGAATGGTATTACCTGTTTCTCTTCAAACTTCTCAGTCTCCCCTGGGTGGTCAAAACGGGTGCGGAAACCGGACTGGGAGAATCTTTCGGAGCTGTCATCCTCCCGGGGATTTTCTTCCTGATTATTGTCCTGATGCCGCTGATCGCCCGACTTCGATATGGTCATCGTTTCAATGTTGCGTTCCTCTGGGTGGTCGTGGGGATCATCGGGACACTCACCGGAATGGCTCTGCATGCCGACTGGATTGCCGACACTCCGACAGGGCATGATTTCCGCAAGTCTGTCGCCGCGGCTCATATTGATGCCCATCGTGTGACGGAACTGGCTCTTTCTCCTGCAGGGATTCCTCCTGAAGGAGCAGCCAACCTGCTCAAGAACGATCCTCTCACACAAGGCCCCAAACTGTTTGAGACCTACTGCATCAGTTGTCATCAGCCTGCTGGCTGGAAAGATCGTTTGAAGGATCTGGCGACCGCTCCCGAACTGGCTGATCCCGACCATCGAACCACAATCACGTTTGCGTCTCGTGACTGGATGAAATCGGTACTGACCCAGTTCGACAAGCATTTCGACTCCCTTAAACAGGTTCAGGGAGACCATGCCGAAGCTGCTCAGGCGATTCTGGAAGGCTCGATGAAAGACTGGTCGGAATCGAACGGACCGACCTTGCTGGAAGCAGAGAACGCCGAAGATTTGCAGGCGTTGATTGAGTTCCTTTACACGCAATCCGGTCGCCCGGATGCACTTCCTCCAGATGCCCCGCAAGTACAGCGCGGTCAGGAAATCTTCACCTCCGGTGAGCTGGCCTCAGGAACAATTGACGCCTGTGTTGATTGCCATGCACTGCGACCTGTTGTGGTGATCGACGGCGTTCGCGGCTTTGCTGAAGAAGCACTGGCGGAAGACCTGTTCCCGGATCTCACCGGCTATGGAAGTACCGCCTGGCTGAAAAAGATGATCGCCAGACCGCAGGAGATTTACGCTGGCGATTCGGGGAATAATGCGATGCCCGCGTTTGAAGATCAACTCTCGGAAAAAGAACTCGACCTGCTCGCCCGCTGGCTGTCACAGGATTACCTGCCGACAAAGCATTGAGCCATTGCTCACCTGGTTCTTGATTGATGGCTTTGGAGGGTGGACGACACGAATACGGTATCCAGGCCGCGTTGCTGTTGCGGTCGATTCCGTTTGAAGTTGAAAGACAAGACGATGTCTGATCACTTTTTTGAGATCGATCCTGAAACCCGATCACTGTCCGAAATTCTGGAACGGTTGTGGAAAGAACTGGCTGTCGCTGCCGATCATATTGAACATCCGTGGTCGCATGTTTCACTGGCGACCCAGACCATGGATGGACCGCGTCAACGCATCTTGCGTCTGCGGGAAGCGGAGAACCGAGATCGTTCCCTGTTCTTTTACACCGATGTTCGTTCTCCGAAGGTCGAACAGATCGAAGTCTCTTCCGAGGTGAGCGGTCTGATGTATGACCCGTCTCATCATGTCCAGTTGAGTCTGACTGCCAGTGCGGAGATTCATCATGACGACGAGATCGCAGAAGATCACTGGCAACGAACGCCCCTCGAAGGTCGCCGTCACTACATGGGAATTCGTGATCCCGGTGCCAGAGCGGCCGGTCCCAGTACGAACCTGCCTGATGACTTTCTCACTGAAGAGCTGACGGAAGAAGAGTCGCTCGAGGGGAAGGAAAACTTCGCTGTCATCATTCTGAATGTGGAATCGATGGAGCTTCTCTGGCTCAGAAAATCAGGCAACCTGCGAGCCGAATTTGTTCGCACATCAACCGGATGGGAATCAAGCTGGATCGAACCGTAACAGTATCTGTTATCTGATTCAAAATCATCTGTTTCAAGATCGTAGTTCAGGGCTTTCGCTTTGTTGAAAATCGCCTGGGAGGGCGAGGCTCCTGCCGAGCCGCAAACCATGGAAAGCGTGATCCTCCATGCGGCTCAGCAGGAGCTTCGCCCTCCCGAAGATCTTCCATCTTGAAACAGGCGAAAGCCTTGACACTATCGTGATCCGACGGGGGCCTCTTCTTCGGGGTCACCCATGTCGACCTGTTTCACAATCTCCTGCAGAGGGGATTTCACCTGCGAGACCGGAATTCCCAGAATCTCCGCAGACATCTGGTCGAGGATTCCCGGGAGAAGCAGAATTCCAGTGTAGTGATCCGCAGGCATCTGGATGTGATGTGACCGGGAAAGTTTCGCGGCCTTGGCGAAAAGTCTGGCGTTCGTAATGGGAACAACCTGATCGAAAAGACCAGAATAAAGCCAGGTTCGTTCCGGGTTGAGTCGATGGGCCAGTCTGGTTGGTTCAATGCTCCAGGCCACTTCTCGCAGCTCGTCGTCCGTCATTCCGGATGTGAGGGCAGTGTCACGAATGGCCTTGGCTTCCCGTTCTCCATTCTTCACCACACCGTAGATGTCACCACCGGAAAGCAGGATAAACACAGAGTGAAACCCCTGATCCAGTCCGGCGGTGGTGGAAGAGACGAAGCCCCCGAGGCTTGTACCTTGTAGGGCAATACGATCTTTCGTCACGCATGGCAACGCCGCAACCGCATCACGGGCGCGACGGGTGTCAACGATTCCCTGACGCAGGCGAACCGAGAGTTCAGCAATATCGTTCGGTCGAGCGGCACGACGCTCCCCGTAGCCCGGCAGATGAATCAGAAACGCATGAACTCCACGCTGACGAAAGCCCTCTGCAATCATCTTCCCAATGGGCATCTTGCGCCCTGATTCATGAACGACAACCACGGCCGGAGCCTGAATCAGTTCCCCGTTCTCGTTCTTCGCCTGATACCATTCCAGCGTGACGGTGGCGAAGATCTCATTCTGGTCTGCTACTGGAGATGGGAATCGAATCAGGGCATCATCCTTTCCCGGTCCATTGGGAGGAGTGACCTGAACTTTGAATTCGGTCGGGTTCCAGTGAAACCCGGCCAGGCACTCTCGGGCGTCTTCATTGAGTTCTTCACCGATCACCAGCGTGTCCCGGCCGGTCCATTCAGAACCGATGGGAACAGAAGCGGGCTCGGCGAAAACGAATGAATGATTTCCAAAAGACAGGCTGCTTAAAGCCAGCAGAAACAGGAATTGCCTGAAAATCGCAAGACTCCTACAACAGGATCGTTTTGAACATCGTGGCCGTATTTCATTGATGATCTACCCCGGACATCTTGAAGCGGTGACAAAAGATCGAAAAAATATCTTCAGCCAGTCGTTCCAGATTCGTTCATGATGGGTTCAAGCGGGGAGAAAATGCCATGAGAATGGCCTCGTTTCCGAACTGTCTTTCCCTATACTTCAAACGACTGTTTTTGAAAGGAATGCAATGCCGACGTTTGATTTTCGATGCCTGGACTGCGGTGCGGAAACGGAAATTTTCATCAGACAGGGAGAATCGCCGGTCTGCGAGACCTGCCAGAGTCGTCGTGTTGAGAAAT
>DATMFC010000403.1:0-5532 GCA_035556335.1 Planctomicrobium sp. | reverse complement strand
ATCATGTCGTCATACCAGGCATTCCGGACGTTTCGCTTGAGCTCGGTTCCAAGTGGGCCGTAATCCCAGAAACCGTTTTGCCCGCCGTAGATCTCAGAATTCTGGAAAATGAACCCGCGCCGTTTGCACAACGACACAATTTTGTCCATCAACTGTGAACGATCCTGATCCGCCATTTCAGATTCTCTCTTGCGATTTCCAGAGCAGTTTGCCCGACGGTGTGCCTGGGTGCCACCCGTCCATTCAAATGGAAGAGTTTAGAGAATCCGAGCACCACCGTCGAATGGCTCTTTCTGAATCAGGCGGTTCGGGTAGCGGTTCTGGCAGCTTATCCCGGTTCTACGGGAGATACAGTCCCGGATGCTTACAGAGAATCGTTGGTCGGCTTGCGAACCTCAGGGAACACCGGCTTGTGCACCGTGTTTGTAACGGGAGATGTTGAGGAACGTTCCTGGACGAGGTAACTACCCCCTCCGATCAATGCAATCAACAGAATGTAATGCATCCACAATGATGGCAACACAGTCTGCTTTCGGTTGAAAATCAGCCTGTAGCGACGCTCATCACAGACACGACAACGTACCGGACGGTGAAAGAACAACAGTGCGGGAAGATCATACCAGCGAATACGTGACCGCGAGAAATCTTCCTTCAACGCATCAAAGCACATAAAAAATCACGTTTCTGGCCCGCCATTTTTCTACCCGGTGAACGATTCTTCGAACCATTGGCCTTATCGAACGCAGTTCAAACTCGTCTCACATCATTTTGAGGAAAATCACAGGAAATCAAGTGAATTCCGATCAAAATTGTCACATCCAAATCCGCAAATCACTTCGCGATTGTGGAAGTGTCTCTGTGCTCGTGAAATAAGAAAGAATTCTTTGAGAATTCCTGAAATTTTTCATGCCCTCTTTGCGTCATAGGAGGAACACAATCGGCGTGCAGCTTCAGAGAACGCTCGAAGTGATGACCAAAGAGTATCGGGAGTGTCGCATTGTGGTGTCCTGACAATGTATATTAAAACAAATTGTACAGGATGGGTGACTTGCGGAGATCACGCGGAGATTTCGTGATGTATCGGATGAAACAAATTCAATTGAGCTTCAGTGTTTGCTGTCTGGCCTTACTTCTCGTGACAACTGCTGCATATGGCCAGCCGGAATCAGGAACGGAAGCAACTACTGCGCAAAAAGATACAACGTTTCGAAACGGCGCAGAACGGACGATCTATGTCCCATTCACAGACTTAAATGCGACGTTGGGTTCTCCCTCCGCCAAGATTGTGCTGCCATACAAGAGTTATCGGGAGCTTCTGGAACAGGCCCGCGCCAATCAATCCGGACAAACCGGACCGGCCGCCATCCTTTCCAGCGCGAGTTATACGGTCATCGCAGAGGAACATATCGCCCAGATTCAGGTCACACTGAAAATAGAAGCTCTCCGGTCGGGTGCACAACTTCCTTTGCAGTTTGGAGATGCAGCGATTGGTTCGATCACTGCTCCGGAAGGGGTCCTGCTTCGGGGAACCGGAAGCGGGAATTACATCCTCTCCTTCCAGAAAGCAGGAGCACAGGAAATTCAGTTGAAGCTGGCCGCGCGCGTGAATCAGTCTCCGTCGGGCCGTGAAATTGGGTTAACTACTCCGATTTCGGCTGTGACGGAACTCGAGGTCACGGTCCCACAGGCCGAACAGACCATTGAGATCACCCCCAAAGGGGTTCCGCTTTCAAGTGAAGGAGAGTCCGATAAAGAGAAAACACGCTCCAAAGTGATTCTCGGGTCGACTCCACGCATTCAGATTCGCTGGCATGCCGCCGCGAGCCATGCTCCAGAAATGAATCTCTTATCAAGCGCCAGCAATCAGACACTGGTGACGATTGCCGACGGTCAGGTTCACACCCATTCCTGGCTGACGTACGAAATCCTTCGAGGAGAGTTGAGTCAGGTGCGAGTCGCTCTCCCGGCCGGATTGCGTCTGCTCGACGTCAATTCCGACAGCCGGATTCGAAACTGGAAGGTCGAAAAACAGGACGCCGGACAGGTCGTCACCATTGATCTCGTTCAACCGGCTACCAAACAGTTGAAGATCGAACTCGACGCCGAGCAAAAGCTGGAAGGGAATGAACTCTCCCTTGGAGGAGCGAACGGCGATGGAAAAACACTGGGAATCCATCCATTGGATGTGATTCGAGTGAGTGGCCAGCTGGCGATTCGTCACGGTGCCGATCTGGCGTTGAATGTCGATTCACAACAGGGACTCGTCCGCATCGACGGCCGGGAAGCCGCGCAGCAACTTTCCGGAGCCAATGCTCTTCTCTTCCGGTTTTATACCGGGGACTATTCGCTGGGGTTATCGGTCCGTCCGGTTTCTCCCCGCATCAATGTCGTTCAGCAAACCGTGATTCAACTGCGGGGAGATGACCTCACTTTTCAGGAGACATTGCAGTTCCATGTTGAACGTGTCGGCGTCTTCGGACTGTCTATGAAACTTCCCGACAACGTCACCATTGAAGCGGTGACCGGTCGCAATGTTTCCGGTCACTCGACTCAGGATGGGGTTCTCTCGATTCAATTGCGCGAGCAGACACTCGGCGACATCCCGATCAATATTCGTGGTCGCCAATCTCTGGAAGAAGTGAAGAATACGGAGTTCAATCTGCCGATCGTCGCCCCCGAGAATGTGGAACGGGAAGAAGGTCGGGTTCTGGTCTTTGCGAAAGAATCTCTCGAAGTTCAAACATCGTTGCAGTCCGTGCAGTCTGCTCAGCCACAGCCGATGGACAAAGTCGCCAGGCAAGGGGATCTCCTGTTGAATTCAGTCTGGAGCTACTCGCGCCGACCGGTCGTCATTCCCGTTCGCATTCAGCAGAAGCCAGCTCGACTCTCAGCCAAAGTCGCCACCACGGTCGAAGTGCAGCCGGAAGTGTCGCGAGTCAAATCACTGCTGACATACAACGTGGAACTGGCTCCGTTGAACACCTTCCGGTTCGACATTCCGGAAGCGGTTTCCGGCCGGTTACAGATTGAGGTTGTCGCCGGAAGTGGAGTCGCTGTTCCGATTCAGCAGAAGATTGCCTCGGAACCAGTCGACGGTCGGGTCGTCTGGACCATCACCACTCAGCGTGATTTTGTGGGAAGCCAAACCTTCTCCGTTCGCTACGATGCTCCCACCGTACTCGCGACCGGTAATGAGACGGAAACGGAAGGGACACTCTTCGCCTTGCCTCGCCCGCTGGGACTGGTGGACGGTGAAGGAACCGTTACCACTCCGTTGATTTCTCTGTTTGGCGAACTCTCACTGGAGAAAGACAGGACTCTGTCAGTCACGGCCAAAACAGGGAGTTCGCTCGAACAGATCGACAACCGGGAACTGACCCTGCTTCCCCAGAACGGAACGCTCGCCTACCGGTATTTTCGAGATGAGCCAGATCATCCGGCCAATATCACGATTGTTTCCCGGAAGTTCGAAATTCAGAACGTGGTCTCCACCATCATTTCTCAGGGACTGGTCGAAGTGGTGACCAGCGAGGACTCGCAGGCGACGTACCGGTGCCGTTATCTGGTGCAGTCGTCAGAGCGACAACGTCTGTTGCTCGCCTTGCCGGAGAATCTGGAAGTGCTCGGCATCTACGTGAATGACCGCGAAGTGAAGCTCGAAAAAGCGGAAGTGGCCTTGCCGGAGAATTTGAAGTTATTCAGCCCGTACTGGCTCAACGTCAACCGGTCAGAGTCGTCGGATTCCGCGTTCCTGCTGACGTTTCAGTTCTTGTGGAACATTCGCCCGGCACTGGGAGAAAGTCAGTTTGGAAGCGGAACCCTGCAGTTGCCGTTACCGGTCATCGACGTTCAGGGAAGCGGCGTCGTTCAGGAACTGAAAGTCATCGTCTGGGTCCCGGAGAAATTCGCCCTGGTCGGCCACCCTGAACCGTTCCGGCTTCAAACCGTTCGCAGACCCCTCGCTTCAATACTGGGACGCAAGCCGGACCGAAACGCACAAGCCTGGGGAAATGAAATCACCTCCGGTCGTTCGGCTCCCAACGGCATTGTTCAGTTCCCGACAGAAGGACGCGTTCCCTATCTCTACTCGACACTGGGAAGTGCCTCGCAGATTGAAATTCGCTGGTGGAACAAAGTGGCCATGTCCGTTCTGTTCAGTGTCGCGGCTGCATTGATCGGCTGGATCCTACTGGCCACCACCTGGGAAAACCGGCTCGGAATTCTCCTGTTGTTCGCCTTTGCGGCGGCCCTGTATGGACTGTTCGATCAGGCAAGTCTGTACGAAGCGGTTTCCGCCGGACGTTACGGACTGATTGTGATTCTCGGACTGTGGGTTCTGCATGCTCTTCTGGGGCGCCCGAGAGAACGGAACACTGCGAAACTGAACGGCGCGAATGGGTCTTCCAAGCCGAATCCCCCCGCTGCCAAAGAATCGGCATCGCCGTCAAAGACGCTGACCCTCCCGCCATCGCCTGAAGACGAAAACCCTGCTCCCCCTCAAAACCCGCCAGCGTCCTGATTGTCGCTGATCACGGTGTCTTGAGGTGGTTCTGGTCTGTTGAGTTGATTTTGCAGCAGTGAGTTTGTCATGAGTGGAAAACGATTCTCGAACCTGATTCAACGAAGCGCGACTGTCACAGCAGCAGTCCTCCTTGCTGTTGTGATCTTCGGAACGTGTCGGTCCAGTTGGGGACAGGACACAAAGTCCGTCATCCTTCCGGCGCCCCCGACGGCGAATCTGGATCGCATTGACGAAATCTACATCCCCGCCGCGTTGCTGGATGTGGTGATGAAGCAGGACGGCTGGTCGGCACTCCTCTCACGTGACGAGTTTGAAAAGCTGGTCACCGCCGCCCGCGCTGCGGTTCCGGCAGGAACTCAACAAACCGAAACTCCGTTGATTGGAGCCGCTCGGTATGAGGGAGAATTCGTCGGATCGCGGTTGCAGGCAAACGTTCAACTCTCCGTGACCACCTTTTCCCCGGCGAGCGAAGTGGTGTTCGCCGTTGGAGACTGGAATGTCGAATCGGCCACACTGGGAGAACAACCGGCGGCGCTGACCCGTGACGGAAAGGATCCCGGTCAACTCCGTCTGTTCGTCTCCAAACCGGAGACACACACGCTGACATTGAAACTGTCGATGCCGCTGCAAACCGTAGGAAGCGATCAGTTGGCGCCGGTCGCGTTACTCGGAGAATCGAGCGGAGAATTCCATGTCACGCTCCCGGCCGGAAAATCACTTCTGGCGAACGGACTCCTCCTCTCAAGACCGTCCCCCATTGAAGAACCGGCCAGTTATATTGTTCCCACCGGCGGGCAAACCAAAATCCTGCTGACCGTGACCGACCGCACGCAATCGACCCGATCCGATTCCCTGACATTTGCCAGCACCGTCTATGGTCTGAAACTTCTTCCCGGGGAAGTCTCATGGAGTACCTCAACTCAACTGCAGGTCTTCGGCCATCAGATCGACCAGTTGATCTGCCTGATTCCCAGACAACTCGAAATCAAAGCAGTGCAGTCGGACGGCCT
>DATMFC010000402.1:0-1581 GCA_035556335.1 Planctomicrobium sp. | reverse complement strand
AATGGGTAGAACTCAAACAGTAGTTGGGGCTCGAAAGCGGGATGATGCAGGTAAAAAAAGCGACAGAGGCACTCGACCACCGCCGTATTCGTCACTGGTTCCCGGTTCGTCGTTGTCAGGTTCGCCAAAGTTGACCTTGCCACGCCGACTGCATCAGCGACGGTCTGCATGTGAATTCTCTCCTCATTCTCTCCACTCTCGTTGCACTCAGCGATCAACTCATTGAGTCGAAATCGAATCACGGACGGACTCCCCTCAAAAAAAACACAAAACACAAAATGTCACCCTTGACAACACTCCTCTTGTGCCTTCTAATGTTTTCAAGGGCAACAGTCATCGACGGCAACACTTGTAGGGTATCCCTGTTCCCTCAGCCGGTCAAGAGATTCCCATTTCGGTGACGCCCCTTGCCTGCAAGTCCTGATCGACACCTCCCAACCCCCAGACCAAGGAGTACTCCGCATGTCCAACAAAGTCCGAAAAGCTCAGAAACGAAAAGTGAAGCTCCAGAAGCGACAGAAATCATCGCGTGAAAGGATTGCCATACATCATGACGGCGAGACGAGAACGCTCATTCAACAGCACACGGACAAAGGATACGACGTTCAGATGGTCCGAGACTTTCTGGAGCAACTACTACTCGAACTGCGGGTTCAGCACTACGAGAACCTAAAAGCCTTGAGAGCGTTGGAGAGCACAAACGACATGAAGCAGGCTTACGCGGCTGCCGCAGAACCGTCTGATTCGATCATCAACCAGATGACTGTCTTTCAGAGCAAGTACGCTACCGCGTTAATGGCCTCCAACGTCATTGACGGAGATGATGCGACGGAGAGAGAAGTTAAAGAATTTGCGAAGGAGTTGCTCCAAACGAATATCGAGCGACGGGACAGCCAGATTGGGCACTTGGAGGCTCTCCAAGATCTCTTCGAGGAGGCCCTGATGTGTGCTCGGGTTCCTTTCGGAATTGACCGAGATGGAAATCCAGTTGGTCCGCAGAGAGTTCACCGAGTCGTCGGCGATGAAGAACAATTCGGAATCCCTGACTACGACGAACTCCTTCCTCGGTTTAAGGAGCACCCAATGGCGACCGTGAATGGTATTCACGAGCTGAAAGAGGCGGCAGTCATCGTGGCCACGTCGGCAATCTATGAAGAGCTGCTAGTTCTGTACGGGGCGGACATCGTCGAACGTGCTCGCGACGAGGGAGAAAGAGAAGTTCGGGCTTTTCCTGTGGAAGTGTCGAGCTTCGAGGAACTCCAGTTCGTGCTGTCGGCGATTCAGAAGTTCGTCGGACCACCTGACACCGATGGTGAATCTTGGCGGGATCTGTGAGCCCGAGCGGCAGCGTTTTCCTAGAAACCAAGTGTCGAAGAACAAACCGAGAAAAAACGTAGTGCCAAGGGGCGGGAATACAGCCGATTTCGCCATCGAAGGATTTGCCCCTGAAGCAAAACTTATGGTGAGCGACGAGGCCGTCCAGTCTCATTTCAACCATCCTCAATTTACAAGGAGATGGACTTTCCCACGAATGGTGGGCGCTCGGAAAAGAGCGTATCATCACTTGTGAGGAGAGCATTG
>DATMFC010000401.1:0-3090 GCA_035556335.1 Planctomicrobium sp. | reverse complement strand
GGACGGCCGGTTTTCAGATCACACGCCACGAGTTCGTTGGTTCCCCCTTCGGGAGGAGAGGTCTGTTCGTCGTCAAACCGGTTCCAGATCCCTTCCATGTCGGAAAAAACATCTCCCCCGGGAGCATCCACGAAGAAGAGTCGAATTCCGTCACTGCTGAGGGCGCCGTAAATTTCGTCCCGATATGCCAGATTCGCCAGACGGTGACTGGCCAGTCGATGTCTTCGGGACTCCGCGTGAAAGTCGATATCGTCCAGTTCGTCTTCCTGTTCGAACTGAGCTGCCGTCAACATTTGTTCTGGACTTTCTGGTAACCGTCGTTCCCAGACCAGCGCTCCGTCGGCGATGTTTCGTACCTGTAAACTTCGTAACGATCGATAGGCCACGACATCTCCGACCACTAATGGTTGAGCGGTTGATACCGGGGCGATTTCCAGGTCTTCCAGTTCCCCAATCAGTTCCTGAAACCGCGTTCGAATGCGATACCTTTCGACCAGTGACTGATTCCAGCGCGCCGCAAGCACTGGTTCTGGAGGTCGCCCGGAAAACTGCCGGTCAGGAAATGTCAGGTATGGACTTGCGGATTGCGCTGTTTCATTCTGATCGGAATTGGAATCAGGCCAGCTTTGTTGCAGATTCTCAATCTCTTCTTCTGTCAGTTTCGGAGAGAGCTTTCGTGTCATGTCCTTCCGACCGGCGCGAAGCAACAGACGCGCCGCACGCTCATTGTTTCGAGCCTGTTCTTCACCCGTCGTCAGTTTTGCCAGACGTTGCCACAATTCCGCAGACTGCAGGAATTCCCCCTGATCTTCCAGCAATCGGGCAGAGAGACGCAACGCAGTCTGACCGGCCGGGGTATGACCATATTTCTTGAAAACCTGGCGTAACAGGTCGAGATCCTGGGCTTGCCGGGCTTCTTCCAGAACACGATCCGCGTGTGCGGTATACCGGTTGAGATAGTTTCGCCGGCCTTCTTCCGGCAGGTTTCCCAGTGTCTTGTCGATCTCTTCCTGCAGCGACTGAAATTCCCGTTGCGAGCGAAAGGCAAACGCATCGGTCGGTTCGTTCAGCAGAAATTGAAGCACTTCCACTGCATCATGCCAGCGGGATTGTCCGGTCAGACTTTGAGCCTGCTTGAGAAGACGTTCACTCTCCGAGCGTTGCACCGGGCGGACATCGAGTTGGTCACGACCGCTCTTGGCCCGTTCCATTTCTTCGCCGGCATCACGAATTCCCTGATCAATCCGACGGAACAGTTCCCCTAGCGGGTTCTCCGCGTCTTGTCCGTGGGCGACTCCGATTGAGAGTTCGATGAGAAAGACGAAGAGGATTGAAGCATATTTCACAGATGTTGTCCGTAATCGCGATCGGCAGACCGGGCGATGACCACCGCCACGGTCTGCGTGGCGATGAGAAGGATTCCGGCAAATATGACGAACAATCGACACTGGTCAGACTCCACTCATCCTGATGGACCGGACACGTTCTCTTGCATGACCGTTTTCTATTGCATGGCAGTGCATGACAGCCGCAACGGAAGTTTCAACAGAGAGCAACTGTGTAGAGCAACTGTCTGTTGAAGTGGTTTCTGTCATGCTATTGTCTTGCGGGTTCATTGTCTTCGGAAATGAGCAGGGCGTCAAAGTGTGGACCGGTGAATTTCGTACCGGTTTCCAGAATTCTCCGAAGGGGGCGACATAAGGGAGGGCGAAGCGCCTGCTGAGCCGCATGACAAATCGTGCTTTCCCTGATTTGCGACTCGGCAGGAGCCTCGCCCTCCCAAGACCGGTTCGATCGGGTAAAATGGCTCAAAATATTGAGCTTTTCAACACGTGTAACTGTAGTATTTTCCCATGAGGCGAGCATGACGTTTCCTGTTGAGCGGTTATCGATCTCCGGTCGGCGGAAGAAATTCGTGGTCGCGCTGACCGGAGCCAGCGGTGCGGCTTATGGAGTGCGACTGCTCGAAGTGCTGCTGACTCAACGACACGAGATTCACCTGACAATTAGTCCCGCCGCAGTGCAGGTGTTTCGTGAAGAACTGGGACTCGAAATCCAACTGAACAGTTTTTCTTCCGAGCAACTGGGGTTGTCTGAAGAACTGGTTTCCGGGGGGAATTTCGGGAAACTGATCTATCACCACTATCAGGATTACAACGCCGGAATTGCCAGCGGATCGTTCCTCACCTCAGGCATGGTCATTTGCCCCTGCTCTATGGGGACGTTGGCGAGTCTGGCGAATGGACTGTCGAATAATCTGATTCATCGGGCCGCCGACGTTCATCTTAAGGAACGCCGCAAGCTGATTGTCGTGCCGCGTGAAACCCCGCTGGGAATCATTCCCCTTCAGAATATGAAAACACTGACCGAAGCCGGAGGCGTGATTCTTCCGGCCATGCCTGGTTTCTATCACCGCCCGCAATCGATTCAGGAACTGATTGACTTCATCGTCGTTCGTATCTGCGACCAGTTGGGGGTCCACATCGATTCCGCCAAACGTTGGGGAGCAGAAGAAACGTGACAGCGTTTGAAAGGTTAAGAACCCCTAACAAAACAGACCCCATTCCGCTCGCGGAAAGGAAATTTTTATGGTTTGAGAGGTTTTGTTCGCGGCTCTAAAAAGTCGTCCCTGAATAAGTCGCCGCCGGTGTCTGGTATAATTTCCGCTGTGTTGGGTGTGGTTTGAGTCTGGCTTCTGGTGGGCTGGAGGCGGGTTTTCAGGGAATCGGGTGATGCCCAGGCAGGTGGTGATCTTGCTCCACAGCCTGAAAAACAAGGCAAAAAACAGTCTCCCCAGCAGTTTGCGGAGGTTGCTTCCGTCGTATCCGTTATGAACTCGTCCGGTCCAATGACACAAAGTCTGAACAATCAGCAACAAGTGAACATCTGGACGCTGCTCTTTCCCCTAAGGACCAGTCTCGAAATAAGTTCCCGAGTTTACTCCTTGTCGGTAAGTCCGGGTGGCCCGGCCAGAATTGGCCGGGTGCCGTAGGCACAAGAAGACCTTCCCTCAGCATCTATTTCTGTCGTTGACCGTGAATTTTGTCCATCGATCGCCGCATCGGAAATGAAGGCTTTGTATGGAATCGA
>DATMFC010000400.1:0-2150 GCA_035556335.1 Planctomicrobium sp. | reverse complement strand
AAAAATACCGACGTCATCGTCGTCACGGAAATCCCCTATCAGGACACGCGCGACCGGATCGAATCGAAGCTCGAAGAGCTGATCAAAGACGACAAAATTGAAGGGATTTCCCGCGTTGTCGACTATACCGACCGCAGAACCCCGAGCTGGCAGGTCCGTCTGCATATCTATCTGAAGAGAGATGCCGACAAGGAAATTGTTCTCAATCAGCTTTACAAGTACTCGCCACTGCAAACGACGGTGTCGGTCATCATGTTGGCTCTGGTCGGCAATCGCCCCCAGACGCTCAACATCAAACAGATGATCGAAGAATTCATTCGACATCGCGAAGAGGTCATTCGCCGTCGAACCGAGTTCCAGCTTGCAGAAGCCCGAAAGCGGAAACACACCGTCGAAGGGATGTTGATTGCACAGATCGACATCGACCAGATCATTCAGACGATCCGCCAGTCACCGAGTCGAGCGGAAGCGAAAGTCCGATTGCAGCGGATCGAAATGCCTGCCGAACTGGTCGCCCGGGCACTGGGCGAACAGGGCTTCGAAATGTTCCTCAGAGAATATGGACAGGCACCTCATTACGCGCTCTCTGCGAATCAGTCGGAAGCGATTGTCAGCATGCAGTTGGGCTCGCTCGCCAATCTGGAGCGGGAAAACCTGCAAGGGGAACATGCTCACCTGCTGGAACAGATCTCCGACTTCCTGCATCTCCTCTCCGATTCCGCTCATATTCGGGCAGAGATTCGTAATGAAATGGAAGTTCTTCAGGCGAAATACACCTCTCCGCGCCGGACCGAGATCTCTGAAGACGAATTGACCGACATCGATAAAGGGGAACTGATCGCCGAAGAGCCGATGGTGGTCACGCTTTCTCAGCGGGGATACATCAAACGGACTCCGTTGACGATGTATCAGGCCCAGAATCGGGGTGGAAAAGGGATCAAAGGAGCCAAAAGCGACGACGAGGATCCAGTCGAACACCTGTTCGTTTCCAGCACTCATAGCTGGCTGCTCTTCTTCACCAACTTCGGCAAAGTGTACTGGCAGAAGGTTTACGACCTGCCGCTACAGGCTCGTACCGCAAAAGGGCGCGCACTCGTCAACCTGCTGAATCTGGGCGAAGGAGAAAGAGTCCAAGACTGTATCGACGTCCGCGAGTTCGACGATGAACACTTCCTGCTGATGGCCACGCAACAGGGAATCGTGAAGAAGACTGTCCTTTCCGCGTATAGCCGCCCCATGAAGGGGGGGATCATCGCGATCAAGCTGGACGAAGGGGATGAACTGATCGACGTGGTCAAAGTCGCCGCCGGTCAGGATGTCGTTCTCAGTACCTCCAAGGGGATGACGATCCGGTTTACGGAATCCGATGCCCGATCGATGGGCCGGAATACCATGGGAGTGAAAGGAATCTCCCTGAGTAAAGGGGATGTGGTCGTCGGCATGGTCATTGCCGACGAAAGCATGACCCTGCTGACCATCTGCGAAAACGGGTACGGAAAACGAACTCCGTTTGGCCTCGGGGAACTCGACGCTGTCACCGACGACGACACCGTAGAAAACTCCACCGATGGTGACGATTCCACTACAGAAGCTGAAGCCTCCGGCGATGAAGAGGAGTCATCGAACTCCACCAGCAGCGGAATGCGATACCGGCGTCAGAAGCGTGGTGGGAAAGGGGTTCGTGACATCAAGACAACCAGCCGCAATGGTCAGGTCATCGGTGTCCTCGCGGTGCAGGATGGGGATGACATTCTGATGATGTCCACCTCCGGAAAGATTCAGCGAATTCGCGCCACAGACATCAATGTCATCGGCCGAAATACGCAAGGTGTTCGGGTCATGCGACTCGATAACGACGACAAACTGGTCTCGCTCGCCCGCATTCCGGCGGAAGTAGCAGACGAAAACGAAGAGGAAGAAACAGCTCCTCCAACAGTGGAGTGACCCTTCTTTCATAGGGAGATTCGAACGTATCCAGGAGCACGGTGCTTGCCGTGCTCCTGGTCGTTTGGGACTTCAGATGGCCGGGTTTCCCTCCCGCATGCCTGCCCATCGCAAAAAGAGCAAAACCAGAATCTGCAACTGTAGTGCTAACCCGAATGATTCATGGTAGGGTGGGTCAAAGTCGCGCAACGTGAAGGTGGGTCGTC
>DATMFC010000399.1:0-10741 GCA_035556335.1 Planctomicrobium sp. | reverse complement strand
GCATTGCCATTGCGTGATCGGCAATCGCAGGACCGTGAACGCCGCGAAAATTCGTCAACACGATTGCGTCATTCTTTGCCAGTGGCTCCACTGCAACGAGACGCTCGACACCGGCGTACATCGCCTGGACCCAGACGAGATTCTTTGCCCGGGCAAGAAACTCCGGACTGGCATAGCGGGAGTCTATTCCATGAGCTTCTTCCGCGCGAGCCAGCGCCGCGGCAGGAGTCAGACCACTGACGATACGGACATTGGGAGCAAGTCGCAGCAGTTCAGCCCGTTCTGCTTCAGATATCGGACCTGCGAAAAAGGTGAGCTCAATTTTCTTGTCGGGCATGGGAATGGCCACCCGGGCATTCCGCAATGAACCAATTTCTTCCGCAGGAACCTGAGATGCCGGACTGGCCTCCTGAGTTTTTTTACTCGAGGGTTCAGCTGCACTTAAACCAGTGAGTGAGTTTCCGGTTTGAAGAACCAGGCCAGTCACTACGATCATTCGCCAGATGTTTTTCACGGTGAGCCTTTCAGGAGAGCGAGGAGGACAGGGAGGACTGTCACAACAAAGAACAGTAACAGAGAGAAAAGAGAGTAACAGAGGGAGGAGCAATTCCGTTCGAGACGCGGGCGACTTAAGCGAAGTCAATTGCCTGAAGAACTGTTCCTACAAGAAAATCCCCGTAGTGATTCAAGGTAGTTTCCCTGACAAATCAAGGGCGATGTCATGGTGTGCCATTCTGGACAGAGGAATGAAGAAGCATTGCGAACATGGCAATCACCACGCAGGCAAAACGTGATTTTCATCAGACAAACAACCATCAATACAGAGTGGTGACACCATGTAAGTGTGTGCACTTCCTTCTGACTTTGAGTCATTGATATAGAGACTCGACGTTGATATCTCAACAGTTGTTTAAACGATCTTATTGTTGTTAGAATCCTGATGCAATCTCGTTGACGCACTCTCACTGCAAGGAACTCTCTGGATTTCAAAACAACTCAGAGAGAACAGCGAGGGTGTCCGATCAAGTCACCAACTGTTAACAAACTGTCGCAGGAGCATGGGAATGAGTTTTCATCCGATTTCTCGTCGTGATGCAATCAAAGCCGGAGTGATCGCCAGTCTTGCCTGGGGACGTTCGATGCCGTTGATGGCGCAGGATAAGCAGACTCTTCCAGCGATCACCAAAGCGATCCCATCTACCGGTGAGAAGTTGCCGGTCATCGGATTGGGAACGAATGCTTATGGGGTGAAAACCGAAGAAGAAAAAGAGCCGCTGCGAGAGGTTCTTCAGCAGATGCCCAAGGCCGGAGGAAAGGTGATCGACACCGCTCAAGCATACGGTCTGTCTGAAAAAGTGATTGGGGAACTGTTGAAAGGATTGGGAAATCGAGACCAGTTCTTCATCGCCACCAAAACCCCGATCAAAGCGGATTATTCCAATCCGGAAGCGGTGATCGATACCTCCTTCAAGGCTCTGCAGGTCGACAAGATTGATCTGATTCAAATTCACCAGTTGGGTGGACTTGAGGAATTGATGCCTGCTTTTGAGAACGCCAAGAAAGCAGGCCGTGTCCGCTACATCGGCATGAGCACTTCGTCTGATGATCAGTACGAGCGGACCATCGCCGCGATGAAAACCTACCCGCTGGACTTCATTCAGGTCGACTATTCCCTCGATAACCGGAATGCCGCTGAAGAGGTTCTTCCATTGGCTCTGGAACGCAAGATCGCCGTGTTGATCAATGTTCCATTCGGCGGACGACGGCAGGCCGCGACCACATTTTCCAAGGTCGGCAAGCTGGAATTACCAGAATGGGCCGCCGAGTTCGACGCCAAAACCTGGGCTCAGTTCTTCCTGAAATATGTTGTGTCTCATCCGGCCGTGACCACAGCGATTCCCGGAACGACCAAGCTGAAGCACATGCTGGACAATCAGGGAGCCGGACGAGGACGGTTGCCGGATGAAGCGATGCGCCGCCGCATCGAACAATACTGGGACTCACTGAGCTGATAAATCAATCCGAGAAATTGCACATCGGTCGGCTGTCCTGCACGATTGTGTTGAACGGCTGACTGGTGTCGTCATCCCCTTCTCCTGCAGACCCGCCTGCCGTTGACAATTCCCCTGTTTCCCCGTGCACTGAGGTTGCGCCTGATGACCGCCATTCTTCAACGTTTCCTCAATATCCGTCGGGACGAGGTCGTTCCGCTGCTGGTTTCCGGGTTCTTTTTCTTCTGCCTGTTGACGGCTCTCATGGTATTGCGTCCCGCGCGAGATGCACTCGGCATGACCCGCGGCATGGATGACATTCGCTGGTTGTTCGTGGGAACGGCTGTGGTCACGCTGGCGGTGAACCCGATCTTCGGCTGGCTGGTCAGCCGGTTCCGCCGGATCTCCTTCATCACGGTGACCTATGCGTTCTTCACTCTCAGTCTGGTCGGATTCTATGCCCTGTTGACGCTGACGCCTCAAGCGGTGGGGATCACAAGCGGCCAGGTGTTTTATGTCTGGTTCAGTGTCTTTAATCTCTTCTGCACGATGATCTTCTGGGCTCTGATGGTCGACCGGTTCTCCTTCGAACAGAGCAAGCGACTCTTCGGTGCGATTGCTGTTGGTGGAACTCTGGGAGCCATTGCAGGTCCATGGCTGGCGACGCAACTTGCAAAGCCGTTGGGAACACCAGCTTTGCTGTTAGTGGCTGCCGGCTTTCTGGTGATTGCGATTTTCGCGGCCTGGGGAGTCGTCTGGGTCCAGCCGGATCGACCGAAGACGGAAAAGGATGCACATCCGGCTCAAGACCATGATCGTGCGGTCATCGGCGGGAATGCCTGGAACGGAATCTCTGCGGTCTTCCAATCCAAGTACCTGCTCGGAATTTCCGGTTACATGCTGATCCTGTCGGTGATCGCGACGTTCCTGTATTTCACACGTCTGCAAATGGTTGCAGACTTAGGGACAGACATCGACAAACGGACCCAGACCTTTGCTTACATCGACTTGATTACTCAGGTCGCAACTCTGGCGCTGCAACTGGTCGCCGCCGGGCACATCATGAAGCGGTTTGGGGTCTCGGCTGCTCTGGCGTTACTGCCGTTGATCATGGCCCTTGGATTTATCGGTCTGGCAATCGCCGGCTCCATCGCCGCGTTGATTGTGTTGGAAGTCACGTTCAAAGCAGTGCAACGTGCCATCATGCGACCGGCTAGAGAGACGTTGTTTACGGTCGTCAACCGGGAAGAAAAGTATAAGTCAAAAGCCTTCACCGACACGTTTGTCTATCGCGGCGGTGATGTCCTTGGAGCATGGTCTGAAGGAGTTATCGGTAAGATCGGAATGGGGCTGATTGGTCTGGCTTCCGTTGCCGTTCCGTTGTCTCTGGCCTGGGGGGTCATGGGCATATGGCTGGGGAGACGGCAAGCGAAACTGGCTGCCGCAGAAGCCGGTTCCGCATCAATCGACGACCAGACTCCAGACGTCTTAGAGGAGTCAGAAGACGCCTTGCAAGCCGGTAATGTCAATGGCGAACCTTAGAAGTTCTGGAACAGTCCTGAAATCACTTCCCCAAATTAAGAAGGCAGGGTAGCCCGGCCAATCTGGCCGGGTGCCGCAGGCACAAGAGGCTTTTACCCTGAGACCTCCATGCTCTTTAAGACGGTAAATCGTCGATTGATCACCAAGCCGAAGAATGAGATCTTTCTCCGAAATCGAACGCTGAGGGGGAAAGCTTCTTGTCGCTGCGCGACCCGACCACATTGGTCGGACCACCCGGAAACTGATTTTAAGACTGTTCCTTACTACGCGGCCAGATGAGAGACCGAACCGGTCTGGATCACTTACTCCGGCGTTTCTGTGCTGGTGCTCCGGAGAGGATTCTGGCATCAGGATCGTGGGGAGGTTTGTCGAGTGCGAGAAAGGCAAACAGGTCTGCCAGTTCTTGTGGGGTCATCAGTTTCTCAAGATCCTCCGGCATCATGGAAAGCTCACTCAGCTTATCTGCTTCAATCTGGTCCCGTGGGATGGTCTCCAGTTTTCCTCCCTGAATTTTCAGGACGACTTTCTCCGACGTGTCTTCCACCGGGAGACCAGTGAGAACCCGGCCATCGTCTGTGGCGATCATTCGAGCCTGATATCCGGGACCGATCACGGCGCTGGGATCGAAAATGTTCTGTAACAACTGATCCCAGTTATTGCGGCCGTTACGAGTAATGTCTGGACCGACCTCTTCTCCTTCTCCATAGATCTTATGGCATTGAGCACAGACCCGTTTATAGACCGCCACGCCGGCGACTGGGTCCCCCGGCGTTCCGTGCAGGAAGTCTCTGTGTTTGTTGATCACTCCCTGACGATCCGATCGGGCATTGGTTCGAATCGCCCCGTAGATTCGAGCGAGTTGTTTCTGGAGTTCTTCGTTCTTGAAGTTGTTGACCCGCATCAACTGATTGAGATTCACCAGGCTTTTGTCGATCTTTCCGGCTTCAATCTCATTGAACAGAGCCAGACTCCACACAGGTCGCTGTGTGAGAACTTCGATCACGCGAGGACTTAAATCCGGCTCTAATGACGAAAGACTTCCCAGCAGCACTGCCCCTACTTCTGCATGGTTCAACCGGCCAATACTTTCAATGATTCCAGTGCGGAAATCCCGAGGAGTCTTCCGAGTGGACAACGATTTCGCAGCCACTTCAAGAACGGAATGATCTCCCGAGGCAACAAGCGCCTGCAAAGCTTCAAGCCGATCGGGGATGGGTCGCGAAATATCCCCGAAAAATTGTCGCAGTTCTTCCTGTGCTCCGGCATCCCCCCAGATGCCATCCAGAATTGTTGCCCGATGACGCAACGCTGCCATCCCTCTTGCCCAGGAAATAAACTCGCGACACGCAGCAACCTTTTCCGGAGAAAGTGATTTTTGTTTGACTCGTTCTGCAAGAATCGCAAGGCATTCCTTCTGCAAGGCATCCTGATCAGGTTGAATCTGCACAATCTTCAGAACGTCTGCCAGAGTCTGTGGTGGGATCTGTGGAGTATCGCAGATGACGTTCACTGAACGTGTCACAAGTGGAGCAATGGGGGAAATGCCATGCTGCTCAATGACAGATGTCAGAATCTGTGGAAATGGAGTTGCGTCCTTCAGCAATGCCGATTTCAAATTCTGCCAGCTGATTTGAGGAATCAAAGGATCACCTGGGTACTCAGCAGCCAGATTCAAGAGTGATTTCATCCCTTGATCAGAGCGCGTCTCATCCATTGCCAGAAGTGCGAGTTGCATGGCGACCTGTGGAGACAGCGAACTGTTCTGCTCTGCGTTAAGGCGATCCAGTAAACCCGTCATTGCCGACCATGAGAATTCATTAGAACTGGATGCAAAGCGAACCGTCCAACGAAAGAGAGTCGGATCGTCTGTCACTAATGACTCTTGTTCAAATCGTCCTGCCGACCCCAGAACCCAGGTGGCCCGCAAACGACTGGAGACCGAAAGAGACCGGTCCTGCACCACTTTGTTAAGATACGTCACAGTTGATAAATCATGATTCGCACCAAGACGCTCCACCAGCAGACGCTGTGCGGTCTCCCGTTCGTATTCGTTTCTCCCCTTCAGGAGCAACTCAGTAAGTTCCTGGTTGCCTTTCTTATTGAGATCGAATGGTTGTGAATGAGGAGTGTCGCGATATCGGACACGATACAGGCGTCCTTTCGATCGATCGATACCGGCCGGATCGGCGTTGGCGTCCTGATAACAATGATAACGATCGTACCAGTCGAGGATATAAAGAGATCCATCAGGACCGGTCTTCTGAACCACCGGCATAAACCAGGCATCGTTCGCTGTTAAAAAGTCTGCCAGGCGAGGATTCTTGGGATCGCCGGTCTTAGCGATTGTGTCGTATTGATCGTGATCCCATGCCCCGGGCTTTGCGGGAAATCCAGGATGCGGCTTCCCCTTGTAGGTCGCGCCGTTTCGTTCGATCAGATCGGCATTAATACTGCCACCGTGTATGTTCCCCATATAAAGAACATTACGGTATTCAGGAGGATAAACGTCTGAGTCAAACCAAGTGATCCCGCAGTAAGCCGCCTTCTGATGCTTATGATTCACGATGGACCTGATCGGCCAGGTATGTGGAGGGTAGGGGCCTCCCTGACGGATATAATAACCTGACTCGGCAATGTGCCAGAGATGATCAATCACACACGCGGAGACAAAGAAGTCCCCTTCATTGTTGATTGCAATTCCCCAGGGATTGCTGGTCCCTTCGGCATAGATTTCAAACTTTTTCGTACGTGGATGAATTCGAAACAAGGCACAGGTGAAATCAATGCTTTTCTGGTCTGATTGATAATTCGGATTCGTGGTCGGATATTTCACATGGCAATAATTAAAGACCCCGTTCAATCCATAGAGCCAGCCGTCCGGTCCCCAGGTCAGTGAATTAGGAAGTTCGTGCGTATCGGTTCGTCCAAATCCTGTAACAATCACTTCGGTTTTATCTGCTTTGCCATCTCCGTCTGTATCCTGCATGAACAGAAGATCCGGAGCATTCACAACCCAGACACCTCCATAACCGACCGCAATTCCAGAAGGAATATTCAGCCCTTCCGCAAAGACCGTGACCTTGTCGACCTTACCGTCGCAGTCAGTGTCTTCGAGGACCTTGATACGGTCTCGTCCCGGGCCGGGTTCACGCCGAGGATATTCAAAGCTCTCTGTGATCCAGAAGCGTCCTTTTTCGTCAATACACATGGCGACCGGGTTAACCACATCCGGTTCGGCGGCGACAACTTCGACCGTAAACCCTTCAGGAACCGTCATCCGTGCGGCCGCTTCCTCTGCGGAAATCGCCTGACCGGGTGGACGATCGTGACGCCGGGGAATTTCGAGTTGCTGTGCAGAAGCAGTTGACGCAAACTCGAAACAGACAAACGACAGAAGTAAGAAATATCGCATGACACTCCAGCGAACAGGGCTTCAACCAGACTGGTTCGGCGCGGTCTTCCATGTGGCAGTTCTTCACGCATAGCACCAGCAAAAAACACTGGCTCCCGCATGTCATGACGACCATATATTTATGGAGACACTCCAGACACATAACCTATCTCACGCATCAGCGAGAAGCCATGAGAAATTGCGGTAAAAAAATGAGATATTTCACTAACCGGGGAGCGTTGTATTCCTTCAGAGACGACCACAGGATCGATTCGCGATGAACGCGCAATCAAAGTGAATTCTACAGGCCGCACAGCACATTCCCAGACGAATCACCGGATCAGGCGTGCCCGGGAGAAATCGGGAATACGGAAATCATGGGGAGTGCCGTTCCAGACGACTCGGCAAGAGCTTGAAGGAAGATGCACAACCAGCGGCTTGCCGATCAAAGCTCGACGTGGAACCCCCGGTTTGGCCCAGACCCGGCTGTCGACCGACACCGGGCTGTTGTCTCCCAGAACATAAAACTCATTGTCAGCAAGGACCGTGTTTCCCGGTCCCTGTTCGGTACGGGTCACATAATAAACGTCCCGTGACAGGTTCACGTTGTGAACAGTGCAATCCAGCTGCGCTGCTCCAAATCGCACGGGTTGCGACACCGGCTGTGGGGTCTCCATCGTCTCATATTGAAACGGTGGAAATGGAACGTCTCCATTCAATGCCAGCAACGCCTGATTGTCGAAAAGAGAGAACTCAACATCCATTGAAGAAGCGTTCAGGCTGTCGGGGAGTGATGTCTGTTGTACAAGTTCATCGTTTCTCAACAGGCGACATTCTTTCTGACCAAAATCAATAACAGCAGTGAAGACGTTCTCTGTATCCCGGAGTTGAATTTCAAAACGCCCGGTCCCTTTCAGGTCTTTCAGTGTCAGAGACAAAAAGAATTCATCGACTGGGTGTTCCCGTGCTTCATCGACCGCGTTGTAGCCTGATTCGTCCACAACACCCACCAGATGCGATTTCTCATAAAGCCGATTCATCGCGTCATGAAATGCCGGATCGTCGGCACGGGAGAGCCAGGTGCGACGTTCGACATCGGTCATGATGCCCACATACGCAAGTTCCCCGGAGCGGTACGAAAGGGGAGAAAAGGAGTCTTTGGGAATCGCGGCTTCTCTGGGCCATTCCGCCAGAGGAACGACAGATTCGTGTTGTCCACCGGCTCTTCCCCAATGGCGATAACTGATCCAGTCGATCGGCGTCTCGGGATGAAATTCACGAGAACGGAGTGACAGAGAGGCCCCCTCACTTCGCCAGCAGGAATCTTTCTCAAGTGAAACCCAACCGGAACGGGCATCCGGATCAGTCCCCAAGGTCTGATTCTCCCATCGTGAAACCGGGACTTTCATCCCCCGTTGAGTTTCCAGTGGCTTTCGACAGAGAATTCCGTTGGCAAAAACCTCTCCATCCCGGATTTCGATCTGTTCTCCCGGCAACCCGGCAACCCGTTTGACGTAGGCTTCGCGTGGATCGTCCGGATTTCGGAAAACGATCACTTCCCAACGCCGCGGATCACGGAATTCGTAGGCATGTTTGTGGACAAGGAGCTGATCTCCTTCCGTCCGGGGGAGTTCCTGAAACGCGATATCAGTGAAGGCACAACTGGGGCACCGGATTAATGGAGGATCCTGCAATCCGATGTCATAGCTTCCCTGAGCAATTCGGCGGTAGTCCTGTTCAGTCTCGACAGCGGCTCCCCGAGCAAACTGGAAATGACATTCAGGGCAGACGACCCGGCGATGATATCCCAGAAGTGCGGGGGCCATGGATCCGGTGGAGATCATGAACCCTTCCGCGAAGAATCCGCGAAACAGCGCGACGGCAATGGCCAGCAGAATGAACGACTCGGCGACATGACGGAACAGCCCTGTCGTAATGGAATCGGTCGCCGCAAGCTCATGGGCAGCGGGCAGAACGGGAGCGGATTGACGGTGATACGGCATGTCGGTTCACGTCGAAAATCGGTTCTGCGCAACTGTTCCTATTGTAGCGATTCTAACGAATCTGTCGACCCGGCAGGTTCACGACCGCAGGGTTTTTGCGATATTGAAAGCGTCTTGGGGCGAAGCTCCTGCTGAGCCGCAATCAAGAGAACTCTTTCCATGGTCTGCGGCTCGGCAGGAGCCTCGCCCTCCAAGCCAGCACCCTACGAAAACGGCCCCAGTTGCAAGCTGGGGCCGTGATTCGCAAATTCGGAAAAGACCGATCCAACCCAATCGATTAAGCAACCCGACGGAGCGGCTGCTGGCGATGGAGACCGACGTCGACCAGAACGTTTTTCAGGGTTTGAACCACCCGTTCCTGACGATCGGCACCCAGTTCTGCGAAAATCGGCAACGCAATCGTTTCGTTCGCAGCCCGTTCGGATTCCGGCAGTTGGCCTGCCCGATATTGCAGAGACGAGAAACATTCCTGCAAGTGGAGCGGACGCGGGTAATAAATCGCACAACCAATGCCTTGTTTACGAAGTCCGTTGAGAACTTCATCCCGCTTTCCATGAGGAACGCGAATGACGAACTGGTTGTAAATGTGATGTCGCTCAGCAACTTCCCCTGGCAGGTCGATCTGGTCACAGAGATCGTGTTCCTGCATCAGGTCCCGGTATCGGGCGGCATTCTGACGTCGGGCTTCCGACCAGGTGTCAAGATGCTTCAGTTTGACTGACAGAACGGCCGCCTGCAGAGCATCAAGGCGGCTGTTCAAACCGACTTCGATGTGGTTGTAACCGCCGAAATCTCCGTGAACGCGAAGTCGTTTCAGTCGTCCGGCCAGTTCGCGATCGTCAGTGGTGATCAAGCCGCCATCTCCCGCTCCGCCGAGATTTTTCGTCGGGAAGAAGCTGAAGCAACCCATCGTTCCAAGAACGCCGGCTTTACGGCCATGGTATGCCGAACCGATCGCCTGGCAGGCATCTTCAATAACTGGCAAGTGGTGCTTCACCGCCATTCGCCAGATGGGATCCATCTCGGCACATTGACCGTACAGGTGAACCGGAATAATGGCTCGGGTTCGTCGAGTAATGGCCGCTTCAACGGCATCTGGATCAAGGTTGTATGTTGTGGGATCGATATCCGCAAAAACCGGACGTGCTCCAACGCGAACAATGCAACTGGCCGTTGCAAAGAAGCTGTAAGGAGAGGTGATCACTTCATCTCCGGGACCGATTCCCAGAGCCATCAGACCGAGTACAAGTGCGTCCGTACCGGAAGCACAGCCGATCGCGTGTCGGGCGTCGCAATATTCAGCGATTTCGCTTTCGAAAGTGTCAACTTCTTCGCCCAGAACAAACGACTGGCGTTCAAACACCCGCTGAACAGCTTCCTGAACTTCATCCCGGATCGTCTGGTATTGCGCGACGAGATCGATCAGGGGAACGGGCGCGGTTTCCTGGGGCCGAGACAGAGAAAGAATTTGCGTCATATGCGACTCCGTTCGCTTCGAATGGATCCTTCAATGAATCCTCATGACGGGGAACAGTAGGGTGCCCCCCGAGGTTCTGTCAAGATGTTACGAATGTAACTGTTCTTCTAAATTTCATGATCGGCATCGTCGGCCTGTCCGGATCATTCCATTTTCGCTAAAGTTCATCAGTAAAGAGATTTCGTATGCGACTCAAGTGGGACTCGTCGAATCTGGAGATTCGGGGAATCCGGAGATCTGGCAAAGATCAGACTGATTCGCGTGCCCCGCAGTATTGACGACGGAGTGAAAGAATGCGGCGAGTTGCCTTTTTCGAAGACCAACACACTTCAAGGTT
>DATMFC010000398.1:0-22991 GCA_035556335.1 Planctomicrobium sp. | reverse complement strand
CGGACGGAAAGAATCTGACTTCCTCCTCCTTCCGGATGGCAGCCAGCGCGATCGGTTTTTACAAATGGTCTGAGACCACACAGGTGGCGTTAGGTTTCCTCTATCTGGACCGGGAAGATATTACGGCACTTCCTGCGGTGGGGGTGATGTACCGGCCATCAGACCGAATCAAACTCGACTTGTTTTTTCCGCGTCCCAAGTTTGCCTATCGACTCACCACCACAGAGGACTATGAACGCTGGATCTATCTCGCCGGAGAATTCGGCGGCAACTCCTGGGCCGTGGAGAGAGATTTCGGAGCCAACGACATCTTCACCTACCGGGATTACCGGTTGATTCTCGGGATGGAGAAAACGGGGCAAGCCGGTGTTCGCTGGCTGGTGGAAGGGGGCTTCGTCTTCAATCGGGAGATTGAGTATGCCTCGGGAATTGGAGGAGCCGAACCCGGTTCAACCGGAATGATTCGCGCCGGTCTCATCTTCTGAGTTCGTGCAAGCGGTCTCGAGAAACGCTCGATTTCAGATTCGTAGGGTGTATGAAGCACGAAGAAATCAGGATAATGGTGCATTCCGCAACTCCGCCTCAAAAGCAGTGTGTGGTTTCCATCAGGACAAAACTTCGTGCGCAATGCACCGCCACTTCAGGAGTTGCTGCATGCACCCTACCGGAAGTGAATACCCCGGGCTAACGGTCTGTGGAAACGCTCGATTTCAGTTTGATTTCCGGTAGGAAAGAGAAATCGCTATCTTTTCTGTATCTCACAAAATACCGCTCAGGCCGCTTTTTATTATGGTCACCAGCACCGAGTCTTCCGACCCCAGCAACACAGGTGATCATTCCACCAGCCGCTCTCCTGTTGTCCCGGAATCGGTGAGAAGTAACTCCGGCATCATGCCGTACATTGAGCGGATGTGGATTCTCTTTTGTTTATACACGTTGTCGATCGGGCCGATGTACTGGCATTGGCTTTCCGGCCGCGAGGTAAGAGGGTCGACTCTGATCGCAGTGTTTTATGAACCGCTACGAATTCTTGGAGTCTGGTTTCCTCTCTTTGGAGAATGGCTCAACTGGTACGTCCGACTCTGGATTCTTTGAACGTACGTTTCTGAACGCCCCGAATCGAAGAGGAGGAGACTCACGCAAAGGCGCTAAGGCACAAAGAGATTACATGAAACAGTTCATTGTGATCGTTGCGTCCTGGAAAATGTCGAGGATTCAAAAACCACGAATGTGACGAATCTTACGAATGAATTGTGATGAATCTCTCTGACAAAACGCAGAGAATGATGAAAACGCAGACGATCCTGAAGAACTATTCCTCCCCGGATTCCCTGAAGCAAAAGAGAGCCATTCACACAAGACCCGAAACAAATCTCTTTGCGCCTTAGCGCCTTTGCGTGAGTCTCCTCCTCTTCAACTTAAACACGCGCAAAAGTCGGTCTCACGCGATCCCGTATAACGGGCGGAACTTTCCGTTCAGGTGACGCAACAACGGTTCGGCCGTGAGTGGCTTTCCGGTCACCACTTCGACCAGTTTGGGAGCCGAATAACGTTTGCCGTGAACGTGAATCTGTTGACGCAACCAGTCTTTGAGAGGCTGAAACTCTCCACGACGGAACTGATCATGTAAGTCACCGAGATCTTCGTTCGCTTTTTCGAACAACTGGCTGGCATACATATTTCCCAGTGAATACGTCGGGAAATAACCGAACAGTCCGGCGCTCCAGTGAACGTCCTGCAGACAGCCCATGGAATCGGTTTCTGGGGTCATTCCAAAGTATCGAGTGAACGTTTCGTTCCATACTCCCGGTAAATCCTTCACCTGAAGTTCACCGGAGATCAACGCCTGTTCGATTTCGAATCGAAGCATGATATGCAGGTTATAGGTCACTTCATCGGCTTCGACCCGAATCCAACTGGGACGGACATCATTGATCACCTGATAGAACTGATCAAGCGAGACGGAACCAAGAGACTCTGCAAATCGTGACTGTGTTCCCGTATAGAAAAATTCCCAGAACGCCCGACTTCGCCCAACAAGATTCTCCCACATCCGCGATTGCGACTCATGAATCCCCAGCGAGCAGGCATCTCCCGTTGCGAGACCGAAGTCTTCCGTCTTGAGCCCCTGTTCATAAATCCCGTGCCCCGCTTCATGCAAGGTGCCGAAGAGTGAACCGGAAAAATGATGTTCGTTATAGCGTGTCGTTAAACGACAATCCCCGGGACCGATGCCGGAACAGAACGGATGAGCCGCGATATCGAGTCGTCCCGACTGGAAGTCAAAGCCGATCTTCTCCGCCGCTTCCAGACTCAATTCTTTCTGTGTTTCGACGGGGAACTTTCGTTCGAGAATCGAAATGTCCGGAGTAACTCCCGATCCTTTAATCTCGGCAACCAACTGGACCAATGCGTCCCGTAATGGTTCAAAGACCTCTTGAATCTGCTGGCTGGTGGCCCCCGGTTCGTAATCGTCTAACAGTGCGTCGTAACGGGAACCGCTTGCGCTGCCAAGTGCGTCCGCTTCTTCCTGTTTCAGTCGAACCATCGTCGTCAGACTCGATTCGAACGCAGAGAAATCATTGCTCTTACGGGCGTGAACCCAGGCGTGTTGTCCTAATGTCGATGCACGTGAAAGTTCTTCGACAAGGCGGCGCGGAAGTTTTGCAGAGCGTTCATAATTTCGTCGGGCATCCCGAACGTTGGCCGCCGGGATGGACTCTTCTCCACCGAGGACGTTGACATCTTCCAGTTGCGAAAGGAGTTCACCCAGCTTTGGATCGGTAGCCCGTTCATGACAGAGTCCTGCCAGAAGAGAGAGTTGATTGGCCCGATGCTCTGCTCCGTTTTCCGGGAGATACGTTTGCTCGTCCCACCCCAGCACCGCGGCACAGGAGCGGAGAACGGCCGCTTCTTTGAGCTGTTTCGTCAACGTGGTGTAGGCTTCCGGCAGTCCGCTCATCCGTGGTCTCTCCTGAGTGGGGAGTCTGTGTTTGAATTGAAAGGGGATTCGAGGTTTATCAATTTAGGGGAGTTTTGCAAATGGAACAGGGGGACTGATCTCGTGATGACCAGCGATTTTATTGTCGAAACACATGATAAGGGTCCGCGAAAAGATAAAAAGATGATTCCCTTGTTATTCACGAAAATCAAAATTCGAAGCACGAAATTCGAAACAAATTCAAAATCGTGAAATTGGGGTGGCCGAGATTGCTTGCAATCTGGGGGCGCAGCCATATGAGGCCATTAATCACGCGATCCCCGGCCAAGGCAGATGGAGTGCATCCCTGTTCTGCATTGCGACAGTTCAGGCAGGAGAACGATTGAACCGCAGCCTCCTACGGCTGCGCCGCCCCGATTGCAAGCAATCGAGGCCACCCTGATCCACCTTTTTGCCAACTCTTCTATACCGACTTTCACGATTTCCGGTTAAACTTCATAAATAGAGTTGAGAGTCCACATTTTTGATGGTTCCAGAGTTTAATGAGGCGACAATGAAGGTTCTTCTGGCCAATCCTCGCGGTTTCTGTGCCGGTGTGAATATGGCCATCGAATGCCTGGAAGCCTGTGTTCGGGAGTTTGGCCCGAATATTTATGTCTACCATGAAATCGTCCACAATCGATACGTCGTCGAGAAGTTCACCGGGATCGGAGTGAAATTCGTCGACACGATTGACGAGGTCCCTCCCGGCTCCATTCTGCTTTACAGCGCTCATGGAGTCTCTCCGGAGATTCGCCAACAGGCCCGATCACGTGATCTCAGAGCAATCGACGCCACATGTCCACTCGTCACCAAAGTGCATCTGGAGGCGATCAAGTATGCGAAGGGAGGATACAACATCATCCTGATCGGTCATGAAGGGCATGACGAAGTGATTGGAACGATGGGAGAAGCTCCCGAAAGCATCACACTGGTGGAAACCCCAAATGACGTGGATCAGCTTTCATTTGGACAGAATGCGAAACTTGTTTACCTCACTCAAACGACATTGAGTGTGGAAGAAGCAAGCCTGGTGATTCAGCGGTTGAAGGAACGGTATCCGAACATTGAGTCTCCTCCAAAAGAGGACATCTGTTACGCCACTACTAATCGACAGCATGCCGTTCGTGAACTGATTGAACAGGTCGACCTGCTACTGGTTCTCGGAAGCCAGAACAGTTCCAACAGTCGCCGATTGATGGAAATCGGGCAATCGAGCGGCAAAGCGGCCTACCTGATTGACGGGGCGCATGAACTTCAGGAAGAGTGGTTTGACGGCATCTCCAGTGTTCTTGTGACCGCCGGAGCCAGTGCTCCAGAAGTCGTTGTTCAGGGATGCCTGGATTACCTGTCTTCCCGGTTCAACGCAACGATTGAAGAGATCACCACACGCGAAGAACATGTGACGTTCCCGCTCCCGAAAGAGCTGCGACAGATCATGAAGGCAGGAGCGTGAGGGGAAAAGAACCAAATTCGAAATTCTAAGAACCAAAAATTTGTCTTTTCTTGTTCCCAAGCTCCAGCTTGGGAACACACTCGACGCCAAGCTCTGCTTGGCCACTCACGACCCTGTTTTTCTTTTCCAAACGACGAGGCTGGCTTGTCAATGAGGCTCTTTTCGCTGTGAATTACGAAGCAGAGCTTCCGGGCGAGTGCGTTCCCAAGCTGGAGCTTGGGAACGAGGATCAACATCATTCGGCTAACGTGTTACCACTTTAGTTCTTCTTTACTCGCACCAGCATTCCGATTGTTCCTCACAGTGACCGCATCTCCCATCCCGAGCCGTGATGACATTGCGGCGATGTATCTCGATTCCCTGCCTTATGAGCCTTACAAGGTTCAGGAAGACGCCTTGCTTTCCTGGTTCAGTGAACCGGAAGGAATTCTGGTTTGTGCTCCGACGGGAACCGGAAAAACACTCATTGCGGAAGCGGCTTTATTCGAAGCTCTGCACACCGGAAAAACGGCGTATTACACCACTCCGCTGATTGCCCTGACCGAACAGAAATTCGACGAAATTCAGGAAGCGGCCGTTCGCTGGGGATTCTCCCGAGATGACATCGGGTTGCTGACCGGCAATCGCAAGGTGAATCCACAGGCCCGCGTTCTGGTGGTCGTCGCCGAGATTCTTCTGAATCGCTTGCTCCACCCGGAAGGTTTCGATTTCAGCGACGTCTCCGCAGTGGTGATGGATGAGTTCCACAGCTTCAACGACCCGGAACGAGGGGTTGTCTGGGAACTGTCACTTTCCCTGCTCCCCAAACATGTCCGAATGATGCTGCTGTCGGCCACTGTCGGAAATGCGGTTGATTTCCTGCTCTGGCTGCGGCGAGATCATGGTCGCAAGATCCAACTCATCCAAAGCACCGACCGGAAAATCCCGCTGGAATTCCACTGGATCGGTGAAGAACTGCTTCCGGATCAACTCGAACAGATGCAGGATGGAGACGCCGACGCACGGCGCACTCCCGCGCTGGTCTTCTGCTTCAACCGGGAGGAATGCTGGAGCATTGGAGAACAACTCAAAGGGCGCAGCCTGCTGCGTCACGGACAGCAGAAGGAACTGGCTCAACGTCTCGACGAGTGGAACTGGAAGGTCGGAGTCGGTCCCAAGCTGAAGCAGTTACTGATGCGCGGGGTCGGCGTGCATCATGCCGGATTACTCCCCAAGTACCGGCGTCGGGTCGAACGACTGTTTCAGGAAAAGCTGCTTTCCGTCTGTCTCTGCACCGAAACACTGGCGGCCGGCATCAATCTTCCGGCCCGTTCCGTGGTCATGACGTCACTGGTCAAAGGCCCCCCCGGTAAGAAAACACTCGTTGAACCGAGCACGGCACACCAGATCTTTGGTCGCGCCGGACGTCCCCAGTTCGATACGCAGGGACACGTCTTCGCCATGGCGCATGAAGATGACGTCAAGATGGCTCGCTGGAGGAAGCAGTACGATCAGATTCCCGAAGACACCAAAGACCCGAATCTGATTCGGGCGAAGAAACAACTCAAAAAGAAAATGCCCAAGCGTCGGGTGAACGAGCAGTATTGGAACGAAGAACAGTTTCACAAACTCGTTGGTTCCCCACCGGCTCATCTGGAAAGCAAAGGCCAACTTCCCTGGCGATTGCTGGCCTACCTGTTGCAACTTTCCCCGGATGTCTCACGACTCGCCACGTTTATGCGAAAACGGCTTTTGTCGGTCAAATCGCTGGAAAAAGTGGACGACCGACTCTTCGACCTGCTGCGAACTCTGGCCATTGGCGAGTTCGTGACACTCGAACCGGCTCCAGCAGAACCGATCATCACCGCCACCCGCGACTGGCCGATGCCGGATGTGGAAACGTTGAATTCCACAACACCTCAGGTAATACCGGTCCCTGAAGAGGAGGGATTCGGCGGGGGAGTTTTAGAGGACGAAGAGACAGATTCGGCGGATTCATCAGACACCAGGGAATCTGAACAGGAAGAGCCAGCTTCCGGATTGGGATTGTTCGGTTCACTTCTGCAGCAAGCGTTGAAGAAAGAGCCGGAGAAGAAAGAACAGAACGTTGTTGGCGCCGTTGCAAAGAAGGCTTCGGATGCTCCGGCACCTCGTGAGATTGTGCTTCCGCAGTTTGCTCATGCGACGCCACGACTGGATCAACTGATGCAGTTTCGGAGTTGTCACCCGTTGTACGGCGTGTTTCTGTTAGACCATCTCGGGCTCGCCGACCGTGTTGAACGGATTCAGATACTCGAAAGCGTCCTTGAAGTCCCGGGATCGATGCTGGCGTCTGTCCGCGTTCCACCGCCGTCGGAACTTCCTCCCGGTCCATTGGCAGTCCATCGTATTGATCCCGAACTGACCCGGCGTGGGCTCATCACGCAACGTGAGATCGACCCTGATTCTGCGGAGCCGGAATTTGATTCCTTCGGAAAACCGATTCGGGTCTGGCCGGTGCCGCTGGGAGACAAAATGCGGCGTCTGTTCGATAACGAATATCCTGGTATACAGGATTTGCGAACACGGTCGGTCTGGGTGGTGGGGGATCTGATCGCTGTCGGAGGAGATTTTCACAAGTATGTGACGACCCGCGATCTCACCAAGCAGGAGGGAATCGTCTTCCGTCACTGCCTGCGAATGATCCTGTTGTGCGAAGAGTTTTCCCAGTTCTGTCCGACCGGGATGACAGAGGAGGAATGGAAATCCGAGATGAGCTGGATTTCAGAAATCCTCATCAACAGTTGCCGCGAAGTTGATCCGGAAAGCACCGACAAGGCGCTGGAGAGCCTGGAATCGCAACCAGATGTTACGGCGTTATCTTAAGAAATAAGAACCAAAGACCAGAGAACGGTCCCGAAACAACCTCTTGGTTTCTCATCATATTTGAAAGCATGTGATCGCCCTCAATTCCCCGGCACATCCAGTATCCATCCAAGTTCAAATATCACTTGGAATGACACTCCAATCATGTTGAGTTCCGTATTCGCTCAACATCAGGCTGACACGAATCTCCGGAACTGCACAGGGCTTTTGCCTGTTTCAAGATTGGCAATTCCCGGGAGGGCGAGGCTTCCGCCGAGCCGCAAACCATGGAAAGCGTGATCTTGCATGCGGCTCAGCAGGAGCTTCGCCCTCCCGGGACACTTTCAATAAAGCGAAAGCCCTGCGGAACTGCATTCAGGACTGTTCCTTGGAGTAGTTTGCTCTATCATGTAGCCGTACGGTACGCTTCTTGGAGCCACGAACAAAGCCTTTCAACCGATG
Organism: Planctomicrobium sp.; assembly: GCA_035556335.1. Taxonomy (GTDB): domain Bacteria; phylum Planctomycetota; class Planctomycetia; order Planctomycetales; family Planctomycetaceae; genus Planctomicrobium. The sequence goes on along the minus strand of DATMFC010000398.1, from coordinate 15,270 downwards.
AGAATTCCCTTTCCGTGAGCGGATACGGGGCAGTTTTGTTAGAGGTTCTTACCAGCAAAAACACTGGTGCCCACACGCCGAATGGGCAATCTGATTTATAGTACGTTCTGATGGAGGGATCCGTTGAGAATTGCGATTGTGGCTGTACTTGCCTGGGGATTGCTTGTCGGGGCACCGGTCTCGGCATTGCAGCAACTTCCCCCACTGGTTCCTCCCGCCCAGATTCCGCCTGTTCAGCCGACAACGACTTCCCCGCCCCCTGCTCAACCGGGCGGGGCACAACCCGCACCGTTTCCAACCCAACCGGCTCCGGCATCAACACCAGCACCGCCCTCTGCTGCGGAAACTCCGGATCCCACCCCCGCCGCAGGTCAGGTGACAGAACAGGTAACCAAGGAAGGGCTTGATCAACTCAAGAGCCGCGTTGATGCCGCGACTGATCTCTCCGAGACACAACGGCAGCAGGCCAATGAATTTATTGAGAAAGCCCGCGTTTCTCTGCAACAATCCATCGACCACGGTCAAAGCCTGACTGAATCACGGCAGCGAACGGAAAGCATCGAATCTGAACGTCGGGCAGAACTCTCGCGGGCCGATGCGGCACTGCGCGAACAATCCCCTCCTTCTCCAGCTTATGTTCCTCTCCCTCAACTGGAACAGAATCTGGCCTCCCGTCAGCAGGAACTGGTTCAAGCTCAGACCGAACTCGCGCAGGCCGAAAAACGCTTGACCGACAGAACGGCCCGTCAACGCACAATTAAAGAGCGTCTTGCCGCCATTCCACTTCAGGTGGATCAGGTCAAAACCGACCTGGCAAAACCGAATCCAGGAACGGAACCGGCTCTGGTTGTTGAGGCTCGTCGGCTTTTCCAATTGGCGGAATTACGGTCGCTGACAACAGAACCAGCGGCACTTCAAGCGGAGTCAGCATTCCTCACCGCGCAGGAATCGGCCAACCTGATTCAATTACGACGGCAAACACTCAACGCAACAGTGGCTCGACTGAAAGACGAAGTCGCGGCATTGCAGATTCGGGTTGAGCAGGAACGGAGTTCCGACACTCAGTCCCGCTTGACGATTGCCCGAAGAGAAGCAGAGTCGACCACCATTCCCCAGTTGAGAGAACTTCACGAAGCGAACATCAAGGCCGTTGAATCGGAACTCCGGATTCGCGAACGGCAGCGACTGATTGCCCAGCAGGTCGCGACCGTAAAAGGAACAATCGAAACCATTCAACAAAAATGGGGAGAACTCCGCCAGCGGGAAGAAAAGAAACTGGGATCCAGCACGTCGTTCGGAATCCGACTGCTGGAACAACGCCGGTTCCTTCCGAACGTTCAGGCATTGCAACAGGAGATTCGGGATCGCGCTGCACTGAACGAACAGGCCCGTCTGGACTACATTGAAACCCGGGAAAAACGGGCCGAACTGGATCACCTGAACCGCGCCATCGAATCACTCCTGAACAGCATTTCCAGCTCCGATGACACCCCGGACCAGCGCCGACATCTTGAAGACGAAATTCGTGAAGCTTATGAGCAGTTCCAAAGCAACCTGTCGGAACTGGAAACATCTTATGAAAGTTATGTTGCCAGCCTCGATCAGCTTGACCTCGAGCAATCGACATTAATTCAACAGGTAACGGGATTCCAAAAATATATTGATGAACGAATCCTCTGGGTGCCAACTCATCGAGTTCTAACGCTAAATAATGTTGTCGCAGATTACCCCAGTCTGAAACGCCTGGTCTCATTTGACGCCTGGGAAGAATATCGCAGGGCCTACATGGAAGATCTCCGTGCCCGCCCGCTTCTTTACTTTATTGCGGCACTGGTCTGGACGATCCTTCTCGTTACCCAGCGACGGCAAGCCGCTAACATTAAAGGTTATGGCCAGAAAGCAGGCAGCCGTTTAAATACATCAATGTCTCCTACCTGGGGAGCCATGATCTGGTCGTTCCTGAAAACGCTGGCCAGACCATTTCCCATTCTGTTCCTGGCCTGGCGCGGATACAATTCGACAAGCGCAGTTCACGAGTTTGCGCATGGATTGTTGATCATCGGATTCTGGTTCTGGTGGCTGGAAGCAGTCCGGATCACCTGTCGCCCCGGCGGGTTGGGAGCGGCCCATTTCCAATGGTCAGAACGAGTGAATCGACTCGTCTCCCGCCAGTTGTCGTCATTTGTCCTGATGACAATTCCGCTCACACTGATCATTATCGGTTTTCGGAATCTTTCAACCGACGGTGAAACCGATGCATTACAGCGATGCTGTGTCATTCTGTTTCTATTACTGATCGCCTATACGCTCAATCGATTGACACTGAAGAAGTCGGGAGTCTTCCTTGAATGGACTCAGGAGAATCCCAAAGGCTGGGGATCCTTATTCATCTTTTTGTTTCGCCTGATTGTGATCATCCTTCCGCTATTTCTGGCCGGACTCTCTTTCACCGGGTACACCTTTGCTCAAAGTCGGCTGACATTGCGACTCGGTCAAACATTGATGCTGGTGACAGGAGCCATTTTCGCCCGATCGCTGTTGTTTCGCTGGTTAACGATTCGCCAACGGCGTCTGGCAATCGCTCATGCCCGCGAAGTCCGTGAGGCATTAGTCAGTGCTCAGGGACAGGAAGAAGGAAGCAGTGCCGCGGTTCTGGAAGCACAGGAAGCCCGTGCGAACCTGACCGAAGTCAGCACGCAGTCCAAACGTCTGTTAAACACAACAATTGTGACATTATGCCTTTGCTGGATCTGGCTGATCTGGCAGGATGTTCTTCCGGCCTTACAACGTCTTGATCAGTTTTCCCTCCCCGGCACTCCGTTCACAATGGACAAGGTGTTCAATGCGATTCTGGAAATCGTATTGTTCACTACAGCTTCTCGAAATATCCCTGGGTTAATTGAGATCACCTTACTGGAGCGCCTCCCCCTTGATCGATCGTCCCGATATGCCGTGGGAGCAATCCTGCGCTATATCATCGCCCTTTTCGGGGTGCTGGTGATCGGAAAAACACTCGGCCTGAAATGGGAAAGCCTGCAATGGCTCGTGGCCGCATTAACATTTAGCCTCGGTTTCGGTCTGCAGGAAATTTTCGCTAATTTTGTATCTGGAATTATCATCCTTTTCGAACAGCCGATTCGAGTAGGCGATGTTGTCACACTCGATAACGTCACAGGAACCGTCAATCGTATCCGTATCCGGTCCACTTCGATTATTGATTATGACCGAAAGGAATATATCGTCCCCAACAAGGAGTTTATTACAGGTAAGGTTTTAAACTGGACATTGACGGATACGATCAATCGAGTCGTGATTCATGTCGGCACAAGTTATGAGGCCGACCCGAATCAGGTTCGGGAGATCCTGCGGAACATTATTAAAACCCAACCTCACGTGCTGACCGATCCTGCACCGTTCGTCAATTGCAACGGAATACAAGATGGTTCTCTGAGCTTTATTATCGGGGTCTACTTGCCATCCCTCGAATTCCGCTCGGAAACATCTCACGCAATTCACGCCAGAATCCATCAGGCATTTCGGGAAGCAGGGATCGAACTGGCAACTCCACAACGAATCCTGCACGTCCGCAACGAAAGTCATTCGTCCATCGCGGAACCCCTTTCTCCAAGAATTCCCCCAGCGCCTCCAAAGGACAATGTGGATAAAGAATCGGAAACAAGCGATTCCAGAACCGTTTCCAACCCGAACTGAAAACCTGCGGAACAAAACCAAGAGCACGGCAACGGACAACACAGGAATCCAATTCAGTGACACGTTACGACGAAGCGGACGACTGGGATCAGTGGGACGAAGAATATCCGGACGAACCGGATGAGTCCGGCACAGTCGAATGCCCCAACTGTGGCACAGATGTCTACGAAGACGCTCCCAGTTGTCCTGTCTGTGGAGAGTATCTCGTCACAGGAAGTCGCACTGGCCCTGCCTGGCAGGGAAAACCGATGTGGTATGTCACCTTAGCAATGATTGGGATTTTCGCCGTCATTGCTGCTCTATTGATTCGATGACCATGCTCAAGAACGGCATTTTTCTCTGATCAACTTCGACGTCCAGCATACGCAGGGCGAGTTTTTATATCCAGCACTCTTTGACCTCTCCTCTGTCTCCAGTCCCCCGCGACGCAGTTCAGGTTTTCTCTATTCACCTCGACTCGAAAAATCTGCCCTGATGAATACTTCAAATTTCCTCTTTGCAAACTTGTACACCAGTATTCCGTTAATGTATGCTGATTTGTGAATACTGGAATTGCGGTTCACTGAACGCAGTTCGAAAATCAACAGGCAACCGGGAGGAGTGATCAGTGCATTTTAGAAAATTTCAACTGGCAATTGTCCTTCTAATGGCAGTCATCGGGCAACACTGGGGATCGTCCGCGGTCGCGGCAGACCCCAGCATCGACGAACGGCTCTTAACGCTGACCCCGGAGGAAGCCAGAGCGTTTGAGATTGAGGTGATGCGGAAAGTCGCTGACCTGGCACTCATTCCTCCCACCATCAACACCTCCCCTTTGCCTCAGTACGGCTATGACAAACTCGATTACGGGATGACAATCGGAATCGAACGAACACCAAAAGGACGCCTGTGGGCCTGCTGGGTAGCTGGCGGCGACAGCCCGGATGCATACTTCGTCTTGAATTCCAGTGATGATGATGGTGAAACCTGGTCGGATCCTCGTGTCGTCGTCGATTCTCATTCCGCAATGCATCCGGTAAAACGCAGTATTCTGGTGGGAAATCTCTGGACCGATCCATTAGGCCGCCTGTGGCTGATTTTTGATCAGTCCATGGAGATGTTTGACGGACGTGCTGGAGTCTGGGTGACGATCTGCGAAAATCCAGATGATGACCAGCCGAAATTGTCTGCCCCGCGCCGCATCTGGCATGGCGTGACATTAAACAAGCCGACCGTCCTATCGAATGGCGAATGGTTGCTTCCAATCTCCGTCAATCAACATGTCGGTGCTCGATTTCGGGATTGCTTCCCGGAACTCGACCCTCTTCGCGGAGCTCATGCGTTTGTTTCCAAGGATCAGGGAGCAACCTGGCAACGCCGCGGACATGTGAAATCTCCCAAGCCAGACTGGCATGAGCATATGTTCGTCGAACGAAAAGATGGCTCCTTATGGATGCCGTTCCGCACAGGAAGCGGCATGATGGAAAGCATTTCCACAGATGGGGGGCAAACATGGAGCGAGCCCAAACTTCCGGAACAAATCCGCCAGCCAAACGCTCGCTTTTTTGTTCGCCGCCTGGCATCAGGGAAAATTCTGCTGATCAAGCATGGCGATGCGATTGATTCCCACACAGGACGGGTTCAGCTCAGTGCATGGCTCTCAGACGATGAGGGAATTCACTGGACCGGAGGTCTCGTTCTGGACGAACGTAAAGGAATCTCTTACCCCGACGGATTTCAGGCCCCAGACGGAACAATTTACATTTCATATGACCGGAATCGTGCCACCGACGGAGAGATTCTCATGGCCCGCTTCACGGAAGAAGACATTCTGGCAAAGAAGTGGACTGGCCCCAAGTCGAAGCAGAAGATTCTGATCAGCCGCCCTCTTGCACGTGAAGCGGTAAAATCGGAACCGAAAAAATGACCAGGTAAGTCGTACACAAGATGTCACGGCGAGAAAGCCTACTCGCCGTGACGTTTTGCTTTCGTGGAGCGTTTCGGTTTGAGTGAAGGTTCATCTCGGATCACTGCGGAAGATCCATTCGTATTTTCTTGCGGAAGACCTGGCATCTGGTCGAAGGTATCCAGAGCATCCCGCAAGCTGTTCTCAATATGCTGCGCCATGCTCTCCTTCGCGGCATTCACATCCTGGCGCTGAAACGCACGAAGAATATCGGAGTGCGACTGCAACACACTGTTCAGGTGCCGCAAATCCCGACGGTGACTGTGGTCACCAAAGGCCCGATTGCGCATTTGCACATCGGTGTAAATCTTGATAGCCGTTCGATTATCTGCTGCCTCGAAAATCACAAGATGAAACGCCATATCGGCCGCAAGAAACTGCCGTAGGGATTCTCCTTCCATGGTCATCTCTCCAGACTCACGGAAGCGAACAACATGGTCATGCATTTCCTGATAAAGCTTGACCAACCGATCAAGATCTTCATGTCTTAATCTGGGAATCGCCTTGGCAACCGCCTGCACTTCAAGAGCAAGGCGAACATCATAAATCTCAGCAATTTCCCGCCGCCCCGGTTGAGAGACGTAAGTTCCACTTTGAGGAACCTGGTACAGCAGCCCTTCATTCTGTAACTGACGAATGGCCTCGCGAATCGGGGTCCGACTCATTCCCAATTCTTTCGCCAGCTTCGTCTCCGAGATCTTCATACCGGGGCGAATACGATGTTCTCGAAACATCGCTCGAAGACGCTCATAAGCAAACTGACTCAGTGCAACAGACGACATAGGTAAAACTCAACTGCTGATTTCACGGCAATCTTTTCACAGATGAACCATCGCATTGTAGTGTACAAGATTTTGACACAAATTCCCATGCCCTATCAACATCGGAAACGTCTCGAAAGAAAAACAGAGTACGGAACCGATCAGACTATGAGGAAAACAACAAGAAAAACAATTCAAAGCTTGCAACTTTGTTCACTCAGTGATATTCTTGTATACCACTTTTATTTTTCCCTTCTCTGGGGTTCATCAGGAGTCCGACATGCAAAACGCACTCGTCACCACATGCCGATCAAAAGGCTCACTCGAGTACGTATTGAAATTTCCTGGGTCCGCGTTTTCAGGAAATCGCCGACGAAAAGGATTTACTCTGATCGAACTGCTGGTCGTCATCGCAATCATTGCAATTCTGGTCGCTCTGCTTCTTCCTGCCGTGCAACAGGCCCGCGAAGCTGCCAGACGAAGTCAGTGCAAAAACAACCTGAAGCAGTTTGGACTTGCGGTACACAACTACCATGATGTTCACAAACAGTTTCCTCCCGGCGGAATCAATGGAGCAGGAGGTCTTAACAAAGCCTGCCACTGGATCATGATTCTTCCGTTCATCGAGCAGGCGAATCTCTATCATCAATTCGATTTCTCCAAGAGCCTTGAAGATCCGTCCATGTACGAGGCCAAAACGACTCCCGTATCCGTTTATTTTTGTCCCTCACTTCCTCGGTCCGTCAAAGTGGTAATTTCGTCGCCCGAAAATCACTCTTCTGACGGGGCGCGAGGAGATTATGCATTCAATCACGGTTCCAGAAATTGCTTCTCGACAGCACCGGCAGACTGGGATGGAGTCTCCAACACAAATTCGAGCGTTGCAATCCACAACATCTCCGACGGAACGTCAAATGTCTTCCTGCTGGGAGAAAAACGCACCACGCAAACCGCCGACAACCCGACCACCACCAGCTGGAATTCCGACGGCCCTCTCTGGCGCTGGGGAGGATTTGGAGGACGTCTGACCATCCGTCCGATGAACCGTGATGTCTTACCGACATTTAATGATTCGACCGCAAACTTCGGAAGTGTTCATACAGGTGGTGCTCACTTCACGATGTGTGATGGTGCCGTCAAGTTCATCAGCGAAAACATTGATATGACAACATACACTCGAATCGGTCAACGGAACGACAAAAATCCCGTCTCGTTTGAATAGTGCATGTTCACATCACGAAAGCGGTTCTATTGCTTCCATAAAATAGCATTTCATTCAGAACAAGCCTCACTCGTAGTCAGGTGCTTTATGCCTCGCTTCAATTGCTCGCCGCTCCAATGTCGACGTACCCAAGAATCAACTACCGCGCGTCCATCATCTCGTTGCAATTCTGCGTTTACCCTGATAGAGCTTCTTGTCGTCATTGCAATTATTGCGGTGCTCGTTGCATTATTACTTCCAGCGGTACAGCAGGCACGTGAGGCGGCACGGCGCAGTCAATGCAAAAACAATCTGAAACAGGTTGGGTTAGCGATGCACAATTATCTTGATGTGCATCGAGTTTTCCCGGCAGGGTCATTCTCCGTGACCACTGTCAACGCATGGCCCATGCTGTTGCCATTTGTAGACCAGACGAATGTCTGGAATGAATGGACGTTCAACATGGCAACAAATGGAAACAATACTGCAAGCACAAACTCTGTCGCGAAAAACGCCATTATTTCCGTGTATATCTGTCCGTCAAATGACCGGGTTACAAAAGTCACCACTGAAAGTGGTGGTGGAAGCCTCCACGACTATGCCACCAATAACGGCACGATCAATTTGCACTCAGACAATCCCAATAATTGGACGGGAATCAGCAACTACCAATCGAATTTAGGTTTACGTCACATCTCCGATGGCATGAGTAACGTGCTAATGATTGGCGAAAAGCGAACCGTTCGATCAGAGACATGGAATTCGAATCCCGATGGCCCCTATTGGCGCTGGGGAGTATTCGGCGGACGACTGGCTAAACTTTCAATCAATGAAGCAACAACAAATAAATCTGACTCAAATGCGAATTTTGGAAGTTTTCATGCAGGAGGCGCTCAGTTTGCAATGTGTGACGGATCCGTTCATTTCATCAGCGAAAATATCGATCTGACACTCTACCAGAATCTTGGAAATCGGAGTGACGGAACACCTGTCAATTTCCCATAATGCGTCTAACAGATACCTGATACATGCAAACAAATAAACAACATATATTACAATTAAAAAATTAAATAAAATACATTTGTGATGTCTATTCCAAATGGAATTAACTTTTAATTCGTACCACTTGCCGTGAGATGGCTTAATGCAAAATATCAATAAGTTAATCCTCTCGATTTGCACCGTTCTTATGTTGGCCGGAGGGGCTACTGGTTGTGGATCATCCCCTCCTGGCCCTCAAACCTCACCTGTCAAGGGGCGTGTCACCCTTGATGATCAACCATTGCCGGATGCTGTGGTGGAATTTGTGCCCGCTCAAGGGCGTCCTTCAATTGCTATTACAGATTCGAATGGAAATTATGTATTGAAGTATACTCAGACAGCAGATGGTGCAATGACGGGCATCTCTTATACCGTCAAAATTACAACGGGACGAGAGGCGTCTGCTTCTGAAGGTGTCGAAGTCGAGGCAGCAGTTCCCGAGAAAGTTCCGGCGAAATACAACGCTTCTTCCGAACTGGCTACTGAGATCCAACATGGTGAGAACGTTCTTAATTTTGATCTGAAATCCAAATAGCCTCATGTGAATCGTTTTTTAGGCGAAGAGATGTGAGTTGCCTCTCGTTTCATAAGAAGAAACTTATACAAAAATCATAATGAACCTTCTGGCCCGAATCACCAATCTCTATCCGTTATGGCTCGTGCTCACGGCGGTGCTGGCGTTCGTCTGGCCAGGGTCAATGACATGGTTCAACGGTCAGTGGATCGTCGCGGCATTGACTATTGTCATGCTGGGAATGGGATTCACGCTGACAATTGGAGACTTTCAGCGATTATTGAAAATGCCCGGCGGTGTGTCGCTCGGTTTTGCCTTGCAGTACACAGTAATGCCGTTGTCGGCCTGGGGGATTGCTTCCGTCCTGCAACTGGAACCTGGTTTTGCGGTCGGTCTGATCTTGCTGGGAAGTTGTCCCGGGGGAACGGCATCGAACGTCATTACTTATCTCGCCCGGGGTGATCTTGCATTATCTGTCGTGATGACAATGGCGTCGACTTTGCTGGCATTTATCATGACTCCATTCTGGTGTCAGATGCTGGCCGGGCAATATGTCCCGGTGAATGCCCTTGGTCTGTGTCTTTCGACATTGCAGGTCGTTGTCGCCCCGGTCGTTATCGGCGTATTATGTAACTGGAAATATCCTGCCCAGGTCGCCAAGGTGTCCGGATTCGGTCCCATCGTTTCGGTCATTGCACTTTGTCTGATTACCGGCGGAGTCGTTTCACACAGTGCGGAAGCATTAGCTCAGAATGCACTGACACTCTCTTTTGCAGTCACCGTGCTGCATGGCATCGGATTTATCTTAGGATACGTCCTGGCCAGGTTCTTTCGCTTTCAGGAAAATGCCGCTCGAACGATCTCTATTGAAGTCGGAATGCAGAATGGCGGAATGGCCGCAATGCTGGCGAAAACTCATTTCGTTTCGCATCCTATGGCAGCCGTCCCGGCGGTCTTTAGTGCCGTTATTCAGAATATCATAGGAAGTTTGCTTGCATCCTGGTGGCGAAGCAGACCGGTTTCTCAGGATCAAGCTTCCACGTCTCATCATTCAGTTTCGAATGTGAATCCAGATGAAACCTTGATTGGTGATCGAATCCCAGAGAGCAGTACGACATGAATGTCACATTTGATAATGCTACAACTGTATCTCACGGTCGCCGTCATGTTTACTACTGGAAATGTGATCGGCCAGCGGCATTTCACGGAACTCAGAAAGAGCGGGAAACAAACGCGATTGAACCGCAGCTCCATCGCTTACTGGCAGCGAAATTTCCAGAACATTCCATCAGATTGCGAGACGGTGGCGGGCAAGGAAACCATCTCACATGGATCGCGGAAATTGGTAATGCCACTTATTTTGTTCGAGTCGAAAATGGCCCGGAACGTGATGATCATCTGGAAGTAGAATCCTTTATTATCGAATCGGTTCGCCACTATGGGGTTCCGACCCCCCGTGTTCATCTGGTTGATATTCAACGTGATGAGGTCTCTTTTGCCTGGCAGGTCATGGACTGCGTCCCCGTCCCCGATTTAAATGTGGCATTCAAGAAGGGAGAACTGAATTCCGTTGATGTCAGCTATGAAATCGGGTGCGCAATTGCTCGCTGGCAAGCAGTTCCAGTCTCCGGGTTCGGGCACTTTGATCCACAACGACTGCGAGACAGCGGTGAACTTCATGGTTATCACTCTCATTATGAGGATTATTTTACACTCAACTGGAAGCGGCATCTCAATTTTCTTGAACAGCGTCAGTTTCTCTTACGGCATGAAGTCCGTGAAATTGACGAGACAGTTTCACAGGCTCGCGACCTTTTATCTTTAACCGAGGGATGTCTGGTTCATAAGGATTTAGCATTCTGGAATATTCTCGGAGACCAGAACGGAATTCAGGCTTACATTGACTGGGACGACGCTGTTTCTGCAGATGAAATGGATGATCTTTCACTACTTGGATGCTTTCATGATGGTCCCGTGATTGCCGGTGCGATGAAAGGTTATCAATCGATTAAGTCGTTACCGGATAATTTCGGGGGGCGATTCTGGTTACATCTGCTTCGAAACATGATTGTGAAGTCAGTCATCAGGGTTGGAGCAGGCTATTTTGATCGAACGGATGGATTCTTTCTGATTGCTCCCGGACTGACGGGTGCGGATCTCATCCGTCAGACTCGATCACGAATTTTCCGCGTGCTGGACGGATTGCGCTCCAATGAACATCCGGAGGCATTATGACGACCTCTAAACATGGTGCTCCATTTATTGGAACATGGCTTTCGATCGGGTCTCCCGTCATCGCTGAGTTAGCAGGCGATTTTGGCTTCCATTGGGTGTTGATTGATCTGGAACATGGCTGTGCTACGGAAGCGGCGGTTCCCGATCAGCTGCGCGCCCTGCGCGGAAGTCGAACCATTCCGATTGTTCGGGTCGGCGGAGTGTTCCCTGATCAGATCGGGCGGCTGCTTGATTGGGGAGCGGGTGGAATCATGGTTCCACATGTCGAAACCGCGGAACAAGCCGCGGTCTGCGTTCAGGCAATGCGTTATCCTCCTCACGGACACCGGGGGGTTTCCCGGTCCGTTCGGACCTATGGATATGGACGAAAACCATTTCCGGAGGCCGGAAGTGAAGCCCCTTCGACTTCAACTCCATTTCTCATTGTGCAGATCGAGACCCTGAATGCTGTTGAACAAGTTTCAGCAATTGCGGAAGTAGACGGGGTGGACGTTCTGTTTGTTGGTCCGGCCGATTTGCAGTTTGACTTGAAGTCGCGTCCTCATCGTGCTGAGATCGATTATGAACAATGCCTGCAGCAGGTCAGGCTAGCAGCTGAGAAGGCTGGCAAAAACAGCGGAATACTTGTGAGGGAACCCGGCGATCTTGAAATGCTCATGAGCCTCGGATTTCGGTGGATTGCAATGGATTCCGATATTGCGTTATTGCGTGCAGGATACCAGCGCTTATCCGGCCTGATGCAATCGTTGTCGCCTTTAGAAGAGGGCAGTTAAATTCTTCCCCATGCAGAAGACTCGTGAGATGAGCCTGTCATCGGGTGCCATTCAGGTGCTGACGGGATTTGTTCGCCCTGCAAAGCTTTCCCAATCGTTGCGTTCATCTCTCGCTTCAGGACTTTGAATAATGAACCTGTAGGTCACATACAGAGAACAGCAATTATTGCCGATCCTTAGGACAGTTTGCCCGACCGCGTGCAGTCGTACAAAGGCTTTTCAGCACGCAAAACCTCACGATACGACTGCGGAAGCCTGCGGATCGGGTCCCAGAGCATTCACCGCGACCACACGACACTTCAGACTGAAGGTCACACATGATTCGTGCAGCCTTCCTGTCGGCGGGATTATATGTTGTGCTGTGCGGAGTCGGCCTGCTGTTCGTTGACCATATTCAACTCTCGCAACGAGTGACAAATGGTGCCCCTTATCTCGTTCGTTCCATTACCAGCGAAGACGAGGCAGGTCAGCGACAATTCCATCCGCCAGAATGGATGCCGTTCACTTTGATGGGACTTGGCGGAGTGACTATGCTTTATGCCGTCGCATTGCCCAGAGGGTAGAGTTGCATTTCTTACCATCCGCTATAGAGGCCGGAGATTACTCTTCTGGAAATATTTCCATCAGCGCATCAGCAAAAATGGTCATCCCTCGAGCATCAGGATGATTGATCGCATTCGACATGAGTGTGCTATAGGGAATCCCCTGTCGCCAGAGTCGTCCATACCGTTTTGCCGCGTCAGCCAATGCGATATTGTGCGTTTTTGCGAATTGCCGCAATCCTGCAACATAAGGACGTGGATCATCATCAACCTTACGTTCGGTTGTTAACTGCATCCAGTCGGGGCGGACATAATGCGGTGTCAGAATGATCCATTCCGCGCCAATCTCCTGAAAGTCTCCCAATACCCGCGAATAGAGTTTTTCGACTCCTTCAGGATTCAGATACGCATCATTGACGAACTCGGAAATAATCAGATCCGGCTTTGGTGCGAGGACTTTCTCCGCATAGTTATGTGGCTCTCCCGGAGGAACCGTTAAAAACGATTGTGTCGAGCGTCCACCCCAACCTTCCGTAATCAGTTCGATTCTGGCATTTGGAAACCGCTTTCGTAACCTTTCAACGAACTGCGATTGCCAGCAATTTTGTTCCCGATCAGGGAGATAGGTCGACTCCGTTACGCTGTCTCCCCAGGCCAGAATTCGGACGGGTTCACCAGAACGCAACTTGGCAAGTGTCTTGGGGAGATATTGCTCTGCCGGTGTTGGAGAAACAGGCGAGCTTGCGGGATACGCGGTTTCCAGAATGGGGAACAGATTTTCGTCCGTCAATTTAGCAATGTGTCCGGAGATCCAAAGATTCGCCAGACGTCGCTCCCCTTCTTCCAGAGCAGGCGGGACAGGACTTCCGGGAACAGGGTGACCGGTTCGATATGCAAGTTTTCCATCCGTGGTAAGGACGATGGAGTCGAGTCGGAGCAAGCCGTGCCGATAGCTGACATAGACTGGCTGATCAGCAGCAATCCTCCCGTCGGAAAGTCGACCGAAATTCCCCCAGCTGAGTTCGGCGTCATAATCTTTCCCGAGCACATAGGTGGTATCTGTCTCCTGAAGTCCGCTCCGTACGATCAGGCTGTCGGGATCCAGTAAAAACCGTGTCGTCAGTTCCGCATTCCGAACCCCCCGCAGTTTTTCACCACGAGCATAGGCTCCCGCTTTCGGATTAAAGACCGGAATTCTGTCGTACTTCTCACCGGAGACGACCAGAAGTGGAGGTGCTGCCACAATAATATCAGCGGTCAGTTCCGGGCGGTCTCCGTCTGCCGGAAGAGTCGCCTGAACATTCCAGTCCCCAGTCAGCGTAAGTTCAACGGGAACATCCGCATCGGCTCGTGCGACACAGATCAATAATGACAACAGGCCAAATCCACTCGTCAACAGTCGCTTCACGGTCGCCCTCTCCATTTTTGCCCATTGTCTCCGGAGGAAATGCCACACAATAAACCAAGTGACAAGACAAAGTGGAGTCTGCCTGACAAAGAGGAATTCGTCAACCATTGACCAGTTTTTGAAGAAACGCCCCTTCATTGACGGTGGGACGTTCAGGGCGTCCCTTGTGGAAATAGGTCAGTGCCATGTTATCCAGCCCGAGAAGATGCAGAATGCTTGTGTGAAGATCATGCACATGCATCCGGTCTTCGGTTGCCCTTAATCCGAGTTCGTCAGTTTGCCCGATCGTCTGTCCTCCCTTTACTCCCCCGCCAGCCATCCACATGGTGAACCCCGTGGGGTTATGATCACGACCGTTCCCTTGTTCTGACATCGGAGTCCGTCCGAATTCTCCTCCCCAGATCACAAGCGTCTCATCAAGTAACCCGCGCTGCTTCAAATCCCTGAGCAATCCGGCGACAGGTTTGTCCATCGATTCGCAGAGTCTGGAATGATTCGACTCAATATTATTATGTGCGTCCCACTTACTTCCGGCACCATGATATAACTGAATGAAACGGACTCCTCGTTCCACCAGACGTCGCGCCAGCAAGCAAAGCTTTCCGTAAGGAGCGGTTTCCTTATTATCTAATCCATATAATTCATTAGTAGCGGCTGTTTCCTGAGACAATTCAATCGCCTCGGGAGCTTCCGCCTGCATCCGAAATGCCAGTTCATAGCTTCGAATACGTGCATCCAACTCGCTCTGCTGTGGGTGCATGGCCGCATAGGAACGATTCAGTGAATTCAATAAATCCAGCTTTCCGTGCTGCTGGGCGGCATTCATTCCCTCAGGCGTATTCAGATTGGGAATTGGTTGTGATCCTTCTGAAAGGTGGATCCCCTGATAAACAGCCGGCATAAACCCGGCACTCCAGTTTCGCGGGCCATTCACAACAGAACTTCGATTGTCCTGCATCACAACAAATGACGGCAAGTTCTGATTCTCACTCCCTAATCCATAAGTGACCCAACTTCCCAGAGACGGACGACCTCCCAGCATGGAACAGGTATTCATCTGGCACACCCCGGCCGAATGGTTAATTCCATCCGTCCAGCAAGACCGGATGACGGCAATATCATCCACATTCTGAGCAGTA
>DATMFC010000397.1:0-10081 GCA_035556335.1 Planctomicrobium sp. | reverse complement strand
CTTCATAGATCGCCAATCGTTCGGCGGGCTCGGTCGACTCCAGTGCAAAGACAAGGTGACTGGGATGCTTGTCCTTGAGCAGGTGTTGCAGATCTCCCACGAAACCGTAAACCGCATTGGTCGGCTGTCCCCGTGTTCCTGTCATCGGCTGACGGATCGCGTGGTATACCTGAAAGATGAGCGAGAACGTATCAACGATATAAAGCGTAGGAGACATGAAGACCAACAGACTGCAACAAGAAGAAAACGAAACCAACCGGATTCAACACCAGTGAAGAAGTGGAAGTCTCGTGTCGAATCATAGCAGAGCCGTGATGCAGATCGAACACCTGCACACCGGAGAGGAATCTATTGTGGCGCATTTCCATAGATGACTTGAGCGGCCCCCAACAGCATTTTGCTGGCAAGGCACCTGTCACGCAGGAGAAGAGGGGTTGACCTGATCAACAAAACAAGCGGGATTGAAGCATTGGCTTCAACCCCGCTTGTGAATTTTTATAAACGTAACAGAACACGGTTCTGTTACCGCTTTGATTACCGCGACAGGAATGCGACAACCGCACCGACTTCAACCGGCAGGCTGATGTCGTCGAAGGTTGGCAATGAGGTGACGATAGCTTTCTGTTCGTCTTTGTCGAAGTTGATCCAGCTTGCGCTCTGATCAATTCCTGCACCGACTTCTGCGTAGAATTTCTTCAGATTCTGGCGGTTCTTTACGGTGATAACATCACCGGCATTGACCTGATAAGAAGGACGGTCAACACGACGGCCATTCACCAGGAAGTGACCATGCACGATTCCCTGGCGAGCCTGTGGACGGGTTGTTGCGAACCCGGCACGACGAACGACATTGTCCAGACGGCGTTCACAGAGAATCAACAGAGTTTCCCCAGTGTTCCCTTTTGTCCGTTTGGCCTTGTCGAAGTATTTCCGCAGGTGCTTTTCCCGCAGACCGTAATAGAACTTGATCTTCTGCTTCTCAAGAAGAGCCTGTCCATAAATGCTGGTCTTACGACGGCGTTGAGCCATGCCAGGAGGATACTCTTTCTTCTCAAACGCCCGGATTGCACCGGCATTTTCGAAGACTTGAAATCCGAGGCGGCGATTGATCCGCGCTTTTGGTCCTGTGTAACGACCCATCGACTCTTATTCCTGATGACGTCAAAAATCAAATTCAGCCAATACGATCCCCGTCTGTGAAAACAGGGAACGGAACATAATGACGACTCAACACGGCATCGTCAAGCGAGTCGGAAACTCCTTTTTAGTGCCGCGAACAAAACCTCTCAGGCGATGAGAATTCCCCTTCTGCGTGGGAATCGGGGACTGTTCTAAGGACCAGTCTCGAAATAACTTTCCGAGTTTACTCCTTGTCGGTAAGTCCGGGTGGCCCGGCCAGAATTGGCCGGGTGCCGTAGGCACAAGAAGACCTTCCCTCAGCATCTATTTCTATCGTTGACCGTGAATTTTGGCCTTCGATCGCCGCATCGGAAATGAAAGCTTTGTATGGAATCGAACACTGAGGGGCAGGCTTCTTGTCGCTGCGCGACCCGGCCAATTCTGGCCGGGTCACCCGGGAACTTATTTCGGGACTGGTCTTAAATAGAGTCTTCAGAGGGTTCTACGCGTCGACTCTGTAGAAATCCGGCTGAATTTGCCGAACAGATCGGACCGCTTGCAAGAATGACCGAAAGCACAAGAAATCTCCCGCAACACACTACCAATAAGCATCTTACGAAAAACGCAACAATCTTCAAAGTTTGACTCAAGTCGAATTTGAAGCCCATCGTGAACGGAAACTTGAGGAAAAGGTCTATCGGCTCGCCAGAATTCGGAATAGAACGATTCTTCCACAACGGTCGAGTTCGTCGACCTCAGTTCCCAAATTCAACTCCCGAATTCGAAACCACGCACAGTTTCATCTGACAGTGTCACTCGGCACGCAGTTTCGATTCCTTCCTGTTTCCACAATTTCCCCCGACGGCCTGATCCTTCAGGTGTGATCGTATGAATTCCACATTGAATCCCCATTTGCACCCCTCTTCTACCAGGAGTTCTTCGATGTCGAAGGACCTTCAAATCTGGCTGCTCGTTGGATGCCTGGTCACTCTGACCGGGTGTTGCGGTCCCGGTCGGATGCCTCGCTCCAAGCTCAAACAAACCCAACTCTCTGCACTGGAGGCGTACAATCGCAGCCAGATGCTGGCTGGAGAGTTGTCGCAATCCCAGCAGATGGCCGGTCAACTCGCCGGTGAAAAGGCAATGGCCGAAGCCAGAGCCGCGGAACTGGAACGGAATCTGTCCATTGCCAATGAACGATTGACCAATCTGGCTCAGGAGCGGTCCCGTCTGCATGACGAATACAAACACCTGCTCACGAACCTGCCTGCTCCCGGCGGCAACAATGGGCCGAGCAAAGCCTTTGAAGAACTTTTACGACGCTTCCCACAGTTGGAGTACGACCCGATCAGTGGAGTGAGCCGTTATACCGGAGAAATTCTGTTTGCCAGTGGAAGCAATCAACTCACGCCAGACGGACAGAAACAACTCCAGGAATTCGCCCAGATCATGAACTCTCCGGAAGCGGGTCCGTTCAATATTCTGATTGTCGGTCATACCGATGATGAAGCAGTCGTCAGACCGGAAACCCGGGCTCGACACGAAACAAACTGGGAACTCTCCGCCCATCGTGCCACCGCAGTGGTTCGTCAACTGGCCAAAATCGGAGTGGCGGAACCCCGCATGGGAGTGGCCGGATACAACAAATTCCAACCCGCCGCCCCGAATATCAGTGACAACACGAAATCACTCAATCGGCGTGTGGAACTGTTCGTCCTCCCCCCGGAGACATCGATCGCCGGACGAGACAAGAGCATCTCGATGAAGTAACGCAAATCGAATAACGAAAAAAGAGAAGAACCAGGAACCAAACGATGATTCTGTTTGGTTCCTGGTTCTTTTTCATTTGGTCCTTTTTCCACTACCTGTTGACGACCTCCGCTCGTCCATCGGAACCTTCGACGTCCACGATTTCCATTGCGATTGGAGTTCGGCGATGAACGAAAGCACTCAGATGCAGAGTGTGTACTCCTACTGGAAGATCGATGACGGTCACCTCTTCTTTCGAGAGAAGATCCTGATCTCCCTCTCCCAGTGTCAGATACAGTCCAAGATTGTTGTTCGTTTTGATGCCGATTTTTCCTGGTGTGGTCACGTTAATCGTGTAGGAGACCTTCCGGTCGATCAGGTCTTCCGGACGGATGGTTCCATCGACGTAACTCAATAACTCCGAGCCATTCGTCAGGTGCCATCGTCGAACAAACCGGTTCTGGGAGACTTTGAACGGGCCATCTTTTCCGAGTGACGAGAGGAATGAGACCAAATCCACAAACTCGTCTCGGGCCAGCTTGGCGGTAAGATCGACCGGCATCATGGATGTGGGACTATTGGCCCGTTCGTCGATGTCTCCCTTCGGAATGGAAATTTCCTTGTTCTGTGCATCACGAAGAACAAGATCGTCCGACCCTTCACGGACGACGATTCCGTTAATCACTTTTCCGTCGACAGTCGCGACGGTGACAGTGTGATACCCCTCTTTGATCTTGGCCGACGGTTCCAGCAGCGATTGAATGATGTAATCCACAGGAGAACTGGCTCCCAGAGAGAGCATGTCCGGTCCGGCAAGTCCTCCTGCTCCCCCAATTGAATGGCAGGTCATACAAGTCAGTTCTTTACGGCGGTAAATCAATTCTCCCCGTTTCGGATCTCCCTGCTTCTCCACCTGGGAAATCAGCGCCACCATCTCTTCCGGAGAGAGAGACTTGTTGACCATGTTCAGTCCCCCGGAGGTCCGAAACGCTTCCACAAGAACATTTCCCCGCGCTCCTGCGGTTTCAGCACGGCGCACTCCCAACGTGGCGACATGCGGCGGGAGTTTCTTGTCTTTTAATGTTGCGGCCAGTTTTTCCGGTCCGTCTTTGGCTCCGATGAAGGCATTCAGAATTTCGGTCATCTCTCCATCCTGCTGCTCATTGGCCTGAGTCAGCAGATCAACCGCTTTCGTTGCGGCGACTTCCGGATTCAGTGAGATCAGCGCAATGACCGACAAACGGCGGAACGGTAAAGCCAGATTGGGATCACTGGCGAATCGTTCGATCGTGGCCTTGTCATCGAGTCCTTTCAAACCGTCGATTGCGGCGTGACGCAACGGAGTTGGTTGCTTGTCATCTTCCACGATCGCAATCAACTGCGGTTGAAACTGACTCTGCTTCCATAACCCGATCAAACGTAATCCGGCTGTCTCGTTCAGTAATTGTCCCAGTGCGGAGAGGTCTCCCTCCGGAGCAACAGCTTTACGTTGAGCGGCTGAAACCAAGGCATTCAGGATGACGGTTCGTTCTTCCGGCTTGGACATCGCCCGGTCAAAGAGAATCTTGAGTTCAGGCTTTCCGGCGAATTTTCCAATGAGATTCAGCAGGTCGTCCCGTTTGTCGGCGGGGACCTGATCGGAGTCGAGCAGCTTCAAAAATGGTCCGAGAGCAGCGGCGGAATCGATCGCTTTGAATGCGAAAAACGTTTTGCTGAAATTCCCGTTCATCTCGGTCTTTCCCGCTTCGTACAGAGGCAACCATTGAGACTGTGTCGCGCGAACGGTGAGATACAACGCGTAGTCGAGATATTGGTCCACTTCCTGATCGAGTGCCCGAAGTGCCAGTTCCGTGGCCTGCACGGTCCCCACGGCACGTAAGGCGTTCACGGCTTCCAGCCGTACCTGTGGGTGTTCATCGGCGACCGCTTTTTCCAATACGGGAATGACGGGAACTTCTGCGGTCAGTCCAAATGTTTCCTGTGTGGCCTGAGAGAGTGCACGCACCCCAGCGGCCCGGGCACGATGATCCGGTGAAGAAAGAATCGCATTCAAAAGATCAGGGGACAATTTTCCAATGGCCTGACCCGCCCACATCGCTTCCAGTCGACGCTGTTCAAACAACGGATCTTGTGGATCCAGCTTCTGAACCCAGTTCGTCAGGGCGGTCGCAACTTCGTCCGCATTGCGGAGAGTCAGTTGGACACGGGCCATCTGCCGGGTCCATTGTTCAGGAGATTTGAGAGATTCGACAAGCTGGTCGATGCTCCACTTCTCCAGTTGCGGCGGGGTGACCCGATCCCGGCCTTTGACGGAGACTCGCCAGATTCGACCATGCCGGTCATCCCGTCGAGGGTCGCGGAAATCGACTTCCCCATGATTGATGATGGAGTCGTGCCAGTCGGCAATGAACAGCGTTCCGTCTGGCGCCATTTTCATATCGACTGGACGAAAAGCACGATCGCTACTGCTCAGCAAGTCGTCCAACTGTCGGGAAATGTATCCGGAACCTTGGGGAGACAACTGGAACCGGTTGATGCGATTTCCACGGAAGTCGGCAGCGACGAGAACATCCTGCCATTCTTCAGGGAAATGACTCCCCGTGATGATTTCCAGTCCACAATGCTTCGGCTGGCCGGGGTTCATCCCCTTCAGAATGCGGTTGTATCCAACAGCACTGGTATACGCGGCACCAGGGAAGGCATAGTTGATTCCTTCTCCTCCGGCACCGTCAGTGGCGAAACTCTGCCCCCACTTATCAAAAATCAGCCCCCAGGGATTGACCAGTCCGAACATCACCTGTTCCGCCCGGGCATTCTGCTTGCGATATCGCCAGACTCCCGAGCCAAGCATTCGCTCCACTCCATAAGGAGTTTCCAGATGACTGTGAATGTAGATCGACTGATTGAACGACAACAGAACGTCCGGACTCCAGCGGAACGTATGGAGAATGTGATGAGTGTCTTCCGTTCCAAAACCGGAGAGCAGAACCTGTCGGTGATCCCCGACGCCGTCACCGTCGGTGTCGGCGATGTGAATCAGTTCGGTCGAGTTGGCGACATAGGCTCCTCCCCGTTCATCTGGAAGAATCGCTGTTGGAATCAGCAGTCCTTCGGCGAAGACAGTCTGCTTGTCGGCCACGCCGTCTCCATCGGTATCTTCCAGGATGACGATGGAATCGTTGGGAGTCGCACCGGGACGAAGTTGCGGATAGATTGGACTGCTGGCCACCCAGAGGCGTCCTTTGCTGTCGAAGTTCATCTGAATCGGGTTCGCCGCAAACGGCTCGGCAGCAAACAAACTGATTTCCAAACCGTCGGCCAGCTTGAACGTTTTCTGCTGTTCTTCTGGTGTCAGCGGCTTGAAGGCGAGGGGAGCCGGTTCCGGAATCTCAATTTCTGGAGGAATCGGCTGTCCCTGAAGTTGAGCCGAGATCTGTTCTTCGACCCGTTGAATCAATGGATCGAATGCGGCAATTTCAGTGGCGTTCTGTCCCTGCTCGTGTTTACGGAAACCTCGAAGATAGGTTTCGTTCTGAGGACGGTACTGGTGAAAATACAAATCATTCTTGCGATGAATCAGCTTGAGTAACGCCGCATCGGGCCGTTTTTCCGCAATAGTCGGCACACCCAGTTGTTTCAGAGCCGCATCGGCAAGCAACTCATAACCTGCAGAATTGAAGCGAATAGTGTCAAAAGTGACCCGATTCTGCCCGGAGGTCAATCGTTCCTTCAAGGGAGTGAACAGGTCGATGTAGAGGAACTTGTGCTCATCGGCCAGAGCCTTGAGACGTTCGGTCATTACCTGTCGGGTTTCATTCAGTTTGGTGACATCAGGAAGCGGAGCAGGATGCGATTCCGCAGGCGCCGGCGAGACGATCACAATTCGATCCGTGCGTGATTTCAGGTCGCCAATCAATCGAGTGTAGGTCTTGAGATAGTCGTCAATCCCCTCGACTCCGGCATAGCAGCCGTTCTCCCCATAGGAGACGAACACCACGTTCGGTTTCAGGCGATCGATCTCTTCAAGAAGACGGCGGTATCCTTCGGCCGCTCCGCCAAAATAGCCACGAGCCTCGGCAGTGGGAACGTCCCCGGCCCAACCCAGATTTCGAAACGAAACCTTTCTGTCCGGCCACTGTTGAGAGAGAGCCGCCTCAAACAGATTGTGTTTGATGTCCTGCTCTGTCAGTTCTGCTCCAAGGAAAACCACGCGATCGTTCGGTTTCAACTCAAATGAAACGGCCGCCGGTGTTTCTTCGTCTGCAGAAACGAAACTTCCGCCCAGGATTGCCGAAAGGAACATGAATCCCAGGCACAAACGCAGCAATCGAACGTCACGGCAAGAAACGAATCGAAGGAAACGGCAGCAACTCATAGGATGAGATCCGATTATCAGAATGCAATTCTGGAGGAACCCTGGCAGGAAACCATCCAGCTTACGATCCCGATAGAACGACCGTCAACGAATACAGGGATACCGATCGATTCGGAATGGGCGAAAAATCACCCAAAACCGGCACGCTCGTTTAATTCCCCCTGTTCTGCCTATACAAAAGAGCCAGCCATTGCAGGTCAGTGTTCGACCACGTCAAGAGGGCGCGCACCCACTTCAATCACTTCACTGAGAGGGCTTTCAGATTCATTCTGAATGAACTTTCGGCTGCGGTCGGTGATCTGACCAAACAAGTAATACAAGCCGGGGATGATCAGAACTCCGAAGATGGTTCCGATCAGCATTCCTCCCACCGCGGTGGTTCCAATGGTCCGGTTTCCGATAGCACCGGGGCCGGTTGCCCGAACCAGTGGGATCAATCCGGCGATGAATGCGAAGGAGGTCATCAGAATCGGACGGAATCGCAGTTTTCCCCCTTCGATTGCGGCATCCTTCAGGCTGAGCCCTTCACTGTGCCGTTGCACTGCGAACTCGATGATCAGAATCGCATTCTTCCCCAACAGTCCGACAAGCATGACCAGTCCCAACTGGGCGTAGACATCGTTGGAGAGCCCCATTGCCTGCAGGAAGAAAAAGGAACCAAACAAACCAACCGGCAAAGAAAGGATCACTCCCAGTGGAATAATAAAGCTTTCATACTGTCCGACAAGAACCATATAGACGAACGCGACGACAATCAGAAAGATGTAAGTCGCGGTGTTTCCCTTGTTCGCTTCGTCATACGACAGACCTTGCCAGCCGATGTCGTACCCGCGAGGAAGTGTCTCCGCAGCGACTTCCTTGATCGCGGCGATGGCCTGTCCGGTACTGAACCCCGATGCAGGGGCCCCCTGAATGGCGGCCGTCAGATACAAGTTGTACCGGGCGATTTCATTCAATCCGAGCTGTTTTTTCAGCTTCATGAATGAGGTGTACGGAACCATTTCCCCTTTATCATTCTTGACGAACATATTATCGAAGTCGGACGGATACCGACGAAATTCAGGAGAGGCCTGAACATAAACTTTGTAGAACTGTCCGAAGCGGACAAATCCCTGTTCCCATGTACTTCCCACGACAATAGAGAGATTGTCCAGGGCATCCTTGATGGAAACCCCCTTCTGCATCGCCACATCGTTATCAATAATCAGTTCATACTGCGGGTAGTTGTTAGCGAAGAAGGTAAAGAGTCCTTTCAGTTCTTTACGTTCTTCCAGCGCTGCCATAAATTTATCTTTAACTTCCCCAAGTCGTTCGTAATCACCACTGTTGGTTTTATCCAGCAGATTCAACGTGAAGCCCCCGGCCGCTCCGAAGCCGGGAACTGCAGGCGGTTCATAGAACTCCAGCTTGACGTTGGCGATTTCGTGTCCTCGTTCTTCGAGAATTTCAATAATCTCTTTCGACGTCTTTTTACGATCAGCCCAGGGTTTCAAATTGATGATACACGTCCCGGCGTTCGATCCCCGCCCTTCCGTGAGAACTTCATAACCCGCCAGCGAAGAGACAGAAACAATCTCATCCATCGATTTACAGACGGCCTGAAGCTCCTGTGCTTTTGAATTTGTATATTCGAGTGTTGAGCCGGGGGGAGTCTGAATGATCCCGTAGATAATTCCCTGATCTTCAAGAGGAATGAAGCCCGAAGGAAGAACGTTGTTCACCAGAAAGATGCCAACGCCGAAGGCCGTCACCAGCACCAGCGACAGAAGTCGCTGCGTGACCAGCCCGCGCAGCATCCACGCATACCCTCCGGTCAGCCTGACGATGAGGCCATCGATGACTCGTAAAAACAAAGCGAGCGGGCTATAGCTTTTCTTCTTATTGGGATCATGAGGTTTGAGAATCATGGCACACAGAACGGGTGTCAGCGTGAGTGCCACGATTCCGGAAAGGACAATGGACGTGGCCATTGTGAGACCGAACTGGCGGTAAAAGACCCCCACCGGACCGGGAATAAAGGTGACCGGGATAAACACGGCGGTCATGACCAGTGTAATAGCGATGATCGCTCCACTGATTTCATGCATCACCTCCTGAGTCGCCCGATAGGGAGACAGATGCTTGGTATGCATTTTCTCGTGAACCGCCTCGACCACCACAATGGCATCATCGACCACAACTCCGATCGCCAGCACCAGCGCGAACAACGTAATCAGATTGATCGACATGCCGAAAAGCAGCATGATAAAAAACGTTCCGATCAACGACACCGGCACCGCCAGCGTCGGAATCAGAGTGGAACGGAAGTCTCCCAGAAAGAGATAGACGACCAGCGAAACGAGGATGAACGCTTCCAGCAGCGTATGCAGAACTTTCTCGATCGACGCTTCCAGAAACTGCGAAACGTCATAGGAAATCTGATAATCCATTCCCGGTGGGAAGGAGGATTCCTTGATTTCCTCGAGCTTCTCTTTGACTTGCTCGATCACGACCGCCGCATTCGACCCGGGAGTCTGCTTCAGTACAATCGCCGCCGAAGGAAGACCGTCGATATCAGAATACAGGTCATAAAACGACGATCCCAAAGAGACCGTTGCAACGTCCTTGAGCCTGATAATTTCTCCATCAGGATTTGCCCTTAAGATGATCCCTTCATATTGCTCTGGAGTGTTATATCTTCCGACCCAGGTCAGGACATATTCAACGGTCTGCGATGTTCTTCCGGTAGCCTGCCCCAGCCGTCCCGGGGAACCGATCATACTCTGTTCATCCAGCGCCTTCATGACATCTTCTGCGGAGATCCGGTAGGCGCGAAGGCGATCGAGATTTAGCTCGACA
>DATMFC010000396.1:0-2576 GCA_035556335.1 Planctomicrobium sp. | reverse complement strand
CTCAATGTTGTCGTTCACTCCCTTGAGCAGAACGGCCTGATTAAGCACCGGAATTCCCGCACACCGGAGCTTTTTCAAGGCGTCCGCACAATCCCCGGTCAATTCCTGGGCGTGGTTGGAGTGAACCACAAAAATGGTCTGCAGACGGCAGGAAGTCAGGAGTTGGACAAGTTCATCCGTGACCCGTTCCGGCAGAACGATTGGTAATCGAGAATGAATTCGTAACCGCCGTAAGTGCGGGATTGCATCCAGTTGCCCGATCAACTGGTTGAGCCGTCGATCCGAGAGAATCAACGGGTCGCCCCCGCTAAGGATGATCTCGGTCAGTGAGTCGTCGTTGCGGATCGCGTCGATTGCCGGTTTCCACTGATCCGCTGAATGCGGTTCTTCCTGATAAGGAAAATGACGGCGAAAACAATAACGGCAGTGGATCGCACAGGAGCCGTGTGCCACCAGCAAGGCCCGACCGTGATACTTGTGCAACATTCCCGGTGCGACGCGAGCCTGTTCGTCTCCCACCGGGTCAAGGTGAAAGCCGGGGGGAATCAGGTGTTCTTCAATCAAAGGAAGAACCTGCCGTAACAGGGGGTCATGCCGATCGCCGGGCCGCATCCGCTTGAAATAACTCTCCGGAACCAGCAACGGAAACTCTTCAAACGGTTCTCTCTCCACCCCCTCGAGATTTTCCGGAAGTCCAAGTCGGGCAAGGAGTGTGGGAACGTCTCGAATCGCTCCAGCGAGAGCCTTTTGCCACGTTTGCACGGGAGGGGACGACCGAAATTCTGCCGAAAGAGATATGGAGTCAGCGACTCCGCACACTTCCGGTTCGGTCAAGATTTCCAGTCTCCCAGCCATTTGCTATTCTTTCCTCGCCGATCCGTCACGGTCACGGAAGGCTTACGAAGTTTCGGACGGACTCCGTCCGCTCATTCTTACCGATGCCAACTTAGCGATTCGCTGGAAAAAGACCAATGCCACAGATCAACGCCGGAGACTTTCGCAAGGGAATTAAAGTCATCCACGAAGGATCTCCTTATGAGATGATCGAATACAACTTCGTGAAGCCGGGAAAAGGACAGGCGCTGTACAAAACCCGAATTCGCAACCTGCTCACCGGGACCAGCCTCGACATCACCTACCGCAGCGGTGACAGCCTGGAAGAAGCAGACATCCGAAACGCCGACGGCCTGTACTCCTACTTCAACGGCTCAGAGTATGTCTTCATGGACAACGAGAGCTTTGAACAGGTCGAACTTTCCGCTGAAGTCTGCGCCGAGCAGATGAAGTACATCAAAGAAGGGGAACCGACCGGTCTCCTCTACTGGAACGATCAGTTGATCGGGGTGACTCCACCGAAGCATGTGATTCTGGAAGTCACTTACACAGAACCGGCCGCACGGGGAAATACGGCAACCAACGTCAATAAGCCTGCCACCGTGGAAACCGGAGCCGAAGTCTTTGTTCCTTCGTTCATCACGACCGGGGAAAAGATTCGGATCGCCGCAGAAACCGGTGAATACCTGGGCCGCGCATAGAACTATTTAGAGCCGCGAACAAAACCTCTCTACCGATGAGAATTTCCTTTCCGCGAGCGGATCGGGGGGAGTTTTGTTAGGCGTTGTTAATTTGCCATCTCAGAACGACAGGGTGGACAGGGATGAGGAAACTCAATCCCGGTCCACCTTTTTTTGTTTCATAGAGTGACTCTCGAACCTTCGCCCCGGTGTTGCTGCTGCCGGGCATCATGTCGCACTTCGACATCATTGCCGTAAGCCGAATTCAACCAGTCGCTTCCGGCGAATCATCTCTCTGTCAGGCTCATTCATGTTGTCTGACGGCATCATTCTGCCAAACGGTCTGAACAGAGGTGTTCAGAAAAACTGACGCCAATGGGAATTTTGCAACTGTTTTCCTTGAAACACTTTGTGGAGATCGTTCGCACAAAGTGTTTAATGATCTTGGCGCTGTGGGGGCGGTTTGGCACTCCCTCTGCTTTAGTGTCATTCATCAAAGTCACCCCCACACAAAGGAATACGAAGATGAACGCTCTCCTGAACAACCTGGTCAATAACAGCCTGATCAACGACGAAGCTGGTTTTATTGTTTCTGCTGAATTGGTTCTGGTCTCCACCGTCGGTGTGCTGGCCATGATTGTTGGCCTCGGCGAAGTCGCCTTGAACGTGAACAACGAACTGGAAGATGTCGGTTCTGCTTTCGCCAGTCTGAAACAGGGTTACAAAGTTCACTGCTCCGGTGGACACAAAGCCGAAACCGATGGCAGCCGCTTCTATGACGAAGCCGAATTCTGCGACGGACAGCACGACGTGTACTAAAAATAAAATTCGAAATTCAAAAAGGGGAAATTCAAAACAAATTCAAAATTCGAAACAGGACCCCCTCGTTCCCAAGCTCCAGCTTGGGAACGCACTCGCCCAGAAGCTCTGCTTCGTGATTCGTATTAAAGACAACCTGATTCACACTCTCTCCTCTTTTTGAGAGAAGAAAACCAAACGTTCAGTGGCCAAGCTGGAGCTTGGCGTCGAGTGTGTTCCCAAGCCAGAGCTTGGGAACAAGGG
>DATMFC010000395.1:0-1861 GCA_035556335.1 Planctomicrobium sp. | reverse complement strand
CCGCTTCTCTCGGCAGAACTGAGAACAGAAGCCCGATGACAACGGCCATCAGCAGCCAGCAGGGAGTCTGTTCGACACTGATTCGCCTGTTGAAGCGGGACACAAAATCATCCTTCATACGGGACTGGCATCCAATCCACTGAATCATAAACGCATTGCCGGGTTACTTCCTGAAAAACAAGAATAATCCAATCAGGCGGCGGAATTGTAGTGGAGGTGACATTCTTCTTCTCAGGTCCCTGTAATTTGGCATATTTTGCCCAGAGTAACGAATCGAAATCTGCTGACTGGTCACCCGAATCTGCTAAACTCTTTGAGTGCTGCGAGCAGAACTGCTCCCACAACGAGACGTCCCTTGTTTGTCCCGATGAGGAGAGAAGTGGGTCATCGGTAGGAAATGTGGAATTTTTTCCAGCGTTGACTGACCCCTGAATCCTGATCCCTGACCCCCTCGTATCGATCACCATGAGCACTCAACTGGCCCATCAAAAGAACTATCCTCAACCTGCCGTTGATGCTCCTGTTGCCAGTCAGCCGGTTCCTCAGGGGAAGAAACCTCTTGATCCGGGAAAGCCCGTTGTGCCTGTTGAATCTCCAGCGCCCCGTCGTGGATCATGGTGGGGATGGGTGTTGGCTGTGGTTGCCGGAGGAGTCGGCTGGTACTTCTTTCCGCAATGGTGGCCGCGTGTGGAGGCGATCCTGCATCCAGCCCCGGTCGTCTCCGCTCCGTCGGGGCCACGTCCTGTGCCGGTGATTGTCGGCAAGGTTGAGCAACGGGACTTCGGGATTTATCTGAATGCTTTGGGAACGATCACCGCTTTCAACACCGTGACGATCCGCAGTCGGGTCGATGGAGAAGTGATCAACGTCGCCTTCACTGAAGGGCAGATGGTTTCCGCCGGAGATCTTCTCGCAGAGATTGATCCTCGTCCGTATCAGATGCAACGGGATCAGGCTCAAGCTCAGGTGGCACGGGATGGAGCGACTCTGAAGCTGGCTGAAGTGACACTCTCCCGGCAACTGGAACTGATGAAATCACAGGCGTCCACCGCCCAGATCGTGGATCAGCAGATTGCTCAGGTCGATCAGGCCAAAGCGGCTTTGCAGATGAACTCCGCCTTGCTCGATAACGCCAAGCTACAACTGAACTATTGCCGTATCGTCGCTCCCATCGACGGCCGTATCGGATTACGGCTGGTGGATCGGGGGAATATTATTCAGGCCAGCAGCGCACAGGGAATTGCCGTTATTACGCAACTGGAACCGATCTCGCTTGTCTTTACGATTCCTCAAGATGACATTCCTCGCGTGCAACGACAAATTCAGGAATCCGGAGAGCTGGATGTCGAGGCCTATGATCGTCACTTCCAGACTCAACTGGGAGTGGGGACTCTGACCGCCATCGATAATCAGGTTGATTCCACCACGGGAACACTTCGCCTGAAAGCGACCTTCAGCAACGAGAATCACGCTCTGTTTCCTAATCAGTTCGTGAATGCCCGACTTCGGGTGGAGACCATTTCGAATGCACTTGTGATTCCCTCGTCCGCCCTGCAACGGGGAGCGAACGAGACCTATGTCTATGTCGTCAAAAGTGACAATACGGTGGAGTTAAGAAAAGTTGTCGTTGGCCCATCGGAAGGGGGAGAAACGACCATTCAAAGTGGACTGGCCGTTGGTGAAGTGGTTGTGACGAACGGGCTCGACAAGCTGCGAGATGGTTCGAAAGTAACGCTTCCTGGTGAGAACCCTTCCCGGAACTCCCCTCCTCAGGGAATGCCGCCTGCGAAAAAGGACGCGGCATGACTCTGTCTCGTTTCTTTATTCTCCGACCAGTGGCGACCGTGTTGTTCATGGTCGC
>DATMFC010000394.1:0-19287 GCA_035556335.1 Planctomicrobium sp. | reverse complement strand
CATTTTTCAGCAGTGTCAGAAACACTTCAGAACAGAGGTCTTCAATGTCCGCGGAGGTCAGGTCGACGCTCCGGTTGTGAGCCGTGTGCCGGATCACATGGATGAAGACCCCAATGAAACGGTCAACGAATTCTTCCCAGGCCCCAGGCTGACGCCGCAGGCAGCGATCAAGAATTCGACGATCGACTTCAACAAACGGCACCGGTAAGGCCCTGACATGACTAAAGGATCAGTCCCGAAATCACTTCCCGCCATTATCTGGCACGAAGTGACTGATTAAGGAGTTGTGTGCATCCCATCTGTGATATCGGCGAAAAATGCCATCTCATTACAGTTCATTACAGTCGAAAAATCGCCTGGCAAATCCATAAGAGACCTGTCTCTGTCCATCCGTCAATGTCTCGGGACACGACTTTACATTGTAGTTTATGCCCCATTCTCCAAAG
Source organism: Planctomicrobium sp. (assembly GCA_035556335.1). GTDB lineage: Bacteria > Planctomycetota > Planctomycetia > Planctomycetales > Planctomycetaceae > Planctomicrobium. Next base: position 18,841 of record DATMFC010000394.1, on the reverse strand, counting down.
GAACAACGGGGAACTTTCCACAAAGGTTCATTGATTTTCCAAAAAGAGATCGGTGATTCCGTCATGTTCTCCTGACCGTCAGTATTGACTCAGATGTTTCACCCGCTCCATAATCTCGCCGTGGCCTGAGGGTTGCACAAGCCCTGCCTTTTGGCACTGTGGGGTTACCCCATGGGAGAATCGTTGTTCCGCATTCGGCGGATGAATGGTTTCACGGAGCGAATCGCACCGTGCAACCATACGCCACAGGATTCGTTGTGCAGCCCTCGGGCCAATTTCAGACGCTTTATTTAGAGCCGCGAACAAAACCGTTCAAACGATGAAAATTTCCTTTCCGCGAGCGGATCGGGGTCAGTTTTGTCAGGGGTTCTTTAGAATTCGGACGTTTCTGCCAAAAGGACTCCAATCTCGCTTTGACTCCGCCGGTCTTTCTGATTGGAGCAGGAGATCTTCCTCCCTCATTGCCGCATCCCTCTTTGCAGACTTTCATTATGGGCTTGCTTGATTTCGTCCTCAACTTGCTGGGTTTTTCCCGGAAGCCCGATTCCGTTGATCAGGGGGCCGCACCTGCATCTCGAACACCCTCATCGACGGCGACGAACGAGCCTTTTCGCAGTGTTCTCGAAAGTCCCGCTCCGGAAGCTGCTGGCAAATCAAAAGCGCCGGGGAATCAGAAAAAATCGGGCTCCTCACTCCCCCGTAAGCCTCAACTGAAACCGCTTCCAAAACTCAGGTATCAGTCGAATCTCATTGCAACTCCAGTCAGCCAGGAGGTTTGCGAAGGAAAGCCGTATCGGTTTGCATGGTCGGGAAGTCATCCAGGGGAGTTTTTGAATCTCTCGCAAGACTGTGATCAGCGCTGGCTCGACTATTTTGGGTTGCCGGTTCTTAAAACTCCGGATGATCTGGCTCAGTGGCTGGGAATTCCGATTGGAAAACTGGCCTGGCTGACGCATCGGACTCTTCGCGGGCAACGGGCGGAAAATGTCAAACAAAGCCATTACAGTTATCGCTGGCTCACTAAAAAATCAGGTGGACACCGCCTGATCGAGGCTCCCAAGTGTGAGTTGAAACGGGTCCAGGAGCAGATTCTGCGGGAATTGCTGGATCATGTTCCTCCGCATACCGCAGCTCATGGATTCGTGACCGGTCGATCGATCGTCACTAATGCCGAACCCCATGTCGGGCAGCGGCTGGTATTGAAGTTCGATCTTCAGAATTTCTACACCAATATCAGTTACTCCCGAGTAGTCGCGATTTTCCGCAGCCTCGGGTATAGCCGTGAAGTGGCCCTGTGGCTGGGACGCCTCACGACGACGTCCATTCCATGGAATCTGAACACTCCGTTGAAAAGCTGGGAACTCACCCCCTATGCCGCACGGCATCTCCCGCAGGGAGCCCCGACTTCGCCGGCATTGGCGAACTTATCAGCGTTTGGACTCGATGTCCGATTGACTGGCCTCGCCCATGCTTACGAACTGGAGTATACTCGCTATGCCGATGACCTTACGTTCTCTGGTCCAGGTGTGGTGATTCCGGCATTGTCCGAAATCATCCCGCTGGTTGAGAAAGTGATTCACGCCGAACGATTCCTTTCCAGGAAGAGCAAGCGCCGGGTCTTACGCGGCAGTTCTCGTCAGTCGGTCGCAGGCGTTGTGGTGAACGAGAAACTGAATGTGGCTCGATCGGAATATGATCGACTCAAGGCCATTCTCCACAATTGCCGCAAACATGGACCGTCAACACAGAAGCGGGATCTGGAATGTGATTTCTCTTCACATCTGCTCGGGCGAATTGCTCATGTCCGTCAACTGAATCCCAGACGGGCCGAAAAACTGCAGACGATTTTCAGCCAGATCAACTGGTCCCGCTAGAGCGTCTTCTCAATCTTTCTCTGCCGGGCTTTAACTTGAACGTCACGGTCTGCTGGCAATGATAGACCTGACACTCTTCGTTCCGAAAAGCATTGGCCTGATTCGGCGGTTCATGGCTCCCGATGGCGGTTCTTCCGGCGGATTCTGCCGGTCAACATCTTCATTGATTGTCAGCCTGAACAAACGCACATTGCGGGATTCTCTGTTTTAGTGCGAGTGCTTACTGGAAATTGTTGAATTCCCGGAAGATCCGTCACGTTGAGGCCGATAAAGGTTGCTGCCGATCAACTTTTGCATCACCAGGAAGGAGAGCAGGATCGCCCCTGGTTACGTCATGCCGTCTACCCCCTTCCGAGCTGCGTTCTTTGCACTGGGCCTCGCCTTTGCGATGACAGTGTTATTAAGTGTCCCTAATCCTCACAAGATTCGGATGGCGCTCCGGGCACAACGTGAAAAACCGTTGCTTCCCTATGAGCGTGTGTTGCTTGCGAGTCAGGCTCAAAACATCGAAGAGGATGTTGATGAGACTCCTGACCCGGTAACCGTGTTGGCGGAATCAAAACCGACAGCGACCAAGCCAATCGAAGCCAGCAGCGTCGCGGCGATTACCCCAGCGACACCGAAGGTCGCAGAGGTTCCTGCACAAGAAGCACCTGTCGTCGCTCAGGTCATGACACCGACCGTAGCGACACCGAGCAATCCGCCAGCAGAAGCACCAGGATCAAGTGAGACACGAAAGCCGCTTCAGGTGGCCTCTGCTGACCCGACTGCAACACTGGGACTGGCTCCAGCCGAATTCCCTAAAGGGGAAGCTGCAGTTCCGGAACTGCCAACCATTCCGCCAATGGCGATCTCTGCGGCGAAACCTGCTGCTCCTCCGGTTCCTAAAGAACTGCCACTGGCTGCTCCTCCGGCTGAGAATGACTCTCCATTGAGCATTCCCGTGCCGGACCCGATTCAGAGAACGTCCCGGTCCATGCCATCGGAAACCGCGGGAGCAGTGGCGTCGTTGCCGACAGAGAAGGCGAACCCGACACCAGATACCGATCGATTGCGTGAATTCTACACGAGCAACGGGGCCTTTGTGCACCCGGGTGAACTTCCCCAGACATGGTCGTTCCAGTTCGAGGAAACTCCGCTTCCAGTCGTGCTGAAGCTCCTTGGAAAGCAGAGTGGTTCTTCCATCATTGTTGATCCCCAAGTGGAAGGAAATTTCTCCGGACAGTTTACCAATGCCGATCCTGCACAGGTTCTGGGGATGGTCGTGAAAGCTCACCGCTTCACCGTTCATCGTCGGGGAGCCTATCTGCTGATCGGAGTCCGTGACGAAACCTCTTCCCGAAACTCCGGTCGATAGACCAATCTGCGGGCCCACAGTGTTGAAATCGACCGAATTGGCCCAATCAATTTCCAACGCATTGACCATTGCGTTTTCGACTGAGAGGGCCAATCTCGATGACATCGCTTTCCGTGACCTGCCCATTCTGTGAATATTCGTTTCAGGCTCCGAGAGCCCTGCAAGGGACCGATGTCAAATGTCCCCGATGTGGACAGGAGTTCCCGTTCCGGGTGAGCACGCCTCCCGAGTCGCCGACGAAACCCCGGCCAGCGAAAGCGTTCTCTGGCGAATCGAAAGAAACTGAGGGTCGTTTTGCTGGAGCCGTCATGGCCGCCAGCGACGATTTTTATTTCACGGATATCGTTGCTCTGTCGACTCAAGGCTTAATGGTCGTTGCAACCATGATCTCTTTGCCTGCCGCAGTTTATTTCTTCTTAGGAGCGATGGTCGGGGCGGAGCAAATTGCTTCGGCAATCACAGCTGCTGCATTTGCAGCGTCCTGTGCATGGATGTTCGCCGTAGCGGGAGCAGTCCGTGCTGTCATCTATATTGCCCGACGCAGTGAGAGCGGTTTCCAGAAATGATCTGGCCGGGGTTTCCGGAATGGGACGTATGATTCGTGTGCCATGGCTCTGCAAGCTTGCTCTTAGGATCGTCCTGAAAATAATAACCTTCCGGGTAGCCCGGCCAGAATTGGCCGGGTCGCGCAGCGACAAGACGCCTGCCCCTCAGCTTGCAATTCCACAGAAGATCTCATTCTCTAATTCAGAGACCGAGAGACCATTCACAGTCCTTGGGAAATCGGAAGCCTGAGGGAAGAGCTTCTTGTGCCTGCGGCACCCGGCCAATTCTGGCCGGGCCACCCTGGCTTGCCAACAGCTTTTAAAATTCGACAGTTATTTCCAGGACGATCCTTACCCACGTTTTTTGACAGACATTTCTACAATCCTCATGGATGCCCCGACCGTTATTACCCAGTAAGGGGAGGCACAAGGGAGTCGGATTGTACACCCCCTTCAGGGTCGACTCGAAATGAGGTCTCTACAAACCCCAGGGTACGCTCACTTCGTGAGCAACCCTGGGCTGTGTTATAAAGCCCTTTCAGGGCAGATATTTGCGAAGTCCGCTCTTATCCCCATAGTGCGAGTCAACGAGAAGAATGGGGGTAAAAAACAAGGTCCAGACGCCCCCTTCAGGGTTTATGCGACTTCGGGTTCATCGGACTGGATAAATGTCTGTCCCCGATAGAATGGTGACCAGATCACAAAAAGCACGGCGGTCACTGCAATACAGCCAGTGAAGAACCAATAATAATTCGCTCCCTGCAATAGAGTCTGCCCCGCCGCTTCTGCCTGAACGATCAATGCGTTCACTCTGGCTGTAAATAAATTGCCGAGAGCCACCGAAAGATAAAACAATCCCATAATGACGGATTTCATCTTGTTCGGCGCCTGAGTATACGAGAACTCCAGCGCGGTAATGGAAATCAGAATCTCCGCAAATGTCAGCAGGAAATAGGCTAAGATCTGCCAGAGGATATGTGGTGTGTGTCCCTGCTGAATGGCGGTTTCTACCAGTGCTGAAGTGGCGAATGCCGGGACGACCATAAATAATCCCAGGCCAATTTTTCTGAGTGGGGTCAGGCGTACAACTCGATCAATGGCAGGGTAAATCAGATAACTGGTCAGCGGAATCAGTAATAAGACAAAGATGGAGTTGACCGCCTGAAACTGATCAGGGGCAGGAGTAAAAAAGAACAGGTTCCGGTCCATATTCGCAGCCTGCATAACCCAGCGGGACGCAGTCTGATCGAACAACGCCCAGAACATAGCGACGAACAGGTACAAGGGAATCAGATTCAAGATGGCCCGTCTTCCCGGAGGACTGAAGGTGACTTTGAAAAGTGCGTCGCCAGAGGGAGGAACATGCACAAACTTGTGACGCCCCAGCCAGAACACAAACGTGGCCACCGCCATCAACGCACCGGGAACTCCAAAAGCCCAGCCAATTCCCCAGTGCTCACGCAATATCGGTGTCAGCAGGATGGACAGAGTGGCACCTAAGTTAATCGCAAAATAAAACCAACCGAAGACGACCGGCAACAGGTGCTTATTCTTATGACCGAATTGATCCCCCACATGTGCGGCAACACACGGCTTAATCCCTCCTGCCCCGACAGCGATGATTAACAGTCCCCAGAAGAGCAGCGTCCGCTGATCGATGCCGGTCTGAAAATCCATGAGCGCCAGGATTCCATGGCCAATGCAATAGAGCAATGAAACCCATAAGATCGTCCGGTATTTTCCCCACAGCCAGTCAGAGAGAAACGCTCCGATAATGGGAAAAAAGTACGCGACCATCACGAACGAGTGAATCCAGCTCGACGCCATCGCGTCTGACATGGTGTCCGGTTGTCCGGCGGCGTCGACGAGTTGCTTCGTCATGAAGACCGCGAGAATGGCCTTCATTCCATAGAAGCTGAAGCGCTCCGCAGCCTCGTTCCCGACGATGTAAGGAATGCCGGAAGGCATTGTTTCCTGTTCGAGTGGCTTTGTCAGAATCGTCGATTTGGACATCGGTGATTTCATTCATGATGGTCAACAGGACGGAGCGAGCAGGACACATCAGAACCGTTTCCAAATGGGATTTCAATCTTCACAAACGAGCCAATTCGGGCTTTTTGCGGTTTGAATTCGGGGGAACCAGCCGAAAAAAAACGTGGTCCTCCAGATTTTTCAACCGGCAGAATCCTCCATCAAAGTGGGATCCATGCGGTAAAATTTGCGGAAAGTGCGAAATTTCTGGCAGGGGAAACAAATTCTACGGCGTGTTTCCTGATGCGCGACCGATACCAGAAGAGCGAAACTACCGGGGTGGTCGTGCGCATTGAGAAGGTGGGCAATCTGTGATCGTCTGTATCGGTATTGCTGTTGTTCTGGGGGCCGTGCTGACCGGATTCAGCATGGCTGGTGGACATGTCCATTCACTGATTCACCTGTCGGAAGTCGTCACAATCGGCGGCGCGGCATTGGGGGCACTCATTGCCAGCTCTCCCCCCAAGGTACTCAAGGATATTGTGGCTGGACTGATTGGTCTTCTCAAAGGAGGAAACACCGGTAAGAAGACCTATATCGAAGTCTTTCAGGTGCTCTATCACTTCTTTCGGATCGGGCGGCGCGACGGGTTGCTGGCCTGGGAATCTCTGTTGAGCGAACCGCCGGAAGCCGTGTTCGGGAAATACCCCCGAGTTGCGAAAGACCATCACCTGCTTTCCTTTATTACCGGAGCCCTCACTTCGGCATCAGAAGGGACGGAATCCGGTCAGTTGCAGGAAATGCTGGATACCGAAATTCGTGTGATGTCCACTGAACATCACGCCGCCACTGGAGCATTGACACGAACGGCGGATGCCCTGCCCGGTTTCGGGATCGTCGCCGCCGTTCTCGGGATCGTGATCACCATGCAGGCGATTGACGGCCCGGTCGAAGAAATCGGCCACAAAGTGGGGGCCGCGCTCGTGGGAACCTTCCTGGGAATTCTCCTTTCGTATGGCGTCATCGGTCCGATGGCCGGACGCATGGAATCGATGGGAGCAGAAGAAATCACGCTGCGCCAGACGATTGCCACGTCCATCGTCGGGTTCGTCGATGGCGGGACACCAAAAGTCGTTCTTGATAAAGCGCGACGGGGAGTTCCAAGTGACGCCCGGCCGTCAATTCAGGAAATGGAAGATCTGTATAAAGAGGTCGAGAAGTAACCAGGGGGGGAAATTCGAAAGAGGAAGTAAATTCAAAACAAATTCAAAATCAAAAATTCGAAACCAGACACTTTCCGCATGCGAAAAGTGAAAATAGTCTCTCGCAATCGACGGTGAAACCCAACGTTTTGAATTTCCGGTTTTGAATTTGTTTTGAATTTCGTGCTTCGAATTTTGAATTTCCAACCCATCATTGTGTCTCATTGGTGATTGTTACCAAAGGAAGAAAATCACATGGCCGGTGGAGGAGGAGGTGCCTGGAAGGTGGCCTACGCCGACTTCGTGACGGCGATGATGGCGTTCTTTCTGGTGATGTGGCTGGTCTCACAGGATCAGAAGATCAAGGAATCGATTGCGCATTACTTCCAGGGACCCGTCGGAATCGATCTGCTGGGAGAGAAGTCGCGACGCAGTCAGGCAGGGGGACTTTTTTACAACGAAGTGATGGGGCCCGTTCCCGGCTATACAGACCGAACCGCCGGACGCAGCATCGGAACCTCGCCTGAACCACCAGATGCCAACAGCGACACGATGGCGGTCGCGGAATGGGTTCTGGAAGACAAAGAAATCAGCCCTCACTGGCTGAACCGGGCACAGGAACTCTATGACAAAGCCCGCCGCGAGCACCCGGACCAGCGCGATCATTCCTATTTTGAATCGATCGTTCGCCCTCAATTGATCTGGGAACTGCATCAGCAGATTTCGCAACCCGTCGTTGATGAAATGAAGGGGCTGCACCGCGAACTGTTGTTGAACTCATTGTCGAAGATCGACTGGGGTGCCATCGCCGACGAGTGTCTGCTCCGAGTCAAACAAGACAATCGCTGAGATCGACAATCCTATTGCAACTTGCGAAATGACTTACTCGTCCTCGCCACGCGGAATTCAGGCTTTTTCTTGTTCTGACAACGCGCTGCGCGGGCACATGGTAGAGCAAACTGCTCTATTGCAATGGACCGGGGGCAGGAACCGGTTCGTTTTCTGGAAGAACCGCCGGTGTGGGGGCTACGACCGGCGAGACTGGTTCTGAATGGGCAGGCTCTTCTGCGTTGCCACCAATGGAGTGCAACATCCTTTTCAGCCAGCCCGGGAGTTTGGGGTCGGCTTCTTCTGTTGTCAGTGAATCCAGCGGAACCGCTTCATCAAGCCAGCGGTTGGAATCCACCCGTAATGACAACAGAACCTGACCGGAGTTTCCCTGAAACACTCCTTCCACCAGTCGAAAGGCTTCATTGGTTCGGGGATCCCGCGCGATGTCGAGATTGAACATCACCGGTTCTCCATTAATGACGAGTGTTTCCTTCTGATTCTTCGCCGGGTCAACAACGAGTGTGGTTCCGCGAGAACTCTCTTCCAGCAGCGTTTCACGAATATGACGCCGTACGGTGTCGTCATTGGCCAGTCGCGTGTTGACTTCCAGCAGGCTCAACACACCATCACCGACGAGACGTTCGTAATACACTCCCCGTAGACGCATCACAAAACCGACGTTCCATTCCACTGTCCCTTTGGGAACGAATGATTCTGGAATGGAGATGGAAACGATCTGATGGGTCAGTTCGCGGGCACGCTCAGGATCATTGACGGTGATGGGACGGAACCACCAGAGCGCGATTCCGGAAAAGCAGCAGGCAAACACCAATCCCGTTGAAAGCACTCCAACGAGAATCAGTAGAAATGGAGGAGTCGAACGGGCCGCCGTTTTTCCCGGCAGCGCTGCCCGCATCTTTTCACTGGGTGTCAGATCTTTATTGGGAGAACTCATGACGCCGATGTCATCGTAAATTTGTACTGCAGTTGCAGATTGTGGTTTCGCTCATTTTTCGATGATCAGACATGCGGGAGGGCGAAGCTCCTGCTGAGCTGCATGAAAAATCGGGCTTTCCCTGGTTTGCGGCTCGGCGGAAGCCTCGCCCTCCCGAGACCGATTCTAACAGGTAACGAGTCTCAAAGTATTGAGCGTTTCAGTACGTACAACTGTTGTACTAAAAACGATCGGCAGGCAAAAGTATCACATTTTGCCTGCCGATCGCTCAATATCAATCACCGAGAATTCTCTCGATACGTTTACTTCAGGCCGAGTGTCAGCCAGCCTCCTTCGGCGGACAGGTCGACAAGAGACAGGTCGACCTGCTTGTTCTCCAGTTTGACTTTGAAGGAACCATCGATGGTCTGTTCAGGCAGGGCGGATTGAATCTTCTGTCGCATCACCTGAGCACGAGCCACCTGTGCGGCGACGTTGGGAGGACGGGAGATCGGTTTGACCCCGACATTTCCACGAGTCAGGATGATCTTGCCGTCGCTCAAAGTGGGAGTGAACGGCACGGAGATGATCTGCGTCGGAATATCTTCGGCCCCTTCCCGTTTCAGTCCGGCACGAATGATGATCGTCACCACACCGTTATGAATCGTGAAGCGAACGGCATCCTTCTCATCGAAGACCAGGATATTCTCACGTTGCTCTGCTTCAGGAGCGGCAGCCTGCGACTTCTTGATCTTCACTTCCCGATCGAGAATTTCTGAAAGCCGGCTTTCCAGCAGTTCACGAACCTGATCTTCGGTCATGGTCTGACCTTTTAAGCCAATTCGATCGAAGGAGTGAGTCAGCAGGCTTTCATGAATCTGAACGACAGCTCCGTTCGCTGGTACGCTCGCTACCGGAGGAGATTGCGATCCTCCCAGTTCCAGAGCATCCATCAAACGAGTGGAGAGACGCAGTTCGCTGTGCGTCGTCGACCACAGCATTTCATCGGGATACAGATTGTATTTTCGCAGCGGACCATAAGTTTTGGTCTGCAATTGCTTGGAAGCATTCGACAACTGGTCGGCCGATTCGGTGTCCAGATTGGTGCTGACCTGTTGACGGATGCGTTGGACCGTCATGGCGTTGGTCTGAGGGCTTCGGGAGTTTGCTTCACGAATGGCAATCCGATTGGCGATCCGTCCGAACAGAGGAACATTGCTGACATGGGTGCTGGCACCCACTGCCTGATTGTTTGCCTGAGCGTAAACCTGACTTGGTCCGAATGTGAATTCCTGACCGTCAAACGTTACCGGTCTGGTAGCGGAAAACGTGTGGTAACCCACAGATTGAATGGTTGCTTTCTGGGCATATCCATTGGCATTCGAACGGACAACGCCGTTCAATGTCAGATTGAAACTGGCGACCAGAGGATTCGGAACCAGTTTGATGGAACTGGTCACCTGAGTCACCTGATTTCCATAGACGTTGGCTTCCATCATCTGTTCGCGAATCTGGCTTTGTTCCGTTCGGGTCTCGCTCACAAACCGGTTCAACAGTCCTTCAGACGCAGTGACTCGCAGGTTGTAGTTCATGAATTGACGGCCGATTGCGTCAACAACCGTAACGCCTCCGTCTGGAGACTTGGCTCGCAGTTCATCAATGGAACGGCGAATCGCTCCTTCCTGATCAATGCTTGGGTCAGCCCGATATTGAGCCAACTGATCCAGCAGCTTGCTGTAGGCCTCTCGTAATCCGGCTTCGTTGAATGCATCTGGAACGTTATCGTTCGATGCGGCCAGAACCGCACCCAAGGCGTCCTCAAGCTGAAGGAATGATTCCCGGCTTGAAAAGGCTTTTGCTTCCGCAGTGTAAAACTCCCGACCTTCCAGCCGTTTTTTCACGGTGGTGATCAGTTCAATCGCATTCGGGGAATTCACCTGGAGAGCAGACAGGTCGGCAAGACTGGCCCAATTCTTCCATGGTTGACCGTTGTTGAACTGGTTCAGATCGGCATCAACCGCGTTGACGGCGACCTTCAGTTTTTCGAAAGAAGGGGTCAGTCGCTTAGCACGAGCCTGTTCCGGTCCCTGTACGAATGAGCTCAAAATCGCGTCGGAAATTTCCACTTCCGGAGCGAGAACGCCGTATAGTCGTGACAATTCCGGATAGATCGACTGATACCGGGAATCGCTCAGAGCTTTCTTGACGGTCTTCAGTTTCACTTTGAGCAGATCAAGTGCGGTTTGCTGCGCAGCGATTGTCGTATGATTTCCTTCGTAGAAATCTTTGACGATGCCCGCTGTTTCCTTTGTCCAGTCCTTCCACGAATCATCAATGGATTCCGTCAGGTCGCTGAAATCCTGTTCCGTCAGACCGGCCGGCGCATAGGCCGGGATCAGGCCAGTGAGGCCAACGGCAGGCTTAACATCTTCAAAACCCCAGGATTGGGACGCGATCCACATGGACAGGCAACTGCACACGACTGTCCAGGTCCAAGTCTGGTGACGTGAGTAACTGTAACGCATTGTCTCTCCGTACTGATCTAAAATGCCTGTGAATCAGGCATTGTCCGGCTCATCGATTCTATCGGCATAACAGGGTGTCGCAGCAGGAAGGGAAACAAATGCCGAGAATCATGCGGGCCACATTCATCCATAAAATTTGCTGCGACCACTACACCCCTTCGCCTTACTGTATTCTTCCTATTCCGCGCGTCAAACTCGGATTGCCTTGCTTTCCGAAACTATTTCGGCAATTCTTGCCAGAAGTGAATTCGACTTTACTCCGTTTTGTAGTTTTTGCTATGAATTGCATTCTTGCCGTATGGATTATGTCGCTACCCATTTGAACCTCTTGATGGAAATCGGGTTCACCGGGTGGAAACACCAGACGGGAATTTTGAAGAACCGCAAGCAAAACCACTCAAAACGGGGAGAATTCCCGTTCTGAATTCGGATCGGGATCGGTTCTGTTCTTCGTACTGAATTTATTGATGCGAGATGTCTTGCGGGATTGCCGGGCGCAATCTTTGCCGGGAAAGGATTCCTCTGATGCAGAACCTGTTCTTGAAAATCGTGGTTCTGATGGGTGTGATTGGTGGAAGTTGTGTCGTCGTCTGGAAAGCTCATGAGAGCTTGAACGGCACCGCAATCGCACAAATGGATGCGGATCAGTTCGTATCGATTGCTGATTCCTCCAGTGCAGAGCAATCAAACAACAACGCACCCGAGCAGGATGCTGCTCAAGACACCATCCGCAGTGAAACAAAAACAACGGTCTCGCGGACGACACGTGAATCATTTGCGTTTTCTGCAGAAGAGACAGAGGAATTGGAGCCGACTCCCGCCAGAACTCCTCCCCCTGTCGGAAACTTGTTCGCAGCCACTGTGAACACTCCAGCACAAGCTGATCTTCCCCGTCAGTCAGAAATAGCAGGCGAGCCAGAACTGGAACCGACTCCGGCAGAACCCGTCGCGTCCTCCTCTTCTGTCCTGCATGACCTGTTCGCGGAATCGGATTCTGTTCGCGCGGCTTCGACCCGTTCCGAGACGTTGAGATCATCACGCTCTATGGAACTGAAGGAGGCGACCGATCTCGCCATGTCCGCCCCCGGTCAGGTGGAATCGGAGCAGATGGAATCAGACGAACAAGCCGAACCGGTTTCTCCTCTGACTCTTCGATCGACAAACTCCGCTTCTCTGATGATTCCCCAGGAATCTCCCGCCGGACAACCAGAAGAACCTGCTTCTGAAGAGAGCGAGAAAAGTCTTGCGGCTCAATCTGAAGAGGTCCCCTCGGTCGATCCTTTCGCCAGCATAGCTGCGATGCCCCGCGCAGAATCGTCTGCACCGCGAACGCTTCCAGTCTTGCCTGATCCTGAGCCGCTTCCCGTTCGAAGTGAAGAACCAGAGCGTGAAATGCCTGATGAAAAGCTGGCATCTGCTCCGGTTGAGGATCCGTTCTCCACATTTCCTGCCTTGCCTAAACAGTCCCAGCTTGTCCTGCCTGAAGAAGAACCGAACGGAAAACTCTCGAAAGCTCCCGCACCGGTACTCCTTCCAGCGCGATCTGTCGCAGAGGGATCGGATCCGGCAGAAATGCGCGTCATCGGGGCGACTCCTACTCAAGTGGAAATCGAAGAAGAACAAGCTGGAGTCCTGTCACTCAAGTCGTCCAGTGAACGTTTTTCCATGGAAAAACGTTCAAGCGTCATGACCGCCGACGGATCGTTTGAGAAGGACACGCAGATCGAACCGACCTCCGCAACAAGCCAATTAACCGTCGACGTTTTGCCAGAGCGTCCGGCTCTCCCGTTGGCCTCGGCTCCGGAGTTGTTGCCCCTGTCTGCTCCGAATGCAAATGAATTCGCGAATACAGGGAGAATGCCTGCTCCTAAAAATGTGCCAGAATCGGATTGGTCGAATCTTCCTCCTGCCCAGCCTGCACCGGTTCGATCCCGTGAATCAAACTGGAGCGACAACGGAACAATGAACGTTCTGTCGAGCCAGTTGACGAAGACGGAGATTGAAACGACTGAAATCACACGAACACAAATTGAAACACGAACCGGTTCAACAACTGAGAACCGTGTCGATTCCCCGGCATTTCCAACACTGGCGGCAGTCACCCCTGCCCAGAAGAAAGAACCTGCTCCACAGTTGGAACTCCCCCCCTTGCCTCCATTGGGGACACCATCTCCAACAATCACGCCGGCTTCTGCCAAAGAGGTCTTGCCTGAACCGCTGCCAACCATCGTCCCCAATGGCTCGACCCCTCCCGGGGCATTGCCAATTGTGATGCCGGTGGCAGAACCGAAGATTGAATCCACGCCAGAGCCGACGGCTCCTCGCACACTTCCTAAAAGCCTTCCCGTCGTTGAGGAAGTGCTGCCGGAAATTGAAGTCCCGAAAGCACAGCCACGCAGCCCGTTCCCGCCTGATTCCTTGCCGAAACAATCTCCAAGTGCGGTCGATCCGGCCTTGATCGGTACTGCAGAACCGGAACCAATGACGGCGAGTGGTCAACAGTCTCCTGAACTGAAAATCGAAAAGCAGGCCCCTGCGGAAGCGGTCATTGGAGAGCCGGTTGTCTATGCAATTCTGATCCGTAATGTCGGAGGAAGCCCGGCTCGAGATGTTGTCGTGGAAGATTTCATTCCAAAGGGAACCCAGCTCGAAGGGACCATTCCTCAAGGGTATCTCAATGAAGGAAAACTGAGCTGGCAACTGGGAGTCATCGCACCGGGTGAAGAGCGCAAGATTCAGTTGAAGGTGGTTCCGTTCGAATCCGGTCAGATTGGAAGCGTCGCCACCGTTTCATTTGCGGCCGCCGTGTCGGCAAGTATCAAAGTCTCTGCACCAAAACTCTCTATCTCAATGAGTGGCCCAACGGAAGCGGTTCTGGGAGACCATGTTACCTTCAGGTTCCGATTAAAAAATGAAGGTCAGGGAAGCGCGAAATCGGTCTACCTGCGTGCGATTCTTCCTCCCGGACTGAAGCATCCCGGTGGGAATGATCTGGAGTATGAAGCGGGTGCGCTGGCAGCAGGAGAAGAAAAAGCGATCGATCTGATTGTCACTCCTGAACACATTGGAACCTTCACTCCGATCGCCCAGATTTCCAGCGACAACAAGAGTCATGCGGAAACTCGCGCCGATCTGCATGTAATCAAAGCCAGACTGGAACTGAGTCGGACTGGTCCGGAAAACCGATTTGTCGGACGTCCTGCTTCCGTGTTAACCCGTATCACAAATCATTCCAGCACACGACTGACGAACGTCACCGTTCAGGAGAAACTGGCGCAGGGAGTGGAATTGACCACAATTCCCCGTTCCGCCCGCTGGGACGCCGGTAAGCGTCTGGTCACCTGGACGATTCCACAGATCGAACCAGGCGAAACACTGGAGATGAATTCACTTCTTGTGGCATCATCAGGCGGAACTCACACCGGAAGTCTGATCGCGATCGATTCCGCCGGAAACCGAGTGGAAATCCCGACGCAGTTGAACGTGAAAGGGTTTGCGGAACTGAAGGCAGATGTCACAGCAAGCCAGAGAACCGCATTGGTCGGAGAACGGGTTTCCTTTCGATTAACGTTGAAAAACATCGGGACCGAGGCTGCTCGAGACGTACGTCCCCGGTTTGTCTTCCCTGCCGGATTCACTTTTGTGAATGCCACCGGCCCGACGAATTACAAGGTCGATGGGCAATCGGTCGAGTTTGAAACTCTTCCGGAACTGGGGATCGCCTTGGATCGCGTTTACGAGATCGCGTTGATCGCTGAGCAACCGGTGACGTCCAAAGTCTCTGTTCAACTGGAAAGTGCGGATTACAGTGCTCCGCTGCAAAGTGACCAGCCAATCCGGGTTGTTGCCAACACGCCGTAATCTGGTGATGGGGGCATCCATGTGGATTGTTCGAACGGTGGCGGCCTGCTGTCACGTCTGGTTGATGACAGGAGTTCTTGTCGCGCAGCCGGTAATTGAACTGGTGACACCGGAGGCTCGATATCAGGGGCGGAACGTCGCGCACAATAAACAGTTCTGCTGGCTGGCGAACGAAGATGGCGTGTTGCAGAAAATTAACCTCGAACAGGTGACGACGTTTCGCAAGCTCGATCACCTGTTTGCCCCCAAATCACCGACCGCGGTCGCCAACGAGCTTCGTCGTGAATTGGCATCCGGCATGGAAGTGCAGATCAAAGGAAACTTTGTCGTCGTGGCTCCCATGGGAACGGCGAGAATCTATGCGGATGCGGCCGAGCAGGTGAATCAGCTTTTTTCCAACTATTTCAGCCGTCGAAACTGGAAACTGGAACGCCTGGAATTCCCGCTGGTCATGGTCATTCATCCCACACGCCTCGCGTTCGATCAGGATTGTATTGCTGCAGGGATGACACCCATTCCGAATCTGAAAGGGTTTTATCACCCCCAGTCCAATCGGGTCACCCTCTACGACCGGCGAGAAGAGACCTCATCGAAACCCTCCAGCGCGAAATTCACATTGAACGATGAGACACACCAGACACTCATTCATGAAACCATTCATCAACTGGCTTTCAACTCCGGCTTGCATGCCCGAATTGGAGTCAACCCCCGATGGATTGTGGAAGGTCTGGCAGTGACAATGGAGTCCGGGGCTCTTAAGTCGTCCAGTCAAAAGGGGGCGAATGAGCGTATTAACTACGACCGGTTGAACTGGTTTCAGAAGTATCGGGCGACTCGTCGCGCCGGGACAATTGCCGATCTGATTGCCAATGACGATGCCTTGTTTCTCTCGAATCCGCTGGACTTTTACAGTGAAGCCTGGGCATTGACCTTTTATCTGTCGGAAGCCCGTCGCCCGGAATACGTTCGCTACCTGAAACGGCTTTCGGAACGGGAGCCGATGAATGAGAACTATTCTTCTCAGGAACGACTGGAAGATTTTCAGGCAGTCTTCGGGAAGGATCTCAACTGGCTGGAAACGCAGTTTCTACGCTTCATTGACGGTCTATAAGGGCGTGCAAACGGTTCTCCGGAAATCTCTCACTCGATGCCGGTTCGTATCAGGTGATTCGCGAATCGGCGTCCGGTGATCGGCATGGGCAGGGATGCAAGTGCCTCGCTGCTTTCCCATCGCCAGCTCGCGTCGTTAGAGAACAGGGATTTCAAGGGCTTTTCATCCAACTGGGCCGAGCAACAGATCAGGCGAATCCGGTAGCGGGTGACGCTGTGTCGGATTTCTGTTTCCAGATTCAGATCGGTGATGTCCACCTCACTCATGGATCGAATCCGGGAGATCACTTCACGGTGAAACAGAGATGGCAGTGACGTTTTGAATTTCTCCTCAGGAGTGATGGATTCAACAGGAAATCGGGGAAAATCCCACATTCCGGCCCAGCGTTCGTCTGATTGACGCTGCCGGATCAGGAACTGGTTCTGACACTGGATCGCGACGGTTGCTTCCACGGTCTGTGTGATTTCCGGCCGGACTTTGGGAGCCGGGATTTCCGATTGCCGCGACTCCACAAAGGCCGCGCACCATTCCTGAACAGGACAGTTCTCACAATTCGGGCTCGCAGGAGTACAGACCAGTGAGCCGAGTTCCATCAAGGCTTGATTGAGAAGTCCTGCCTGATCTTTCGGTTGGATTCGTGTTGCGAATTCCCACAACAGTTCCTGTCCTCCTTTCGATCGGGGATCTCCATCGTATCCCAGCAGACGGCAATAGAGCCGCAGGGTATTCGCTTCCACAATCGGGGCCGGACGGTCAAATGCGAATGAAGAGATCGCACCTGCTGTGTAACGTCCGATGCCCGGGAGTTTCTGGATTTCGTCGACTGCTTCAGGAAATGACTCGTCATACTGAGTGCAGATCATTTGAGCGGCACGATGAATGTTTCGTCCCCGACTGTAATAACCGAGACCTTCCCAGTGTTTCAGAACCTCTTCTTCCGTTGCGGCGGCGAGCGTCTGCACTGTCGGAAATCGGGAGAGGAACCGCTCGTAATACGGAATCACTGCTTTGACGGTGGTTTGTTGCAGCATGATCTCGCTGATCCAGATGCGGTACGGATCGCGCGATTCCCGCCAGGGGAGCGGTCTGGCCTGTTTTCCGTACCACTTGATCAGTCGGGTTCTCAGCGACCGACAGACTTGAGGAGTGAAGCGTTCCAGCAAATGAAACGTTTCCTCGGCAATCGGAGCGGCGGAGTTGTTCTTGCGTGGGGGCAAGCTCGGTTCTCTCA
This sequence comes from Planctomicrobium sp., assembly GCA_035556335.1. GTDB lineage: Bacteria > Planctomycetota > Planctomycetia > Planctomycetales > Planctomycetaceae > Planctomicrobium. Next base: position 1,399 of record DATMFC010000394.1, on the reverse strand, counting down.
GTGTGAAAATTCGGCGTGAAGATCAGGGAACGAATGTCAGGGATTCTGTACGAAAAAATCCCGCGCGACAACTCACGCGGGACAGACATCGGGAGGGCGACGCTCCTGCGGAGCCGCATGAAAGATGACGCTTTCAGTGGCTTGCGGCTCGGCGGGAGCCTCGCCCTCCCTGTATTGAAATGGAGAAGAACCAGATATGGAATTCAGTGGTAGGCTGGCGTTGAGCGAATGCGAAACCCAGCATCAGTGGAGCGCCATCCATCGTCACGGTTGAATTCTGAATGAACACCCAATGTGCTGGGTCTTTAAGGCCCCAGCCTACTGAATTCCCATGTTTGGTTCTTAGAATTTCGAATTTGGTTCTTTTTCCCTTACTTCGCAGCTTCATAGCGGCGGGAGACTTCGTCCCAGTTCACCAGATTCCAGAACGCGGCGATGTAATCTGGACGACGGTTCTGGTAGTTCAGGTAATAAGCATGTTCCCAGACGTCGAGACCGAGGATCGGGGTCCGGCCTTCTGAAAGCGGGTTGTCCTGGTTCGGGGAGCTTTCAACAACCAGTTTTCCTTTATTATCAACAGAGAGCCAGGCCCAGCCGCTGCCGAAGCGTGTGGCGGCGGCGTTGTTGAAATCGGTTTTGAACTTCTCGAACCCGCCAAGTTCGTTCTTGATGGCATCGGCGAGGGCTCCGGTCGGTTCTCCCCCTCCCCCTTGCTTCAGAATGGTCCAGAACAGAGTGTGATTGGCGTGTCCGCCGCCGTTGTTGCGGACGGCTGTGCGGATGGATTCCGGAACGGAGGACAAGTCGGCGACGAGATCTTCAACCGACTTTGCGGCCAGATCAGCATGTCCTTCGAGTGCCTTGTTCACATTGGTGATATAGGCCTGATGATGCTTGGTGTGATGGATTTCCATCGTTTTGGCGTCGATATGCGGTTCCAGGGCATCATAGGCATACGGCAGCGGAGGAAGCGTATAAGCCATCGTCGGCTCTCCTTTACAGGGTTTTGGCCAGGTGTGTCAGCGTTTCAGACTGATTTCGTCAGAGAACACGCGAATCAGGCCAGAATAAACTGAGCCCTCTCCCGAGTTCTATTCGCTTATTCTAGGTCAATCGAACAACCTCACAACCATCCCCGTCCCGGAATTATGGTTTGGTGGTGTGAATTTCCCCTGAATTTTCGGATGACAAGGTGACTCCGCGAGCGCTCCCGATAGAATGGGGCAGCATGAGAGAAGGGATCAGGGGTCAGGATTCAGGGATCAGAAAAGCAATAAGTCGCGAATTTTCCTACCCACTACCTACTATCCGCATCTCCCAACTTGTAAACGATTCAGGGCTTTTGACTTCTAAGGAACTTTGTGAGCACTGCATTTCGGGGGACCGGTTCCCGGATTCG
>DATMFC010000393.1:0-1977 GCA_035556335.1 Planctomicrobium sp. | reverse complement strand
TGACGACGGGTCTCCCATTGCGGTGTCAATCGAAGTCAACGGGGACTCCGCCACCATCGACTTCACGGGCACGGGACCGGTTCTAGCGACCAACCTGAATGCGAATCGGGCCATCGTTACGGCGGCGGTGATGTATGTGTTTCGATGTCTGATCGAGGAATCGATTCCACTCAATAGCGGCGTTCTTGAACCGATCGAAATCATTCTGCCGGAATGTCTGTTGAATCCGCCGATTCATCCGGACCGGTCTCAATGTGCCGCGATGGTGGGAGGAAACGTTGAGACATCGCAACGAGTGGTGGACGTTCTTCTCGGGGCATTGGAGAAAGCGGCCGCCAGTCAGGGAACGATGAACAATCTCACCTTTGGGGATGGCACGTTCGGATATTATGAAACCATCTGCGGCGGCGCGGGAGCGACATCGATGGCGAATGGAGCCGATGCCGTGCATACCCATATGACGAACACCCGACTCACGGACGTTGAAGTTTTTGAGACCCGTTATCCCGTGCGAATACAGGAATTCTCCATACGCTCCGGTTCAGGGGGCATTGGCGAACATCGGGGAGGGGACGGCATTCGTCGCGTGTTTGAGTTTCTGAAACCACTCTCGGTTTCATTGTTAACACAACGCCGCGGTCAGTTCCCCCCGTTCGGATTGCAGGGAGGAGCACCGGGAGCAGTCGGGCGTAATCTTCTGCAACAGGCTGGAAGTGAGAGCATTGAACAACTTACCGGAGCCGCGCAGATTCAGGTCAATCCCGGAGACCGGTTGATTCTCGAAACCCCGGGAGGGGGAGGATATGGGGAAAAATAAATACTAAATCATAAATACTAAGAACCAAATTGATGCGGGGTGGTCTCGACGTACCATACTGCAGTGATGCTGTTATAACAGCATCGCTGGTCCGATGATCTGCAGGCCGACCATGTCGCCGGGCTCTCGTGTTGTGGTGGAGTCGCTGACCACGGGATAGATCACCTCTCCAACACGAACGGAAAGAGTTTGTGTTGCCCCGCGAAATTCTCGCTGTTGAATATATCCGGTGAGGAATGCCTGATCAGGGGAGACGAGGCGGATCTGCTCCGGCCGCAGTAATGCGGTGATCGTGCCTTGTGCCGGGCGATTCAACGTCACCGGTCCCAGTGGACTCTCTGCAACGTTCCCTTTGCCGACGCATTGAAGTGAGATTGCTTCCCCAAGAAACTGTGCGACAAATTCGGTTTGCGGGTGATGATAGACTTGTTTCGGAGTATCGACTTGCATCAACCGTCCCTGTGACATCACCGCGACGCGATCTCCCATGGACAACGCTTCCTCCCGATCGTGCGTCACCAGAATCGCCGTGACTCCCTGAGATGCCAGAAAGGCCCGAACGTCTCGTCGTGCCGATTCCCGTAACGTTACGTCCAGATTGGAAAACGGTTCATCCAGAAGAATCAGTCTTGGCAACGCGGCCATCGTACGGGCCAGTGCGACACGTTGTTGCTGCCCTCCGGAAAGCGTGTGCGGGGTTCGTGACGCGAGTTCTGCGATGTTCAGCATCGTCAGCAAATCCATGGCCTTCTGGCGTTGCGACTTTACAGGGTCTCGATTCATCCCGAACATCACGTTCGACAGCACCGTCAAATGAGGAAAGAGAGCATAGTCCTGAAAGACGACGCCGATCTCCCGTCGTTGTGGCGGAACATGAAGTTTCTTCTTCCCGGAGACGGAAACCAGCGCGCATGTTCCGAGAGAAATTTCTCCAGAATCGGCCCGTTCGAATCCGGCAATGAGTCGCAGAGTGGTTGTCTTGCCGCATCCGGAGGGACCGATCAGAGTGAGGAGTTCCCCTGCTGCAAGTTCGAACGAGACCTCGTTCACAACCGGTGGCGATTCCCGGGTAAAGCTCTTACAGAGTCGTTCGACTTTTAGTCTCGCTGAGCTCATCAACGGCACTTATGTCAGAACTTCTTATTCAGACAGCCCGAGAA
>DATMFC010000392.1:0-14927 GCA_035556335.1 Planctomicrobium sp. | reverse complement strand
ATCGTCCATTCGAATGGCCATTGCGGAAATTCAACCGGATGGAACCGTCCGTACGCTGGAATCGCTGGCACAGGCGGTTCATCTCGGAACGGATACCTTTGTCAACGGCGAAATTTCCCGGACTTCCATTGAAGAATCAGTTTCGGTTCTGCGCAGTTACCGGCACAAGCTCGAGGAATACGAGATCACCCGGTCGGAAGATATTCGGGTCATCGCAACCAGTGCCGTGCGGGAAGCACTCAACCGACTGGCGTTCGTCGATCGGGTGTATGTCGCCACCGGACTGGTGGTGGAACTTCTGGATGAAGCGGAAGTCCACCGTATCATCTACCGCGGAGTGCAACCTCTTCTTAAAGCTCAACCGGCCCTGTTCAAATCGGAATCCATGGTTGCCGAAGTGGGAGGAGGAAACACCGAACTGCTGATGCTGGTGCAGGGAAACGTGGCCCATACCCATGCGTTTCGTCTGGGATCATTGCGTCTGCAACAGACAGTCTGCTCGTCCCATGTTCCCAGATCCAAAGCCCGTCAGGTGTACGAGGGAGAAATTCACAGCCATCTCGAACCTTATACGGAGTTTCTCGAAAGACACGCCGGGGCGAACATGGTCGCTATGGGAGGGGACATCCGGTTCGCGGCCGAAGAGATCCTCAAGCTCACCATGACCGACGACAAACTGGTCGAGTTGCCTGTCGACGCACTGGGGGAGTTCGTTGATTACATCTTCAGCCGGACGGAAGAACAGCTTGTCAATGAGTTCCATCTGACGTATCCCGAAGCGGAAACGGTGGGTGCGGCCCTGCTGGTCAACCTGAGTCTGGCTAGACTGCTGAACGTCTCCAAGCTGCTCGTCTGCAACATGAATCTGCGGGACGGTTTGTTGCGGGACATGTCGGAAGGGGGAGCCTGGACCGACGATTTTCAACGTCAGATCATTCGTGCCACCTGGGAACTGGCCCGACGTTATCATGTGGATGAAGATCATTGCCGCACGGTCGCTGAGCTGTGTCGTCAACTCTTTCGACAACTCCGCAAGGAACATAGTCTTGAGGATCGCTTCGAAACGCTACTCTATGTGGCCGCCGCATTGCATGAGACCGGCGCCTATATTAATGCATCGAGTTCACATAAGCATTCGATGTATCTTATTATGAACAGCACCCTGTTCGGCCTGACCGCAGACGACCTGCAACTGGTCGGACTGGTCGCCAGATACCATCGACGTTCCATGCCGAAAACCACGCATCAGCCGTATGCGTCGATGGATCGCGTGCGTCGGGTGGCGGTTTCCAAGCTGGCGGCGATTCTGCGTCTGGCCATCGCTCTGGATGCTTCACGAAATCAGCGTATCCGACAGATTGAATGTCAACGGGTACGTAACCGCATCGTGATCTCGGTCCCGGCTCTGGACGATGTTTCAGTCGAACAGATTGCATTACGCCGGAATCAATTGTTCTTCCAGTCGATCTTCGGACTCGAAGTTCTGCTCCGCCCACAGATCAAGCCGATGATCTCAGAACGGACCATGCTATAGCCCGAAAAATTCAGAGGAACCACGGAAAAACGCTGCACTCCGCGGGGTCGGGGAAATCATTTTGCAAGTAGCCCTATTACCTGACCTCCCCTGAAACTGTGAGTCGAAATCACAGGAAGAAAATTTTGAAACACAGAGATACAGAGGAGCACAGAGAGTTCTTTACCAGCATTTCCTCTGGTTTCTCCGTGTCTCTGTGTTTCAAAAATCTGAGCACTTGAGGGGGAAATTGGTCATGCACAACCCACATGTTGAGTCGAGCCCAGATACTAGAACTGGCAGGGGACCAGTTTGTCCATTTTCCAGCCGTCGGGCAGGACGGTGTGTTTGGGAACGATGATCACACCGTCACGGACGAACAACGGCCCACACGTTCCGTCGGGAGGATTCTCCTCCGGCAAACGAATGACAACGTTCTTACCGATCCGACAGTTCTTGTCGACAATCGCTCCCTCGACATACGAACCGGCACCAATTCCCAGTGGGGGATGCTCTGATGAACTGCGAACCGCGTGATGATCCTGGTCGTAATAATCGGCTCCCATGAGAACACAGCGACGCAGTGTTGCCCCTTCACCGACCACACTTCGCAGACCGATCACTGTTCCGTCCACCGTCACCCCTGAGCCAAGTGAACAGCCATCGGAGATCAGGCTGCTCCCGATCTGTCCCCCTCCCAGGCGTGTGGGAGGGAGATACCGAGGACGGGTGAAAATCGGAGCGCCAGGAATGTTCATATCGAACGGCGGCTTTTCGGCGGCCAGTTCCAGATTACATTCATAGAAGGCCTTGATCGTCCCGATATCTTCCCAGTATCCGTCAAACAGATGTGTCTGCACATGTTTTGCACGGATGGAGGTCGGGAAGACCTCTTTCCCAAAATCCTGATAAGTGGTTTTCTGCAGGACATCGACGAGAACGTCACGGTTGAACAGGTAGATTCCCATACTGGCCAGATAGTTTCGGCCGTTACAGGGAATTCCCTGACCTTCGATCCACGCGGCATCGGTATAAAACTGATTGAGTTCTTCGGCGGTCTTCGGCTTTTCCAGAAACCCTTCGACACGACCGGAGTCATTGAGTCGCATGATGCCGAAATCGGAGGCCTTTTCCGGGCCGATCGGCAGAGCCGCAATGGTGACATCCGCGGAATTCTCCAGATGGGTTTCCAGCATTTTCCGGTAATCCATCCGGTACAGCTGGTCTCCGGAGAGAATCAGAACATACTCGACGCCGGGCTGTTGCAGGTAACGGAGCTGCTTTCGGACCGCGTCGGCTGTTCCCTGATACCAGTCGACCGATTCGTTGGTCTGTTCAGCGGCCAGGATTTCGACAAAGCCTCCGTTAAACTGATCAAAGACATAGGTTTGTCGAATATGTCTGTGCAGGCTGACCGAATTGAACTGGGTCAACAGATAGATCCGGCGCAGTTCACTATTGATGCAATTGGAGATCGGAATATCGATCAGCCGGTATTTTCCCGCCAGTGGCACCGCAGGCTTGGACCGCTCTGCCGTCAGCGGCATGAGACGGGTTCCTTTTCCGCCTCCGAGAATAAAACTGATGATATTGTTCATAAGGAACGAATCTTCACTCCTGGGCTGATGATGAATTGCAGGCGTCTATTGTGCCGCTTCCAATGGATGTTGCAAGAGCGGAATCGGATTGAGAAAGCCGATTTTCGCCGCTTCCCGATCCGAACGGCAAAATCGGACGAGAATGCTTTGAAAAACACGCTGATTCGCGGGAAATCTGCCGGCAGAATCGATTCAATCGTTCTGGGAGTTTGTCTTTGTTCGCGAAAAATTAAAAAAATGTGGCATTCCTGAAAATCGAAATGAATACTGCCGGTTTGCTGAATAGGATCGTGTCACGGGCTTCCAAAAAAGAGAGAATCGTGAAATCAGATCAAAGTCGGCCACAATCTGTCCCCTCAACCACTTCGCGTCCTCGGCGTTCGAAGCCGACGGGTCTGATCAAAAAAAAATCAGGGCAACTCGCCAGAGATCTCGATGGTCTGGAGCGATTACAGGCCATGCAGTCACAACTGCTTCGTGAAATTCGTCGACAAATTGATGAGTTGCAGCACAACGAGTGACCGAAGGGGTCGAGATCATTCCCCCACTGTGTCATTCCCCTTCTGTGTGAAGAGCGGCGACCCGTTCAGCGACTTCGGCCACGTGCCCTTTCACTTTGACATTCGGCCAGATCGCCTTCAGTTTCCCGTCTTTCCCGATGAGAAAAGTAGAACGCTGTAATCCCATGTAAGTCTTTCCGTAATTCTTCTTCTCGACCCAGACGCCATATTTCTCGGCGACCTGATGCTCTTCATCGGAAAGGAGCGGAAACGGGAGTTCAAACTTCCCTGCAAACTTTTCGTGTGACGTCAGGGAATCGGTGCTGATCCCCAGAACGGCGGTGTCGGCGTGATTCAGGCTGGCGATGTTGTCTCGAAAGTCACATGCTTCCTGTGTGCAGCCGGGAGTGTTGTCTCGCGGGTAAAAATACAGGACAACGTTCTGCTTCCCGGCATAGTCGCTGAGTTTGATTTTTCCTCCCGTTGACGCCGGAAGCGTGAAAGCCGAAGCCTTACGTCCCACTTGTGGAAGCTGTGACATGGTTGATTCCCATTGAAGAGTCGTTTTGTTTTTTCACGCTGGCAGACAACTCGAAATCATGATCTGTTCGGTTTCGTTGTCAATGCGAACTCATTCGCCTGCAACTGGCCCGGATGATTCACACTTGTCGGGTGGGTCGAGCCAACATGATGGCGCGGTGGGTCTTCAGTCGCAGGTTTCACTTCCAAAGAACACAGACCGCCGCAAGCACAATCGGCCGTTGGCGACGACCCACCTTCACGTTGCGCGACTTTGACCCACCCTACCATGAATCATTCGGGCTGGAGCATCCGATCCAGCTGATTTTTCTGGCTTGTACCGGTCGGTTCTCCAGATCATGTTGCAGATCTGCCGCCATTTCAGATGCCCTCTTCAGGGACAACTGCTGAAACACAACTGTTGAAACGTAGAGAGGTGGCCGAGCACCCTATCGACCACCTCTCTGCTGGCTTGCCGAGTTCTTCACTGTAGAAAAACTTGTAAAATGCTCTCCCCGTTTCTCGCCACGCGGAGTGCCGTTTCTCCTGTTCGAACACCGCGCGGCGTGGGCATATGGTAGAGCAACCTGCTAACTCAGTTTTACTGCCGCACCCGTCTTCATCGATTCATAAACGGCTTCAATGACGCGCAGATCATTGAGGCCGTCGACACCGTCGGTGATCGGAGTTTTGCCTGTGGCGGCACACACAGCGAGGTCATCCATCAATGCGCCGAAATGGTTGACGTCCGGAAACTCACGGGTTTCCACTTTTCCATGTGCCTTGATCGACATCTTGAGACCTCGGTGACTTAAGGCCGGTTCCAGTTCAAAAGAGCCGCGCTCGGCATGCACACGATAGCGGTTCAGTGAAGTCCCGTAACTGGAAACACAACTGGCAAGCACTCCACTGGGAAATTTCAACTGGAATGTGACTGTGTTTTCCACATCATCCTTGAATCGGGGATCCGTGTGATCTGTGGATTCAAAGGCCATGACCTCGGTTGGCTCTTCTCCGGAAATGTATCGTGCAGCATTGAGGGCATAGATGCCGATGTCCATCATTGATCCCCCCCCCGCCAACTCCTTGGACAATCTCCATTGAGTGGGATCTCCGATATTGAACCCGGCTTCCGTCACGATGACCTTTGCGTTGCCAAGTTCCTTCTCGCGAACCATACGAATCATTTCCTGATTGTAGGGCTCGTAGCGAAGCCGGTAGCCTACGGAAAGGAGCTTCTTTGCTTCTTTTCCGGCGGCAATCATCGCTTCGCACTCCCTGGCACTGATGGCCATCGGCTTTTCCACCAGCACATGTTTGCCCGCTTTGAACGCACGCAGCGTGTATTCGGCGTGCATGTTGTTCGGCAGCACAATATAAACCGCGTCGATATCAGGATTATCTGCAATTTTGTCGTAGGTGTCGTACGTGTAGAGTCCGCTTTCAGGGACCCCGTACTTCGTTGCGGTCTCACGTGCTTTCTCAATGTCTCCACTGACAAGTCCGGTCACCCGCGCATGCTTCATCGAAGCGAATGCGGGGAGAATACTGTTTTTTGTCAGCCCTCCGATTCCCACAATGGCGTAACCGAAGGGTTTGCGATCCCCTCCGGCGGCCGTATCCTGCGCCTGCAGCGATGTCGTCAATGAGGCAGCGGCTAAAGAGGCGCCGGCAGTTTTCAGGAAGTCTCTGCGAGTCGCTTTGAGGTCAGTCATGGGAAGCTCATTCTTGTCAGAAATTCACTGATTCAGCACTCTCCCACCAAACCAACTGCAAGCTACAGATGTGCCTGAAAAGAGATCAGGTCGAAGGTGGGGAGAATGACGTACTCCGTAGGTTGAACCACATACAGTCCGGAATGTCAACGATCCCCGATGGATTCCGTCTTGAATTTTCCGTTACGGAAAAAATGGAAGAACAGCATATTGCTGCATCGCTTTCGAACAGGATGATATTCCGAGGCACCTGATTTTTCTGAAAAACAATCGTAATAAACCTGTAACAATTCTTCTAGTGCCATACACTGTGGATTCGAGCATCATCCCGGTGAACTCACTTGGTAGTGCCACTTTTCAACGACAAACAAAGCAAGAGCCTGTGCCTCACGAAACATCGCTGATCTCCATCATTGCCATTGGTCTGACTCTGGCATTCGTCGGCGGTTTTATCGCAGTTCGTCTGCGGTTGCCTGCTCTGGTGGGATACCTGTTGGCCGGAGTCGCCATTGGGCCATTCACTCCCGGTTTCGTGGGAGATGCCGACCTGGCGCATCAGCTTGCGGAAATTGGTGTCATTCTGCTGATGTTCGGCGTCGGGATGCACTTCTCGATCGGTGATTTATGGTCTGTGAGAGGAATCGCACTGCCAGGGGCGGTCGCACAAATCGCCGCCGCAACGGCCATGGGAGTGGGGTTAGCGCTTCTGTGGGGGTGGACATTCGGCGCCGGACTGGTTTTTGGTCTCGCATTGTCGGTGGCGAGTACAGTTGTCCTGCTCAAAGCACTGGAGTCTCGAAATCGACTCGACACCGAAGATGGGCGTATTGCCGTCGGCTGGCTGATTGTTGAAGATCTGGTCATCGTGCTGGCGCTGGTGATTCTGCCTGCGGTTGCAGGATCACTGGGGGGAACGAACGGCTCAGCCGAGGCTAGAGACGGGCAACTCTGGGGAACTCTGGGCATCGCCCTCACCAAGGTCGCCCTGTTTATCGCTTTAATGCTGATCGTTGGGACGCGCTTCTTTCCATGGCTGTTGAAGCAGGTCGAGAAAACGGATTCCCGGGAGTTGTTCACACTGGCCGTTGTCGGGCAGTCGATTGGAATCGCATATGGATCAACCAAGATTTTTGGCGTCTCTTTCGCACTGGGAGCCTTCTTTGCGGGTATGGTCCTGAACGCCTCACCATCCAGCCATCGGGCCGTAAAGAAACTGCAACCATTGGAAGATGTCTTCGCCGTTCTGTTTTTTGTTGCCGTCGGGATGCTGTTTGATCCGTCTGTTCTTGTGGATCAGCCGTTACGTGTTCTCTCGGTTGTGTGCATCATCGTGATCGGCAAGTCCGTTGCCGCAATGGGGATCGTGCTTCTGCTGGGACGGTCCATGGGAACCGCGTTGACGGTCTCCGCAGCACTGGCACAGATTGGAGAGTTTTCCTTCATTCTGATTGCACTGGGAGTCGGCCTGGGGCTGATGCCGGAAGAGAGCCAGAGCCTGATTGTCGCCGGAGCACTCTTGTCCATCACATTGAATCCACTCGTTTTCTATGCGGTCGAAAGATGGTCGGCCAGGAATGAGTCGCCTGAACAGAAACAACCGGCTCTTTCCGGTGGATAAAGCCCCCCGTGTGCTGAACAACCGCATTCACAATTGCAGTTCCTCCTGTTTTCATAGAGGATGCACAAACTTGATTGGCAGACATCCTTGGAAGAGCGGTTTGCCATTTCATGTGTTTGCTCCCTGCGCGGGCAGGTGATTTGGCTGAATCTTTCTCAGGAATCAATCTCTGGGGGACCTAATGGCATCCGTATATTCGAATGACTCGAACTCGAACGCAGTCCTCGAACCGGATCATCTGGAATTCCGTAACAACGGCAGCGATCTCCGTTCTCCCGTCGCACTGGCCATCGCGGCCTTGCTGGCTGTGGTCTGTGTGACAGATCATCTGGTGACTCTGGGGGTTACCGTCTGGGTCTTTTACCTGATCCCGGTGATTCTGACATTCCGACTCTGGGATCCCCGCAGTCCGTTGTATGTCACCTGCATCATTTTGTTCCTGCTGTTCCTTGGTTTTACTTTTTCCAAGCCGGGAATCGACCCCTCCGTTGCCGCCTGGAATCGAGCGTTTGGAGGAATGACAGTCGCTCTGACCGGCCTTGTCGGGTACTGGTTCGTTCGGAATCGGCTGGCGATTCAGCACCATCAGTGGATGCAGGCAGGACGCTTCGGACTGAATCAGGCAGTGGCCGGTAATCAGGTTTGTATTCAGCTGGGAGAGAACATTCTCAAGTTCCTGGCAAAATTTCTGAATGCTCGTTCGGGAGTGATTTATCTCTCCGGTGAAGGGCGTTTTGTGCAGACTGCCACCTATGGCGTGCCAGTCCCAAATTCATTGCCGGAATCGTTTTTTCGGGGAGAAGGACTGGCTGGTCAGGCCGTTCGGGATCAGGAATACTTCCTGCTTGAGAATCTGGACCAACATGAATTAACCGTCGGTTCCGCAACGGGACAATGGAAGCCGAAAACGCTTCTGGTGGCTCCCGTCAGTATTGACGATATGGTGATTGCGGTGATTGAACTCGGGTTCCTCGAATCGCCGCCGGATGCCACGATTGAGTTGATGAAAGACATCTCGGAATCGGTCGGAGTTGCCATTCAAACCGCCCAGTACCGGCAGGATCTTCAACGCCTTCTCGAAGAAACTCAACGCCAGGCGGAAGAACTTCAGGTTCAAGGGGAAGAACTTCGCGTTTCCAACGAAGAGCTGGAAGAACAAAGTCGGGCGTTACTGGAATCACAGTCCCGTCTGGAGCAACAGCAGGTCGAACTGGAACAGACGAACACCCAGCTGGAAGAACAGACGCAATTACTGGAAGCGCAGAAAGATGATCTCGCAAAAGCCCGACTCTCCATTGAAGAGAAGGTTAAAGACCTTGAACGGGCCAGTCGTTACAAGTCTGACTTTCTCGCGAACATGTCGCACGAGTTGCGAACGCCCCTCAATTCTTCGCTCATCCTGGCCAAACTACTGGCAGAGAATCCCGATGGAAATCTGACGGAAGAACAGGTGACCAGTGCGGAAACCATTCTTTCGGCCGGAAATGATCTGCTGAATCTGATCAATGACATTCTCGACCTTTCCAAAATTGAAGCGGGACGACTGGAAATTCACCCGGAGCAGGTGTTACTGGAGGAATTGACCTCCAATGTAGAAAACACGATCCGTCCTCTCGTCTCTGACAGAAACCTTGAGTTCCAGATTCAGATTGCTTCAGATGTGCCAGCCTCCATTCACACTGATACGCAGCGTCTTGAACAGATTCTCAAGAACCTGCTGTCGAATGCCGTCAAGTTCACCGATCAGGGAATGATCACGCTTCAGATTCGTTCCACAGACCGGAACCACGTTTGCTTTGATGTGATTGATCCCGGAATCGGCATTGAAGAGAACCAGCAGGCCGCAATCTTCGAAGCCTTCCGTCAGGTCGACAGTGCCGCGAACCGGCGCTACAGCGGAACCGGTCTCGGGTTGTCAATCACCCGGCAACTGGTCCTTCTGCTCGGAGGAGAGATTCAGCTCGCCAGCACCCCTGGACAGGGAAGCACTTTCACCGTGATTTTGCCGGTGAACTATACGGGACCGCGCCCCTCTATCGCTTCGGCAGTGAAGGTCATTTCCACAGTGGGAGGGACCGATGACAAGTTCTCACTGGGGCTGCTCAGCCAGTCTTCCGATCGCGGTCCCATAGATGCACCGCAGGTTCCCGCGCCGGTTTCTCATCAGGTGACGACGAGAGTTCGTCGTCCCAGTCGTATTAAAGACGATCGGGAAAAACTGACCGGAGACCGTCCTGTGATTCTGGTTGTCGAAGATGACGAACCATTCGCCAGGATCCTTTACAAGCTTTCTCATGAACTTGAGTTCCAATGCCTGCTTGCGCAGACGGCCGAGGACGCAGTGGCGGTGGCGACGCAGTACCTTCCGAGTGCGGTCGTTCTTGATCTTGGATTGCCGGACCATTCCGGATTAGCGGTTCTGGATCAGCTCAAACATGATTCTCGTACCAGGCATATCCCCGTGCATGTCGTTTCCGCGAGTGATCATGCGCAGGCGGCGTTCGCTCTGGGGGCTGTCGGATACATCAGGAAACCTGTCACGAAAGACAAACTGACTGAAACTCTGAAAGGTCTGGAAACACGGCTCACCCAGCGGATGCGGCGTGTGTTGCTTGTCGACGATGACAAGGTGCAACTGGAGAGCCTGGGAAAATTACTGGGATCCCACGATGTTGAAACCGTGGGAGTGCGGAGTGTTGCGGATTGTCTGGACAAACTGAAAACGGCGACGTTCGACTGCATGGTTCTGGATCTCTCGCTGCCTGACGAATCCGGCTTTTCCCTGCTGGAAAAATTGAGTCGTGAAGATGCATATTCATTCCCCCCTGTGATCGTCTACACCGGAGCCGACCTGTCTCCACAGGAGGAACACAAACTTCGACGCTATTCCAAATCCATCATCATCAAAGGGGCCAAATCTCCGGAACGTCTGCTGGATGAAGTCACATTATTCCTGCATCAGGTGGTCGCTGAACTTCCGCCAGAGCAGCAGAAGATGATCAAACGGGCACGCAGCCGCGAAGCGGCGCTTGAAGACCGACGAATTCTCGTGGTGGAAGACGACGTACGAAATGTCTTCGCGTTAACGAGTATTCTGGAACCGCGAGGAGCGATTGTGCAGATTGCCCGAAACGGAATTGAAGCCATCAAAGCTCTCGAAGAGGCCGGAGACGATCCTGAAAAACGAATCGACCTGATTCTGATGGACGTCATGATGCCGGAGATGGACGGCCTGACGGCGACCCGGGAAATTCGTAAACGTCCGGAATGGCAGAAAATGCCCATCGTCATTCTCACCGCCAAGGCGATGAAAGAGGATCAGCAGAACTGCATGGAGGCCGGAGCGAACGACTACATGGCCAAGCCACTCGACGTCGAGAAACTCCTCTCACTGGTACGGGTGTGGATTCGCCGCTAACCCGAATTATTCATGGTAGTACTTGATCTCGACAAAAATCGTGAGTTGTGACATCGCCAACCACATTTCATCTGCTCAGTTTTTGAAACACAGAGACACGGAGAAAAACAGAGGAAACGCTGGGAAAGAAACTCTCTGTGCTCCTCCGTGTCTCTGTGTTTCAAACTTTTCTTCCTGTGAATTCGACTCACCGTTTCAGGGGAGGTCAGGTAATAGGGTGGGGCAAAGTCACCGCAACGTGATAGTGGCTAACAAAAAATCTAGCTGACAAACTTCTCACACAATGTGAAGCCGGAATATTTTTCAGGACTGTTCCTAAATGCCCGCAGCGGCGGGGGTGAGTGTTTTGTCGATTTCGTTCGCAACAATCACTCCATAGTTCACCGCTCCGAGCCAGCCGGACATAATGATGCCAACCGATCCGGCGTGATAAAGACCGGTGATCTGTTCCGGCAACGTCTGTGAAACTTTCAGTCCCTCGAACTTGGTACCGAAGCTCGCCCCTTGCAGGTGTCGGGTGTAGAACTGGAAGGTTTTCGGAGTGGAGGCTTCCACCCAGTCCAGTTTGCTGCGAATGTCGGGAACATATTTTTCCAGACAGTCGATCGTGGTTTCACACAGACTTTTCTTTTCTGCTTCGTACTGCTCCGGAGTGAGGTCGGCCCAGTCTTTGTAGTTGGCGTTCGTCGACGAGACGACGAGCCACCGATCCGAACCGGGACGGGTCTCGGGGTAATAGAACGAAAAGGTCCGACTGCTCACCTTCATCGAAAGCATGGCGTCGATATCAAAGCCTTCATGCTCGGAGTGGAACAGAAGGTCACCACAGTTGTCGAAACCTTCTCCCGGTTTCAGTCCGAGATAGACCTGACAACTGGAATTGTTCAGGCGAACCGCTTGTGCCTCCTCCAGATAACTTTGATCGAAGTGTTCCGGACCAACGAGATTCAGAATCGTGGACTTGATATTGGAATTGGATAGAACCGCGCGACAGGTGATTCGTTTTCCGGCGACATGTACCGCCTGAACGCGACGCTGGTCGTCAACTTCCACTTTGTCGACGAGTGTTCGAATCCGCAGGTCGACCCCATTCCGTTCCAGTTCTTCTTTCATTTTCACCACGAGCGCATCGGTTCCTCCTTCGAAGGTATAAACCCCTTTGCTCATGAAGTTGCTGAAGACGATTCCATAGGTAATGGCCGGATCATCCAGAGTCGACCCGTTGGCATAGGTGATCGGTTCCATCAGCAGACGGACGATGTCACTGCGACCCGGAAAGAACTTTTCGAACAACTGACGGGTCGTCATCGACTGGTCGTCGTAAAAGTTCATGCTGCGGGCGAACGCAAAGAACGCATCAACAGTTTCATACGGAACATGAAATTTCTCCGTAATGACCTTTGTGAAGTCTTCGCGCGTGAACGACGTCTTCAGGGAGAACTGTGGATTCTCAAAACGAACCCCCTTCAACTGCACGATGCTTTCCGCAATCTCCGGAGTCCAGTACTTGCGACAGCTTTTGATCATTCCCACCGGGAAGCCGTGCAGAGAAATATCGAAGATATGCCCTCCCTTGCGTTTAAACCAGGTGGCCATCCCTCCGAGTTGATAGTGATGTTCCAGCAGCAGAACAGAGTGTCCCTGTTTTGCGAGAACGTTGGCTCCCGTCAGACCGGCCAGACCTGACCCGATCACAATGACGTCGTAATGATCCTTCGTTCCCTTCAAAAAATCCTTGGCCATCGACGTCAATTTCCTTTTTTACTTCAGCACACACACATGCAATGAAAGCTCTGTTGACAATTGTCCCATTCACTTTCTTTGATCCAGATCTCATATGATAGAGAAATCATCCCTGCATGTCGTCCATCCCGTCACTTCTGTCGGAACGGTTTTTTCAATCCGCGCCCCCGACTCAAAGTTCCCTGAAACTGCCGGTCCGTCTGGCCCGGATGATTCCCACTTGTAGGGTGGGTCGAGCCAACATGATGGTGTGGTGGGTCTTCAGTCGCAGGATTCACTTCCAAAGAACACAGACCGCCGCAAGCACAATCGGCCGTTGGCGACGCCCCCCCTTCACGTTGCGCGACTTTGACCCACTCTACCATGAGTCATTCGGGCTGGTGGGGTTTTCTAACGCCCAGGCACAGAGCCCCGATTTCGTGCTGAATCACGAGTGGATTCCCCCTGCCAGGCGGTTTTCAATCAAGCGAAAGCCCTGAGCCTTGCCAGTTTGGTGCTTGACGCCTCATTTTTTCACAGCGATAGTAAAGTCTGCTCGATCAAACTTGTGAAGTTCCAGAATGCGGTGCTCTGATCAGGTATCGCGCGATCTTTTCAGGAGTCATCCGAATGACAGCCCCCCTCCCCTCCCGTCGAGACTTCCTCAAGTCATCAGCGGCAACCGCAGCACTCTCTTTGGGAACGGCAGCCACTACACATTTCCCATGGAGCAATGCCACACACGCAGCGGAACCGGGAACGCTTGAACATCGGCGTTTCGGTAAGACCGACATGAACGTTGCAGTGCTCGGCTTTGGTGGTGCTGAGATCGGCTATGAACGAGTGGCTCCGGAGACTGTTTCGAAACTGCTCAACGGCGCGATCGATGGCGGTCTCAACGTCATCGACACCGCCGAATGCTATGTTGATTCCGAAGCTCTGATCGGTGATGCCATCGGGGGACGCCGGAAAGATTATTACCTGTTCACAAAATGTGGTCACGCTCCCGGGGCGGATGGCTGGACGAAAGATGCGATCCTCCGTTCGGTGGAGCGCAGTCTGAAACGATTGAAAACCGACGCCGTCGATCTCGTGAATCTGCATTCGTGCTCGCTCAATGAACTGATGAAAGGGGAGTGCATCGAAGCACTCGAGCAGGCGAAGAAAGAGGGAAAGACTCGCTACATCGGTTATAGCGGAGACGCTCAGGCCGCCCGTTATGCGGTGGAGTGCGGACGGTTCGACGCTCTGCAGACGTCGCTGAATATTTGCGATCAGGAAGCCATTGAATTAACGCTTCCCATCGCCGTGGATAAAGGCATGGGAGTGATCTGCAAACGCCCGATTGCGAATGCCGTGTGGCGATATGACACGCAACCGTCGAACAGCTATCATCTGGAATACTGGAAGCGGTTACAGGAACTGAAGTACGATTTTGCGATGGGGGAAGCAGCTAAAAAGCAGGACGCCAGTGGTCCGGCAGCAACCGCCATGCGTTTCACCGCCATGCAGCCTGGGGTGCATGTTGTGATTGTCGGCACGACGAAACCGGAACGCTGGAAGCAGAACGCAGCACTGATGTCGGCAGGGGCATTGCCGAAGGAACTGGAAGCCTCGATCCGCACGCGCTGGAAGGAAGTCGCCAAGAGCAACTGGACCGGTCAGACGTAATTCATGCCCAATCCAGAGGGCTGATCGTGTGCTTGAGAGTGATCTCTCAATTGAAATTCGTCGCCTTACTTCCCGATACAGAAGCGGCTGAAAATCCGATCGAGAATGTCCTCGTCCTGAACTTCTCCAACGATGCGGCCAAGGTGACTAAGAACATCTCTCAGTTCCAGAGCGATCAATTCGTCCCCTTCCGCATCGTTGACAAGTTGCCTGGCGCGAATGAGTCCTTGCACTGCATGTGTCAGGCTTTCCTCACATCGCGCCGCCGTCGTTCCGATCATCTCCTGACCCGTTCTTAAATCTGTAAGGTGTTCGATGATGTCCCGTTTCAGGTGATCGATTCCCTCCTGACGATTAACCGACACAGCAACAGAAGCTGCGACAGAGACTGCAGGCGTCTGTCTGATTTCGGGTGTGCGAGGTTTGTTCAAGGACTCTGCCAAGTCCAGCTTTGTTGTTATCCGGATCAGGCGACTCTTTAACGAGCGGCATTGAGAAAAGAGAGAATCGTCCTGCTCGACTTCTTCTGCAGTGCGATCGATTGCCGAACACCAGAGAACCAGATCGGCCCGATTCAGTTGCTCTTGCCGTAGATGAGCGGCCGCTTCTTCAATTCCATCGCGCGCCGTTTCCCAACCGGCTGTGTCGACAAG
>DATMFC010000391.1:0-21464 GCA_035556335.1 Planctomicrobium sp. | reverse complement strand
CTCGCCAGCCGGATTCATGCTTATGAACTTGCTTTTCGACTTCAGTCGTCGGCGCCCGATCTCGTTGATCTGTCCGGAGAATCCAAAGCGACTCTGGAGATGTACGGCTTCGACCGGAAAGAACCGGACATCTCCAGCAATCGCGGTGGAAAGGGATTGTTTCAAAGCTTCTCTTATAATTGTCTTCTTGCCCGACGCCTGATTCAGCGCGGTGTCAGAGTGGTCAATCTGATTCATTCCTCATGGGACCATCATTCCCGGCTCGATCCTGAACTGGCCCATAATTCCCTGATGGTGGATCAACCGCTGGCGGCGTTGATTCAGGATTTAAAGCAGTGCGGCCTGCTCGATGAAACACTGGTGGTGATCGGTTCCGAATTCGGACGAACACCATTAGGAGAGAACCGACCTGGATTTAAAACCGTCACGGGGCGCGATCATCATCCTTATGCCTTCACCATCTTAATGGCAGGAGGAGGCGTCAAGGGGGGACAGACGATTGGCTCCTCTGACGAAATCGGCTGGCATGCCGTGGAAGACCCCGTGCATGTGCACGACTTGCAGGCGACTATTCTGCATCTTTTTGGACTGGATCATACCCGTCTGACCTATCGGGTTCAGGGACGGGATTTCCGATTGACCGATGTGCATGGTCATGTCGTCGAAAAAGTTTTCAGCTGAAGATCAGACTGGCCAGTTCCAGTAGGGGGCATGCAGCAACTCCTGACGTGGCGGTGCATTGCGCCCAAAGCGTTCTCCTGATGGAACTCACCCACTGTTTTTGAGGCGGAGTTGCGGAATGCACCATCTCTCTGACGAATGTTCGTGCTTCATGCACCCTGCGAATAATTCGGCTTAGTACTCGCGGCGCTGGCGGTCCGGGTGGCCGGGGTTGGAGCGTACTCGCGCAACCCCGGAACGAGTTCAGAGAGGATATGAATTCATTGTTCGTTCTCTTATCTCTTCGCGATCGACCGGGGTTTCCTTCGCTTCGCTCTGTCCAACCCCGGCCACACTCACGACACGACACTTATTCTCAGGACGATCCTTAATACTCGCGGCGCTGGCGGGAAGAGGGGATGTTGAGGGCTTTGCGGTACTTGGTTACCGTACGACGCGCCAGGGTCAGTCCATGTTTCGCCAGTTCATTGACGAGGGCATCGTCACTGAGCGGATCGGACTTGTCTTCCTTGTCGACGATCTCTTTCATCTTCAGTCGGATGTTTTCCCAGGCAACATCTTCCCCATCGCTTGTTTTCGTTCCACCGCCAAAGAATCGTTTCAGTGGGAAGATTCCGCGAGGAGTGGCGATGTACTTATCATCGACGGCACGTGAGACCGTCGTGACGTGCACGTCGACGACGTCGGCAATGTCCTGCATTTTCAGCGGTCGAATGTACTCTGGTCCCATATCGAGGAACTCGGTCTGTTCGTCCACAATCGCCTGAGCGACACGTTTGAGTGTGTTGTAACGCTGTTCGATGGAATCAATGAGCCACTTGGCGGACTCGATCTTGCGTTTGATGAATTCCTTGGTCGCCGCGTCTGGATTTCCTTCCAGCATTTTCAAATAACGACGATTGAGTCGAAGCTGGGGAACGTACTCGTCGATCAGTTCAACCTGATACTTTCCTTCGTCGTTCTTTTCCACTTTCAGGTCAGGCGCAATTGTCTGAACATGCGGTGTTTCGAAAAGACGCCCCGGGTAAGGGTTCAGGGTCGGCATCTGTTCGATGGTCGCTTTGATGGCATCAAGCGAGTAACCGGTCCGGCGCTCGATGAGGGGCAACCGGTTCTGTAATACGTCATCCAGATGATCGGAGATGAGAACAGTCATCATCTCCCCCAGTGGCGTTTCCGGAGTGATCTGTAACAACAGACATTCCCGAAGATCCCGTGCTCCGACTCCGGGGGGATCCAGACGCTGCACCAGTTTGAGTGCTTGTTCTGCGTCTGTGAGAGAAATGTTGGCTCCAAAGACCTGCACCAGTTCCGGAAGCGAACTTTGCAGACGACCATTGGCATCCAGGTTATGAATCAGGTAGTCGCCGAAGGCTCGCAAGTGCTCGGGAGCGTCACAGTGAAACTGTTCGAGCAGATGTTCATGCAGGGTTTCCGGACGATTTTCGCAGTTCGCCATGACATCATGCTGGCGATCTCCTTCTTCGTCGATCCGGTTTCCCGACGGTCGTGAGCCGGATGTGTAGTTATCGTCCGGCCATTCTTTGGAGATTTCCAGAAGACGTTCGAAGTCGGAAGCATTGTTATCGTCCGTCGTCATTTCACGACGTTCAATCTCTTTGCCCAGCTCCGGTTCTGCGACCGGAGTGCTGTATTCTTCCTGGCGTTTGGAAACCTGTTCCAATACGACGTTTTCCGCCAGTTCCTGATCAATGCGCTCCTGCAACGCCATCAGCGGGAGTTGCAGAATCTCCATCGACTGGATCATCCGCGGCGCCAGCTTCATCTGCTGGCTCATCCGCATCTGTTGTGAGACGTTCAGGTGCATCAGGAATCAGTGAGTTAAATCGACCAGGAGAGAATCAGTACAGGGAAAACAGATTTCAACAATATTGTCAGAATTATCAGATCAGAACTGCTGCCGTCCGCGCATGGCGTCGGCCAACATTTCCTTGTTGGCGAACTCTAGCACACTTCCGGTGGCAATCCCGCGAGCAAGTCTTGTGATTTGGACAGGTTGGCCTTCCAGCAGATTGGAAATGAACAAAGCCGTTCCATCCCCTTCCAGCGTTGGATTCGTTGCCATGATCAATTCAGTCACCTCATCCCGCTTGATCCGTTGCATTAACGGACCAATTGTCAGATCTTCCGGACCAACCCCTTCAAGCGGAGCAATTCTTCCTCCGAGAACATGATAGGTTCCGGTATAGGCGGCTGCGGCTTCCAGTGCTGCGACATCTTTCGGTTGTTCAACGATACAGACAACCGTTCGCTCCCGCCGGGGATCGCGGCAGATGGCACAGGTCTCCTGTTCGGTCAAATTAAAACAGACACTGCATCGACGAATCGTCTTCTTGACATCACGAATGGCATCGGCCAGCGCCATTGCTTCTGATTCCCGGCAACTCAAAATGTGATTGGCCAGTCGTTCTGCCGACTTCCGCCCGATGCCGGGTAATGATGCGAACTGGTCGACCAGTCGTCCCACTGCCGGACCGAATGGATGTTGTTGTTCTGATTGAAATCCTCGAACCGCCATGTTTCGATTCCGCTTCCTGCACGGGGGAGAGCAATCTGCTCTAATTCATTCCAATTCCAATTTTAGAAACGAGTTGCGACAAACCTGGAACCCCTAGTCCATCGGTTAATGCGGCCATTTCCCGTGCCGCTCTCTCACGAGCATCGATTAACGCCCGATTCAATGTTTCTTCCAATAACGCCTCGACTCGCGGTGTGTCGGAACTGATTTCAGGGGAAATCGTTATGGAAAACACCGTCAATTCCCCAGTCACAATGACCCGAACGAGTCCCTGTTCGCTGGCGGCTTCCACCCGCATTTCTTTCAGGCGCTCTTTGAGTTCCTTCATCCGGCCTTGAATCAGATGAGCGTTCTTCATCAGTCCGGCCAGATTGGAGAGCATGTCAAACATCAGTCATCATCCTGACTTGTTTCCGTATCATGATCGTCGTCATTGTTTTCCGTCTTGGCAGGGGTATCCAGCACAGGACGAACTTCAATCACCTGACCCCCAAATACCGCTGCCACTTTCTGTACAAACGCATCGGCATCCACCACCGATGTTTTCATTCGTTCCACAACAACGGGTCGGTCCCCTCTGGTGGGGGCAGGTAACTTGACTTCGGCAGTGGGGTCAATGGTGAAATGACATTCCACCACATGACCGACAATTTCCTGCAAAACAGAAACCACCCGATTCAGTGTTTCCTGGCGTTCACAGTACTGCTTGCTGAAAGAATAGCTAGCAGGGAAGTAAATTTCCAGACGATTTGGTCCAGAAATTGCTGTTCGGCAGGCATTCCGAAGATGACCGGCAAGAACGTTCGGCATCTGCTGGATCAGCCGGTTCCAGGAATCCGGGAGCGTGGAATCGACCAACCCCATCTTCGGAGAATTCGGAACCGTTTTTTCTGTCACCGGTTGCGACGAATCGACAAGAGCAGGTCGTTCTATTGCTGCGATCCGGTTGACGGGGGGGGCGGGAGGTTGGGAAGCCGCTCGGTCATTGCTTTTTTTTTGAGCCATGTTCTGGAAGAATGTTCCCGAAGGAGCAGGTTTTCCAGCGGAGGGAGGGGGAGAATTCCCGGCGGGGGCTCCTGAGACAACCATTCCCGATTGCAGCAACTGACTGATCTGATCGAGTTGCTCCAGTGATGCGAGCCGGACAATGGCCAGTTCCAGCAGCGCTCGCCCGTGAGTGGTCCTTTGCAGCCGATTCTTTGTCTCTGCAATGATTTGCATCGCAGCGGAGATCGTACGAAGTCCCCAGCGCTGGGCCTGTTGCTGCAGTTGTTCCCGTCTTGCATCAGTGACCGCAGATAAGGGGACTTTACTGGCTCCTGCTGCTGTGACGAGTAAATCTCGCAGGTAGGCCAGCAATTGATCGGTCAGACCTCCTGTCTGAACTCCTTGCTGTAACGCCGTTTCCACAAATTCCAGAGCCGTCCCGGGCTGGCCGTCGATACAGGCGTCCAGCAATGTAATGAGACGGTCATCCGAGGCGGTTCCCAAGAGACGGTGAACGTCCTCGGACGTGATGCGTTCTCCCCCAAAGGCCAGCAGCTGATCGAATAACGACTGACTGTCCCGCATGGATCCATTGGCCCGGCGCGCGACCAGTTCCACCGCGTCGTCGTCGACAACTTTTCCTTCTGCTTCCGCGATTTGTCGCAGTCGCCCGGCAATGCTCTCCTGATCGATGGTGCCGAAATCGAATCGCTGACACCGAGAAAGAATGGTGTCGGGGACTTTGTTCGGCTCAGTGGTGCAGAAGACGAATTTCACATTCGGCGGGGGTTCTTCCAGCGTTTTCAGAAGGGCGTTGAACGCTTCCTTCGTCAACATGTGGACTTCGTCGATGATGTAGACCTTGTTCGGTGACCGCATGGAGCGAACGCCGACATTGGCTCGAAGCTGGCGGATATCATCAATTCCGCGATTGCTGGCACCGTCGATTTCCAGAACATCAACATCGCTTCCTGCTGAAATGGCCTGACAGATGTCACACTGATTACAGGGAATCCCCTCGTTGACATTGGGGCAATTCAGGGCCTTTGCGAAAATTCGAGCCGTTGAGGTTTTTCCGACTCCTCGTGCCCCCGTGAACAGATAGGCATGGGCCACCCTTCCCCCGCGAATCGCATTCTGAATCGCCTGTCCGACATGCTCCTGACCGACGACCTCGTCAAACGATTTCGGCCGAAAGCGTCTGGCGAGAACGGTATATGACGTTTGTACGGTTTGATCCATGATCCAGGTCGCTCTGCTTGAACTGCAATGTCTCTACTACTGTGAAACATTCTCAATCCGTCATAAAGGGTCTCAATCACAATTGCAATGGGACACCGTCGTCGGCAGGATTTCTGATTGTTTCAAGATGGGTCGTTTTCGGGAGGGCGAAGCTCCTGCTGGGCCGCATAAATGTTCACGCTTTTCCTTTGTTTGCGGCTTGGCGGGCCTCGCCCTCCCGAGCCTCTTCAATAAAGCGAAAGCCTTGCGTCTTCAGGGCACCGGCCGACAAAAATAAACGCCCCGATTTCCAGAGGTGCACTGGATTCCCAATGGTGACTGCCGATACAATTCAATAACGGCTTTGTAATGTGACTTCGCTCGTACTATTACCTAGTGTTGCGTCAGCATTCAAAATGAGGGTGAAAGAATCGAAACGGGAGCGGCCAACGAGCCGCGGAACATGTGAGACAACCTTCAGTTTGAAGCCTGACAAGGCACGAGCCCCAATTTTCCCGCCTTGATTTTCTCTGTTCGCGAGACATCCCGTCTGCGAAGAGACGACAGCCTTCCCACCCACAGGCGAATTGAGAATGGATTTTGTGCGAACCATCCTGGTTGTCCTGTTGCTGTTCGGCGCCAGCGCTCCTCTTCTGGCGGGGACTCCGGAAGAAGATTTTCCACAAGTTCTCCCTCTGCTCAAGAAATACTGCTTCAACTGCCATTCCACTGAAAAGAAAGATGGCGAACTCGATCTTCAACGCTTCAACACTTACGCCAAAGCGTATGACGGACGGAAAGTGTGGGACACCGTTCAGGGACGCTATCTGACCCGGGAAATGCCTCCTGAAGGATCTCCCAGTCCGAATGATGCAGAACGGGTGATACTGAATCAGTGGCTGGCCGGCATGACGAAAGTGGAAGGGGACTGCCAGACCATTGCGAATGATCGCAACACCAACTTCTATCGCGGCCATGTCATGAGCCGCCGACTCACTCGCACGGAATACGCGAATTCGGTGCGTGACCTTCTGGGAGTCGAGGTGAATGTCACCGATCTGCTCCCTTCAGACGGCTCCGGCGGAGTCGGATTTGATACGGTCGGGGATTCTCTGTTTCTCTCGCCGATTCATCTGGAAAAGTACGTTGAAGCCTCCGAACTTGTGGTGAATGCTCTCTGGCCGGATCAACCACAAGACGATCAGGAAAAAGACAAAGAATCTCCTCGCCTGCTCGCACGACGTAGCGAAATTGCGGCATTACCCGTTCGTGAAAACGAACTTCCCCGTGAGTCTGCAGAACGGATTCTCACTCCCCTGACCCGCAGCGCGTTTCGGCGTCCTCTTGAAGAGGGGGAAATGGAGCGTTACCTGCGATTGTACGATCTGGCGATTCATCAGGGTGGCAATCATCTGGCCGGATTGAAACTGGGGCTTCAGGGGATTCTTGTTTCTCCCAACTTCCTGTTTCTCGCGGAGCCGGAGCCGGAGAAAGAAGGGATTTACCCGTTGGGAGATCATCCTCTCGCCGCTCGACTGGCGATGTTTCTGTGGTCGTCGCTTCCCGACAAGGAACTGGATGCCGCTGCCGATGCCGGGGAATTGCAGACAGACGAAGGACTGCAAAAACAGGTTCAGCGAATGCTGCAGGATCCTCGTGCCATCGCGCTGGGAGAGAACTTTGCGATTCAATGGTTGGGATTGAATCCACTGGGAACAACCGTTCGTCCTGATCCCGCCAAATTCCCGGAATTCACCGATGAACTCGCATCGGCGATGAAAGAGGAAACATCCACCTACATTGCAAAACTGTTCACCGAGAACCGCAGTCTGCTGGAACTTCTTGATTCCGACTATACGTACGTGAACGAGATCCTCGCGAAGCATTACGGCATTCCCGATGTGACTGGACCGGAGTTCCGCAAAGTGGGACTGAAAGATCGTCGACGCGGCGGAGTGATGACTCAGGCGAGTGCCTTGACGGTTTCGTCTTATCCATTACGAACCAGTCCGGTGCTGCGTGGTCGCTGGTTACTCGAAGAGATTCTTGGAAGCCGTGTTCCCCCTCCGCCGCCGGGTGTTCCGCCTCTCCCCGAAGAAGGAGAAGGAGCGAATCATCTCTCCATTCGCGAACAGCTTGAAAAACATCGTTCCAGTCCCCAGTGCATGAGTTGCCATGTGAGAATGGATCCACTTGGATTCGGTATGGAGAACTTCGACCCGATCGGTCGCTGGCGTGACGAAATGGCAGGGATTGCGATTGACGCCTCCGGAAAACTTCCGTCAGGGGAATCGTTCAACGGTCCGGCAGAAATGAAAACGGTTTTGCTGAAACGTCGAAATGAAGTGATCCGCCATCTCACTCGAAAGATGTACGGTTTCGCTGTGGGACGCGATCTGAATAAGTTTGACGACTGCGTCATTAAAGGGGCCGTTGAAAAACTGGAAGCCAACGACTACCGGGCTCCCGTTCTTGTCGAACACATTGTATTAAGCTATCAGTTCCGTCACAGGTATTGTAAAAAGTAATGGGTGGATAGTGGGTAGCAGATAGTGAGTAGGAAATTCGGTTATTTCCTCGTTCCCAAGCTCCAGCTTGGGAACGCACTCACCCAGAAGCTCTGCTTCGCGTTCACATTGAAGACAGTCTTATTCACAAGCCCGTCTCATAATCTGGAAAAGAAAAACAGAGACAGGCCGTTGAGTGACCAAGCAGAGCTTGGTGTCGAGTGTGTTCCCAAACAAGAGTTTGGGAACAAGGAAGATTCAATCATCTCTACCCAATACCAAAGGAAACAACCATGACGCGCTCTTCGCAAGTTAGCCGACGGCAGTTCCTCCGCGGCGCGGGAGTGGCATTGGCGTTGCCGCTGATGCCGTCATTGTTGCCGAGAACGGCGTTGGCAAATTCAGCACCGAAGGCCCCTGTTCGCTTCGGATGCCTGTTCTTTCCGAACGGAGTCTGGCAACCGGACTGGATCCCTGAAGCCGCCGGGACTGACTATACCCTGCCGTTCTCGCTGGAGCCGCTTGCGCCAGTGAAAGATCAGGTTGTCGTGGTCTCCAAGCTGGACAAAAAACATAGTCATGGAGGGGATGGCCATTACGCCAAAACCGCAAACTTCCTGACTGGTCTGCATGTTGAAAAAACGACCGGCAAGAACATCAGCACCGGCGGAATTTCACTCGACCAACTCATCGCACAGCAGACCGGAAAACGGACTCCCCTCCCCTCTTTGGAACTGGGGATTGATCCAGTGATTTCCGGCATCGATAGCAATGTCGGCTATACCCGACTGTATGGTTCCAACATTTCCTGGCAGACCGCCAATCGACCGGTCGCCAAGGAAATCAATCCGGCGATGGTCTACAAACGCCTGTTCGGAATTCGTGAAGCGAGTCGCCGCCAGAAAGGAGAGGCTGTACAGTTTGATAACCGTCAGCCACTTCTCGATCTGGCCTTGAACGACGCTCACGGGCTCCGTAAACGACTCGGCCGTGACGATCAGTTCAAACTGGATGAGTATCTCGATTCTGTTCGCGCGGTGGAAAAGCAGATTGAATTCTTCCATAAAGAAGATCCTCGCGACTGGATGGCTCACGTTCCGGATGAAGCGTTCAAAGCCTATGAAAACGCAACCCCCAGCGATTTTCCGACGCATGCCAAGCTCATGCTCGACCTGATGGTCCTTGCGTTCTGGAGTGACTCGACTCAGGTGAGTACGTTCATGTTCGCCAACGATGTCTCTGGTCGAAACTTCTCCTTCGTCGATGGCGTGAAAGGGAGTCATCACGAACTTTCGCATCACGAAAATAAGCCGGAGAAGACCGAACAATACAAACGGATCAGCCGCTGGTTTGTGCAGCAGTACGCCGACATGCTGGAAAAGATGCGCGGTATTAAAGAGGGAGAAGGGACACTTCTCGATCATTCCATGATCCTGATGGGCTGCGGGATGTCCGACGGCAATCGGCACGATCCAAACAATCTTCCGATTCTCCTTGGCGGAGGGGGGAACGGTACCTTGAAAACCGGTCAGCATGTTTCCGCTGAAAAGGGAACACCACTCTGCAATCTGTATATGAACATCCTGCAAGAGATGAATCTCCCGGTTGAAAGCTTCGGAGACAGTACCGGTCCTCTGAAGGAACTCATTTAAAGGAAAAAATACTAAAAACTAAATACTAAGAACCAAACCAGAAGCACCGGATATCGTCTCTTCATGTTTTGGTTCTCAGGATTTAGAATTTAGTACTTTTAATCCTCCCTGCTTTATTCTCATTATTATCGAAAGTCAACAATGCCCTGGGTGGAAGTGGAATGGACGATTACCCCCGAGCAGGCAGGGCGTCTGGATCAGATTGTTCAGAAAATGACAGAACGTTCCCGCTCTGAAGCTCGGGCGTTGCTGGAACAGGAGTGCGTACAGCTGAACGGACAGATCTGTAAAAAAGGGGGATTGCTGATTGAACCGGGAGGAACGGTTCACGTTAAACATGATCCGCACACACGATATCGTGAAGCTCCACCTCAACTCCCCACGAAACATTTCCGCGTGCTGTTCGAAGATGAACATATCATCGTCGTTGATAAGGCCGCCGGAATTCTCACTGTCCAGACCGATCAGGGGGGGCAGAAAACGCTGCTCGACAATGTCACGGAATACCTGAAACGGGGACTCCGCAATGCCCGCGCATTCGCCGTTCATCGACTCGATCGGGAAACCTCCGGGATCCTCGTCTTCGGGAAGTCACGCGATATTGCTGAAGTGCTGATGGAACAGTTTCGTGTTCGCAAAGCGGATCGGGAATATGCCGTGCTGGTCGCCGGTCGCGTTGAGCAGAAGTCTGGAACGTTTCGCACCTACATGGCCACTTCCAAGCGCCTGCAGCGTTATTCCGTTCGCCCCGGTGAACAGGGAGAACTGGCGATCACTCATTATCAGGTGAAAGAATATCTCAAAGGAGCCACCTATCTGACGGCCATTCTGGAAACCGGACGCCGTAACCAGATTCGTGTGCACTTCGCTGAGGCGGACCATCCGGTGCTGGGAGACGACCGCTATCGACCGGCTCAGGCCAGGCATCCGGCATGGTCCAAGCGTGGGTTAGGATTGCATGCGGCTGTTCTGGGGTTTGACCATCCGGTCACCGGGGAAGCCGTTCGGTTCGAAGCCCCTCTTCCCAAAGAGTTCGAAAGATTTCTGAGAACGCAGTCAACGTCTGGCCAGACAAATCGAAAGTCAACTTCCCGGCAAAAGCCGCGATCCGGTTGATTCATGACGACAGATTCTTTAAGGTTGATGTGACAGGGCTGCGACATTTTCTGCAACTGGATTAATAAGGTGAACGATCATGGTTTCCCAACGAATCATCCTGTTTGTGGGAGCGATGCTCCTGTTTGGTGCCGCTGCCTGCCCTTCTCAGGCCGAAACGATTCTTGTAGAAGCCGAGAGCTTTGATCAGCAGGGGGGCTGGTCTCTTGATACCCAGTTCATTGGAAGCATGGGGTCTCCTTACCTTCTCGCTCACGGATTAGGGAAACCGGTTGCCGATGCGGTGACGGAAATCACAGTTCCTGCCGCCGGAAAGTACAACGTCTTTGTTCGCACGAAAGACTGGGTGGCTCGCTGGAACGCTCCGGGAGCACCTGGCAAGTTTCAGGTTGTCGTCAACGGAACTCCTCTGGCGGAAACCTTCGGAACCAAGGGAGCCGAATGGCACTGGCAATCCGGCGGACAGATTGAACTGCCGCAAGGAAAAGCCTCTCTCGCATTGCGTGACCTCACCGGCTTTGAAGGACGTTGCGACGCTATCGTCCTGACCACGGAGTCGACCGTTCCTCCCAATGATGCAAACGAGCTTGCCGCCTGGCGAAAGCAGCAGTTGAAGCTCCCGGAAGCCCCACAGGTGAAATCCGGTTATGACCTCGTTGTGGTCGGTGGCGGATACTCAGGAATGGGAGCCGCGATTTCGGCCGCACGAATGGGCTGCAAAGTGGCACTTATTCAGGATCGACCGGTTCTTGGTGGAAACGGTTCCAGCGAAGTTCGTGTCTGGGCTCAAGGTTTGATTCGTCGTGGCAATTATCCACGTATTGGAGAGATCATTGAAGAGTTCGCAGACAAGGCCAAGAAATCGCCGGGGACTGAAGAAGAATTCGGCGACGAACTGAAAGAGAAAGTCGTTCAGGCCGAGAAGAACATTGACCTCTTCCTCAATCATCACGCCTATCAGGTGTCGAAAGATGGAGACCACGTCTCCGGTGTTTATGCTTTCGATACACGAACCAGTGCTCAGACAAAGTTTGTGGGGACACTCTACTGTGACGCGACCGGACATGGTGTGATCGGAGCTCTGGCGAACGCCGATCTCGACCTGACAGACAAAGGTCGTATGGGGATGAGCAACATGTGGGCCTGGGCCGAAACCGAGCAAACAGTTGCTTTTCCGGAAACTCCCTGGGCACTCAATCTGGAAATGAAAGACTTCCCGTATCCACGCGACCACCATGGTCAATGGTTCTGGGAGAGCGGATTCGATAAAGACCCGATCGGTGACGCCGAAGGAATTCGGGACTGGAACTTCCGTGCTGTCTATGGGGCGTTCAATGCCATGAAAAACCGTGACGGAGCCGATCAACACAAGACCGCTGAACTGACATGGCTCGCCTTCGTCGGTGGTCCGCGTGAATCACGACGGCTGTTAGGAGACGTCATCCTCACACAGGAAGACATCGTCAATAAACGGGAATTCAACGACGGCTGCGTTCCCAGCACCTGGTCAATCGATCTCCATTATCCGAAGAAGGAGTTCGCGAAAAAGTACCCTGACAATCCTTTCATTTCCTATGCCGAATTTGACCGCCGTGTCGATCGGGCGTTTGGATACCCGGTCCCCTATCGCTGCTTCTATTCCCGAAACATTCCGAATCTGTTCATGGCGGGACGCTGCATCAGTGTGACCCACGAAGCACTCGGAACCGTTCGTGTCATGAAGACCTGCGGAATGATGGGAGAAGTGGTCGGCAAGGCAGCGAGTCTCTGCAAGATTTACAGCTGCGAACCTCGCGATGTCTATGAGAAATACTGGCCGGAGATGGATAAGCTGTTGCAACTCCCCGGCAAGGCTTATCGAGCATCAGTGAATGATTCGATCACCATTCCCGACGACTCGCTTCCTCTGGCGGGAAAACATGGTGTTCCGCCAGGAGTGAACGCTGACAAGTTACCCGGCAAGGTCATCGATAATCGTGACGCGGTTCTGAAAGGGAAGTGGACCAACGGGGAAGGCTTAAAGGGATTCATCAACTATGAATACCTGTACGCTTCCGCCAACAGTGGAGCCACCGCCACATTCGAATGGCAGACCACTGAAACGGGTCCGGTCGAGATTCGGTATGCCTATCAGCCACATGAAAACCGGGCCAAAGCCGCCCCTGTGACCGTGACGGTTGCCGGTGTCGCCAACGCCCAGCGTCTGAATCTGAGTCAGAATCCTCCGATCGATGGCGGTTTCGTATCGCTCGGAAAATTCAATGTTCAGAAGGGGGATCGTGTGACGGTTCTGGTTTCGACCGATGACGCCAAAGGGACTGTCCACGTCGACGCGATCCAGATTCTGCCGGTAAAGTAGCAGAAACTGAAACTGAGAAATCTGATCACGGAGATACGAGATCATCGTGACTCAACCACCCCGTCGGCGAAGATCCATGCGTCTCATCCTGGCGCATGGATCCCGGGTGGTGCTGTTGGCGGGTATTCTGTTCCTGATGTACTGGCAGCATCAGCGATTCCTTGCAACCCAACGGAGTGCCGGACTGGACGCTGTCTCTCTGGAGGTGATTCAAAGTCTCTTCCCAACGGCAACCGGGATCGGTGAAGCAGACGATCGGGGAGGACGTGTTGTTCTTCACGATTCAGAAGAGTTGGGTTCCGTCTTTCAGACCTCTCCGGAAGGGGATCGGTTTCTCGGCTTCTCCGGTCCGACCAATACTCTGATCGGACTTGATCGACAGAGTCACGTTGTCGGAGTCGCGATTCTTTCTTCGCGAGATACGCGCGATCATGTCGACCTGATTCGTAAGGATCCCCGTTTTCTTTCCGCCTGGAATGGAAAGAACGTCGCCGAGATGGAGACAGGATCTGTTGATGCTGTCTCCGGAGCCACACTCACGAGCCTTGCCATCCTGCAAGGGATTCAGTCGCGTCTGGGAGGTGTGACCGGGTCACTCAAGTTCCCTGACGACTACTCACTGGAAGAGGCTCAACGTCTCTTTCCAGATGCGGCAACGGTGAGTCGTGACGCCCAGATACCGGAACTCTGGCTCGCAGAGAACGGAAAAGGAGAACCGCTGGGATGGCTGCTTTCGAACTCTCCCGCTGCGGATAATCTGATCGGCTATCAGGGGCCGACCCGGGCCTTTCTGGGAATGCAACTCGACGGCCAGATCACAGGACTGGTGGTCACGCAGAGTTTTGACAATGAACCGTACGTGGGCTATGTCCGGGATGACACCTGGTTCCCAAAAATTTTCGACGGGAAATCTCTGGATGAACTTGGGCGCACACGCTTCGAAGAGACGGGAATCGAAGGAGTCTCCGGAGTGACAATGACCAGTCAGGCGGTTGCGGAAAGCCTGTTGCTCGCAGCAAACAAAGTTTCAGAACTGCGGACAAGGCAGGATCAGGAACTGCAACGTGCCAGTGTTCTGCGCTGGAAAGTCGCCGGAACGTTGACGCTGATCGTCATGGGTCTGGCTGTTGGGCTGACTTCTCTGCGTGGTCGTTCAAACCTTCGCAAGATCTATCAGATTGTTCTGATCGCGGTCATGGGGCTGATGAACGGTGACCTGCTCTCCATGGCGATGTTTGTCGGCTGGGCTCAAAGTGGAATCCCCTGGCAGAATGCAATGGGACTGGTCTGCCTCACTGCTGCGGCTGTTGTTCTCCCGATCGTGACGAAGACGAATGTGTATTGCGATCATCTTTGCCCGCACGGGGCCGTTCAGCAGTTGATGCCCCGTCGATGGAAATGGAAACGGCGGCCGAAATCACTGATTCTCATTCTCTCAACGGTTCGCCCTGTCCTGCTGGCAATCGTAGTCCTCGTGCCGATGTTGCACTGGTCGTTCAGCCTTGTCGATCTGGAGCCGTTCGATGCTTATGCCTGGCGCGCGGCTGGCGTCGCGACAATCAGCGTCGCGGTGGTCGGATTGACGGCTTCATTGTTTCTCCCGATGGGATATTGTCATTACGGCTGTCCGACCGGTGCGGTCTTGGGCTATCTCCGAAGACATGCTCGCAGTGGTGAATTTTCCTCCAGTGACATTGTTGCCTTGTCGCTGTTGTCGCTGGCTCTGCTCTGCTTCTGGCTCTGAGTGATTTTGTGACGTGCCATCGGGGGCTCCGTTATGCCCATGCGATGAAAATACAGATCAAATGCATTTTCGTTTATTACGCAAAAGCATTTTAAAAGTAACTTGACTCCATTTGTAGCCGAAGCTACTTTTAGAACAGTAGCACACGCTACATTGCAATGCAACACACAGTCATGAGTCGCCATGTTCCCTCTGAATGGGGACGGATAATGGAGAAGAAATAATGTGTCGACGTGGATTTACCCTGATTGAATTGCTGGTGGTGATTGCCATCATCGCGATTCTGGTCTCGCTGTTGCTTCCTGCTGTTCAACAGGCGCGGGAAGCGGCTCGAATGACACAGTGCCGGAACAACATGAAGCAACTGGGGCTCGCCTTTCACAATTACCACGATGCCCATAACGTTTTTCCGGCGTCGTATCTCTCTGATTCCGCGAATGCGGCGACCCGAAATGACGAGACCTATGACGCTCCGAACGGATTTGCGTGGGGGACGATGCTGCTTCCGTATCTGGATCAGGCGCCGTTATACAACCGGTTGCGAACCGATCGCCCTTGCTGGGATCCTGTCAATGAGGAATTCGTCACCGCAAAACTGCCGGCTTTCATCTGTCCATCTGCGACGAACAGTGACGGTCCTGCTCTGATCAAAAGAGACGCGGATACCGTTCTGGCCCGATTTGGGTTATCGACATATGTCGCCAATGCCGGGCAGGATGAACCTTGGGCCTATACTGAAGTGGATCTGTCACCACGCGCAACGGGACCGCTTTACCGGAACTCGCGCATTCGGGCAAGCAGTGTGACCGATGGCCTGTCCAATACTGTTTTCATTGGAGAGCACGTTCCATTGCTGAGCTATAAAACCTGGGTCGGCGTTCATCCGGAGGCTTCCGTGTGTCACAACAACCCGGATGTTTTTCCTGCAGCGACATTTGCCTGTGACGGTGCAGCGACTCTGGTGAATGTTCATTCCGGGCCTGCTGCCGGGGAAGAAGATTTAATTCATCCCCCCAACAGCCCGTTGAGTCATGTGTGTCAGATGTATTCTCAGCACACCGGCGGTTGTAACGTATTACTGGGAGATGGCAGTGTGCGGTTTATTTCCCAGTTCATACACCAGCCCACCTGGGCAGCCCTTTCGTCCTGTGCCGGAGGAGAAGTGATCGGGGAGTTTTAGTCTTTATTATGAGGTGAAGAAAAGGAGACTCACGCAAAGTCGCTAAGGCGCAAAGAATTTCAATCTCCGCTTTGCATGAAGTCATTTCCTTATTTTCAGGGAGGAGTTTAAAGGAATCATGAGAAGAGATTCGTTCACCATGTCTCGATAAATGACAATACGAGAAGCATCAATGAATTGTCATTTTTATTCATTCATCGTATTCGTTGTTTAAAAAATATGCATTGTCCAAGAGAAAAAAAGCACAATAACGACGATCCCAAAAATTCTTTGCGCCTTAGCGACTTTGCGTGAGTCTCCTCCTCTGATCTTTCAATATCAGTAAACGCCGGAATCACATTTCATACAGAATGGAAATAAATATGTCGGAATCAATCATTCCGGGGGGAAGCAATGGTAAGCTGACTGTTGCGATTGTTCTTTTTGCGATCCTGGCGGGAGGGCCGCTGGTGAGATGGTGGACACGTCCGCCGGTTGTGGAATCGGGAAACCTGAAGCACCTTCAGGTTCTGATGACGGCGGTGTCCAGTAGGAATCAGGAACAGCTTGAGCGCATCGAAGGAAAGATTTCCGGTCAGCTCGAAGCCGGGGAAATGTCAATGAAAGAGCATCAGGCTTTTCAGAAAATTATTACACAGGCGAAATCCGGCGAATGGGAACAAGCATATCAAGAAAGTTTTCGCCTGGCGGAAGGCCAGCTTTCACGTCGACGGACTCCTTCATCGGCGGACCAGGGGCATTCGCATGATCATTCCAGCCACGATCATCATCATGGGCATGATCAGGACAAAAAGTAGCGATACCTGATGCTCTGGTGTTAAGGAGCTTGGAAACAGTAGTTTCGCTAAGAGGAGTTAGGAGTTGAACATTTGTATTCCTCTACCTCCTACCTCCTCCTGATCTCAGATTCCGGGAAACAAATCATTTCCAGTTCCTAAGTTTACTCTCATTTTTCAGCTTGCAGAATCGAATCGTAATCGCTCCAACAA
Organism: Planctomicrobium sp.; assembly: GCA_035556335.1. Taxonomy (GTDB): domain Bacteria; phylum Planctomycetota; class Planctomycetia; order Planctomycetales; family Planctomycetaceae; genus Planctomicrobium. The sequence goes on along the minus strand of DATMFC010000391.1, from coordinate 4,489 downwards.
CACGCAATTTGAGGACTGACCAGGTATTACTCCTTGTAGGTTAAGGACGGACAGCCTCTGGAACCAGTTGCAGCGTTCTACTGAACTCGTCCACAAGCGCCATGATGCCTGATGCTGACAGGGAATGACCGTCACCTGAGTACCAGCCTGCTGTCGAACTGTGTTCCCAGTGTTCCCAATGATCCACCAGTAGCGCGGCAGATTCTTCCGCGCAGGCGCGGATTGCTTCCAGTCGAATCAGTTCGTCAGAGTGGTAAAATGATTCCGTCGGACAGGGCCATGGGGGAGTCGCGATGATGGGAACTGCTCCGGCGTTGCGAATCTTCAAAACCAGTTTGTGAAACATTCGCTCAAACGCCAGCGTGCTTTCCCAACGGGTTTGAAGTTCGGTTTGTCCACACAGAATCACCACGACTTGCGGGGACTCTGCTGTGACCGTCTTTTCAAAGTTTTGTTGTAAATCCTGCAATCGAAAATGGGGTGATGTTTGAACCGTGAAGGTGTCTTCCGTTCGTCCGACCACATCCTGAAGATAGCGCACATGTGCCAATCCGATGGCGTCAGAACCATTTGACTGGCCAGGAAATGACAGATCGTCCCCCGTGAAAAACCAATGAATCTGCGAGGTGGATTGCAGCAATCGCACCAATCCCGGCACCGAAGATGGAACCGGAAAGGCTCGGTGGCTTGTCGGACTGTTCCCTTTTTTCGGGGGTATGATCGGTGCCGGTTCAACAGGAGACGGCAGGATTTGATGATTCTCCTGAACCACTTCTACCTCAGGAGCCACTTCTATTTCGAGAGGTTGTGGCGATGGGGCAATGCGCAGACGCGGTTCTTCCAGATGCTCGACGGGCAGCGGCGTATCGACTGCGACAGGAAGTTCACTCGAGTCCGAGACTTCAGCAACATTCTCCATCGGGGTCTGGGCGGTCTGGTGTAATTGGAGGATAATCCGACGCCGTCGGTGTGAGGATTCTCGATGAAAAGGGGACATCCGGGACACGGCGATACCTTCGTTTCAGTTGCAGCATTTCAGTTGCAGGTAAAAGTTCTGCAACGAGACACTTCTTCAAATCATTCCACCTGAATACATTCCGTCAAGCGGATCAGGCCGGGAAGTTGCGAAATCCGTACCGATTGGAGCGATTCCATGAATCATAGCAGGGACGCGGGTTTTCAGATTCTCGCAACGGATCAGACTTTCCGCATTGGACTTGGGGGATTGGTGACTAAAATCCAGGAATGAACAAGAGAGTCGTTTGCTCTACCATGTCTGCATGTCTGATAGACAGACGGCGATTCGACATCTTGCTTTTCAACATCAGAACGCTGAAATCAATATTTTGAAGAAACTCTCGTGAAAGATCTCGTCACTCCCCGACAGGTGGCACAGGCCATCGATATGAGCGAATCCTCGCTGAAACGCTGGTGCGATCAGGGATTGATCCCTACGGTCCGCACGGCTGGGGGGCATCGTCGTCTGCCGGTGAATGGGGTGTTGACATTTCTTCGAAACTCTGGCTATCAGCTTGTTCACCCTGAGCTTCTGGGACTCCCCCCCAGCACCACCGGCGGGCAGGATCGCAAGTTACACATCGAAAAGAGCCGCCTTGAACAGGCATTCCGGCAGGGAGATGAAGATGTCGGCACGGAAGTCGTCATGAATCTGTATCTCGCAGGGATCCCGATGAGTGCTATTTGTGACGAAGTCTTTTTACCGATTTTCAACGAAATTCGGGAGACGTCAGACAATCGTCAGGAAGCGGTTTATCTCGAACGTCGGGCATGCGAATTAGGGCACCGCGTCTTGCATGAAGTTCGCCGCGCCATGCCGGAACTTCCGCCAGCGGCCCTGATCGCACTGGGAGGAACCCTCGACGGAGACCCCTTTACTCTGGCATCATCGATGTCGGAAATGGTGCTGCGGGAGAATGGCTGGCGAGCCTGTTCACTTGGGGCGATGTTGCCGTTTCTATCCTTGCGACAGGCCGTGTGTGACATGCGTCCACGACTGGTCTGGCTGAATGTGTCGGCAATTCCTGACCAGAATTTCTTCCTGAAGGGGTTCGATGAGCTCTCTCGTCTGACGGCGGATAGTGAAGTCACCCTTGCCATCGGTGGTCGAGCTCTCACACCGGAATTGCTTTCACAGATGCAATTCAACGAGCGTTATCACACACTGCACGAACTGGAACAGTTCGCCCGGTCGCTGTCCCCGATGATGACTGAACGAAATGCTGTTCCCACCTCCCCGATCGATCTTCCTCAGTTGGAGCAATCTGAAACGTGATGCAGACTCATGAGATTCTGGACGCCAGACGCCTGATCCATATCGCGCTGGCGGAAGACCTGGCCGATTCAAGCGATCTCACCACGAACATGATGATCTCCAAAGAAGATCGAGGGAGTGTGAAAATCGGAGCCCGACAAACCGGGGTTCTGGCCGGAGTCGAATTGATCCCACTCGTCTTTCAGGAGATTGACGGAGACGTCAACTGCCAGATTTCGATGCGGGATGGGGCAACATTAAACCCAGGGGACTGCGTTGCCCGACTGGAAGGATCGGTCCGATCGCTGCTGACGGCCGAGCGAACCGTCCTGAATTTTCTGACCTGTCTGTCAGGAATCGCCTCACTGACGCGACAATATGTGACCGCCGCGAAGCGTCCGAAAACAAAAATACTCGACACCCGAAAAACAATCCCCGGGTTGCGTTCACTGCAAAAATACGCGGTCCGCTGCGGAGGAGGAACGAATCATCGTGTCGGGCTCTATGACGCCGTACTGGTGAAAGACAACCATCTCGCCGCCTGGATCGGGCATTCCGGTCACACTCTTGCGGAAGCAGTGCGACATGTCCGCTCCAAGACGCCGCAAGGCATGATCGTGGAATTTGAAGTGGACACACTGGAGCAGCTTCGAGAAATTCTCCCGGAACGGCCCGACATGGTTCTCCTTGATAACATGTCGCTCAACGATCTGGAGACGGCCGTTTCACTGCGAAATGAACTGGCTCCCGGGGTTCTTCTGGAAGCCTCCGGCGGGGTGAATCTGGAAACCGTTGGTGGCATCGCAGCGACCGGAGTCGACCGGATCAGCATCGGAGCCCTGACCCACTCCGCCCCGGCACTGGACCTCGGTTTCGACTGGGAATAATCGTACGGTGCGTCGCCACGCATCCGACTTGACTCCCGTTACTATCTTCGGATCTCTATGTTCCATCATTGCGTGAGTCTGCTGCGACGATTATTCACCACCTGGTACGCTCCGGAGCCGGGGCTGCGGACGTTTATGACGCGCGGCCAGACTCAGGAAACTCCATTAGCGCAAGTGACCGTGGCTGTCCTCTCCGCCCACGAAGGACGACGGGTCTTCGGTGTGCCACTGTCGCGCCGTGGGATTCAGCCGGTGTTTCTACGAATCGTCAACCGGCAGGAGACTCCACTCCGACTCTCCCTGCTCGAAATTGATCCCCATTATTACACGTCGCTCGAAGCGGCCGGGATCAATCATTTTTCCGTGTTGAAACGGTTCTCTGCCTATGGAGTGGGAGCCCTCTTTCTCTTCCCCATGCTCTTGCTGCTGCCGTTGAAGCTGTTGACGGCGTACCGTGCCAATCGTCGCATGGATGAATGTTTTCGCTCACAGGGTTTTCCGCTACGCCCCATCTCCCCAGGTGAAACCGTGGAAGGTTTCGTCTTTACTCCTCTGGATGCCGGGAACAAAACCGTTCGTGTCTGCCTCCATGCCACTGGCGGACCGGGGTCGGAAGATGCTCCGACATCGCTGAGCGAGTTACCTCCCGTTCCCAGCGGTCCGGCGGTCGATCTGACGTTTCTGATCCCTGTGCCGGGGATCTCCGCAGACTACCTGAAGCGGAACCTCGCCAACGTTTCTCCTGACTCGGAACTGGTCAACTGTGACCTGCCCGACCTGGTCCGGCGACTCCGGGAAATGCCGGCAGCCACCACCAACGCCAAAGGGAAGCGGCATGGCGATCCGGTCAATCTGGTCGTGATCGGAGAGTTTGAAACCATACTGAGCGCGTTCACCGCCCGCTGGGATGAATGCGAAACAATCACTCTGGCCACCTGCTGGAAAACAGTACGGGCGTTCTTCTTCGGCGGAGAATATCGCTATTCGCCGGTCAGTCCGCTCTATTTATTCGGTCGCAGTCAGGACGTGGCCTTGCAGCGCATTCGAGGATCGATCAATGAGCGTCTGCATCTGCGACTCTGGATGACACCGCTCCGATTTCTGGACCGGCCAGTCTGGGTGGGACAGATCAGCCGCGACATCGGAGTGCGGTTCACGACTCAAGTCTGGAATCTGACCACGCATCGCGTTGATCCCAACGTCGATGAGTCGCGAGATTATGTGGTTGAAGATCTCCTGCGCGCGGAACGGGTCGACGCCGTCGGCTATGTGGATGGCGTCGGTCCCTGCGATCAGGAACATCCACGACACAATCTCACCGGCGACCCCT
>DATMFC010000390.1:0-34527 GCA_035556335.1 Planctomicrobium sp. | reverse complement strand
CGGCCTGAGTGGCGAGGACCATCGAGAGCAATAATCCGGCCACGCATTTCAGCAGATCCGCTGAGGCATCAAAAGGAATCATCGTGCAAAAAGGGCTTCGAAGATGAAAAACCGGAGGAACACCAGAATTCGCGAGAGGAGCGGAGAAGGGGCCTGGATTACAGCGGATTCTCAAGACAGAGGCGTCCCCGGGGGAATTCGATTCGACGTCGAAGGGCCGAAGTGACTGCCCTGGCGAAGAGACCGCGAACAAGATGTCTCCGGGATACAGACGGAGTTCAGCAGCCTCCGATCCACGGAAAAAGCTCCAGCTTCCAGTCCGGATGGCATACAGAACCAGCGAGGGACGAGTCTGTTCACCCCCGATAACCACATCAGGGTTGATCCAGTCGACAGATTCGATCTCAAGCCTGGACTGCAGCAAATCATCGTACCTCTGTTGGAGAACATGCAATGGGATCAGTCGGACCGATATGGAAATCGTGAACAGGCCGCAGTAACAACTTCCGCCAGGCGTTGGCATCATGAAATTGCCCTGCGGCTCTGATTCACAGTCCCTGTTCAAAATCATCGTGTGGCGAACCCGGCGCGGCCGGTTTGTCCCGGTCGCAACCAAAGGAATTCACGTTGCTCAAAATCCTCTCAGACTGAGAGAAATGGGAACATTTGCAGTGCCGGGACTCTCTGCAGGCCGTGAAAACAGCCGCTCTGTCTCTCTCTCTGGTTGCGAACCGCCTTCAAAAACCGCCGCAGAAATTCGGGGATTTTCGAAAAATCTCCAAACTGGGGCGCAGGTTCCGCAAGAATCATTTCGGGAGAATCACTGACGAATTTCCTGATGTCAGACTTTCCTGATCATCACGAGAAGAGCAATTGCTCTCCTGCCGTCCCACGACCTGCTGCAGCGGAGATACTGAAATGGCTTCTCCCTCCCAGGTGGAGAAGAGGCAACATCTGCCGGAGCACGGGTGCGGTCGGCATTGGAGATCGTCCAAATCTATTGTGGGGACGAAGAACAATTGAAGTTGATCTTTTCCCTTCGTTCCATTTGAACCTACACGGTGAGTCGAACCGTGTGACTTGCCAGGCGTGGTTGAACACGAATCACTTCGCTATGCCTGCGCAGATCCTCCCATGTTCCGACCTACCGTTTGCTGGCTGCACAATCAGGGCGTTTCTTCCCTGATTCTCATCGGGCTGCATTCCAGCCTTGTTCTCATGGCCGGTCTGGGCCTGTTCCGGCTGGGGGAGTCCACGTCTCAGGCCGATGACGACATGGGGCAATTGGCCTTCCCTGATCCCGAACCGGACCCCGAACCGAGTTCCCGTCGTTCGAATACCGGCAACGGTTACCACCGTCCATTCTCAACTCAAAAACAAGCCGCTTCTGGAATCGATGGCCGAATCGGAATCATCGGGCTTCCGACTTTAGGTCGGGATGAGAGCATCATTCCACTCGAACTTTTTCCCTATGTTCAATCGGAGAATCAAATCCTCTTCGGCGACATCCGGGCGTTTCTGGCCACGAACGGCAAGCCGGGCGTCAATGTCGGGATGGGTTACCGGTTCATTGAACCCAACGAGATCGCCCTGTTTGGAGTCAACGCATTTTATGATGCGGACGGAACACTGGGGGAATTCTTTCACCAGTTGTCCGTGGGGTGGGAAGCCCGCACGGAGATGTTCGGCGCATTCGGAAACTTCTATTTCCCCGTGGGGGCTCGAAATCAAACCCTGAGTCAAACAGTCTATAACGAGCGGTTCGAGCAGAATCGCATCCTCTTCGACGTCCGGAGCCGGACGGGAGACTCGATGTCGGGACTCGACTTGAACCTGCAGATGTTCCTGCCCGGAGATTTTGCTCGGGACCACCAGATCCAGGCAACGGCGGGGTGGTATACGTTGGCGGCGGACGGAGTCGAAAATATCAACGGGTTTCAGATGCAATTGCAGGGGGATATCCACCCTCGGGTGACGTTGCTCTCCTCTCTCACCAGCGATAAGACGTTCGGAACCAACGTCACCATTGGCGGCTTATTTAATTTTGGCAGCCAGGCCCGTCCGGATACAACGCTGCAAGGACAACTCCGAAGACCCGTCAATCGAAACTACAATGTGATTGTCTCCACGAAAAGTGTTGCCGAATCGGATGTCGTCGCTGTCAACAAGGCCACGGGGAATGAATATGTCGTCCAGCATGTGGGAACGGCCACCGGAGCGGAGTCGGGGACGTATGATCAGCCATATGAGAGCATCAGCGATGCACAGGCGGCCGGTGCGGACATCATCTTCGTTCATTCCGGAACCACGGTGAATGAAGCCGTCGTCTTGAACAATGGCCAGTCGCTCATTGGAGAAGGGGCAACCGTCACGCTACGGGATGCCCGTTATGGGAACTTCCGTGTTCCGAATGCGAATACCGGGGGAGCGTCGTCCCCCACCATTGACGGCAGTGGAATCTTCGGCGACCTGATTCAACTCGCATCCGACTCACGCATTTCCGGATTCCTGATTCAGAATTCGCAGGGGCACGGAGTGGTGGCCAACGGGATCGAGAATTTCGTCATCCATGACGTCACCATCGAAAACTCCACGGGAAGTGCCGTTTACATTGCCGGTTCGGCAGACGGAGACATCGATAACATCCGGATCAATGGCGGGACGACGGGCATTCATCTCGTCGAGATCGATGAATCGCTGGAACTCTCCAATATCTACGTGAACGGAGTTTCGAACAGCGGCGTTCTGATCGATGGAGGGTATGGGGAAATCGCCTTTACCGACGAGTTGATTATCCAGAATGCAGGTCAGTACGCCTTCTATGTGACTAACCTCAAAACACTCGTTGAGGTGGACGACAAAGGAACCGTTTCCATTTCCGATGACGTGACCACGGAAACCCCTGCGCTTGTGACCGTCGCTGAACTGGTCGTCCGCAACAACACCGGGGGAACAGGGATTCACCTGGAAAACAATGAAGGAATCATTGCCTTTGGAGCCGTTGACATTGAAACACAGAATGCCGCGGCGTTTTCTGCGAACAACACTGAAAATGCCCAGATTCTGAACGGCTATCTGACCTCCATCAATAGCGCCGCCGTGCACGTGGAGAACTCCGGGATCAACGTGGCGTTGACACAACTCAACGTCAATGGCGGTGTTCACGGGCTGGAATTCATTGAAACCTCGGGGAGCTTCACCGTCTATGGCAGCGGCAATTTAGGAAGCGGCGGAGCCATTCAAGGGACAACGGCGGCGATCTTCATGGAGAACGGTCCGCTGGTGGCACTCCAGACGGTCGACTTCACCAGCAACGGAAAAGTCGCGGAGATCGATGGAGCGGATGGGTTGATTCTCTACGGCTCCAACATCACTCAGACAGCAGACATGTTCATCGATGCCACCAATCTCACCATGCTGCAGATTTCCGATTCCCAGTTCACAAATAACACGATTGCCTCCGGAACAGGGATCTGGCTCTGCGTTGACGAACTGGGAAGTTTCACGTCGTCCGTCACCTACAATACTGTTGACAGTGTCCCTGGCACGTTCTTTCGCACGGAAACCGTTGCCGGGGGAGAAGGATCGTCCCTCGCCTACAACTTCCAGGGCAATGATGTCGGAATCACCGGCCCCAGCGCGGTGGCCGCCGCCGTGAACTGGACCGGACCGACGACGGCCTATTTCCTGGACAACGTCATTACGGGAACGAACTCAGGACAGGTAGGGATTCAGTTCAAGACCGGGGCATCGAACGATCAGGCGCTGGTGCAGATTGCTCAAAATGCCGTGACGTTGAATGGAGCGAACAGTGTCGGGATTGATGTCGACACCAGTTCCATGTCGACCATTTATGTCACCTCCAACGGCGTCCTGTTCAATGCCTTGAATGGGACCGGAGTTCGCATCAACTTGAGAGACGCCGGCGGGGCGAATGTCACCGGCAACTATATCGTCGACCAATCCGGAGGAGCGACCGGCATCCTGTTTGAGAATATCGAACACCTTTCGACGCTCGTCATTGAAACCAATACAATTGATTTGTCGTACGCGAGCACGTTTGTGGATCGGGGAATCGTGTTGTCCTCCATTCTCAATCCGGACGGCGTCGATGACCCGTTCGTGACGTTGATTTCGACCTCCAGCAACACAGTGACCGGAGCCACCACGAACTACAGCCTGCCCGCGACGGGAACTCGCGGAACCCTCATGATTAACGGCGTTTTCGTGCAGTGAGACGACACCTCCGTCCCAATCTGGAAAATTGGACGACTGGACGCGGAAATGTCGTAGAACTCTCGAACCTGGCCCCGTACCTGAAATCAGAGCCGAATGGTTTCTTCAGAATCCGATGAGACTGAACTGCGGCAACGACTGCGGGAATCGCCCGCACGAGCGTTGAGCGAGGAGTTTGCGCGCCACCGGTCGCGACTGTTTCAAATCGTCCGGTTTCGTCTTGATCCCCGTCTGGCAGCTCGGTTGGAACCCGATGATGTGCTGCAGGAAGCCTGGGTGGCCGCACATGCTCGAATCGACAGCTTCCTGGATGACCAGGAGCTTTCGATGTTCATCTGGCTGCGCTGGATTGTGAATCAGACCATTGTTGACATCCACCGACATCATCTGGGAACTCAGATGCGAGACGCTTACCGTGAAATTTCCGCAGATCCGCGAGACTTGCAGCGGACGACGGCCGCCTCCATTGCCGGTCAGTTGCTGGCGCAGATGTCGTCTCCCAGTCAAATTGCCGTTCGGGAAGAGACGGCCCGCCTCCTGAAAGAATCGCTGGAATCCATGGACACCGTCGATCGGGAAGTGTTGGCACTGCGTCACTTCGAAGAGTTGACGAACAATGAAGTTGCGGCCGCCCTCAACATCACCCCCAAAGCGGCCAGTATTCGATACGTTCGCGCACTTCAGCGGCTGAAGAAGATTCTCGATTTCCTGCCGGAATTCACAGATCCTCCTGATGATTTAAAATTCGCGTCGGGATGACTTGGGATGGGATGGGCATTGTCTCTGGTGACGGTTTGAAATGTCTGATGCGTCCGTAAATCTCGAAACAACGCAAATTCCTCTCTCCCCCGAGGAGGAAGAGCGACAGTTGCGCCTGGAAGAACTGGCTGCCGAGTTTTTGGAACGGAGACGGCAGGGGGAGCGGATTTCGATTCAGGACGCTCAACAGCAGCACCCGGAGTTTGCCGCAGAGATCGAGGAACTGTTTCCTGCAATCTTGAAACTGGAAGGCATGAAGCAACTGAGCCACTCTTCCTCCAGCCGTCGGGCGGTTGTCGGATTGCCAGCCTTGGGACAACTGGGAGATTTCAAGATTCTCCGAGAGATCGGCAGGGGAGGGATGGGGGTTGTGTTTGAGGCCGAGCAGGTCACGCTCCATCGCCGGGTGGCCCTGAAGGTGCTGGGAGTCAACGTGGCGACCACGGCTACGGATTTTGCCAGGTTCCGCCGGGAGGCCGAATCCGCCGCGAAACTGCACCATACGAACATCGTTCCCGTCTATGGAACGGGAGAGGATTACGGCGTTCATTTTTATGCCATGCAGTACATTCCCGGATGGTCACTGGCGGAGGTGATCGAGACGCTCCGCCAAGTCCCGGAGATCCTGAACGACGGTGGACTCCCCGCTTCGCGACACGAACAATCTCCACCCCATTCGAGCATTCCTGAGTCGGTCGTCAATAGCGGGACAAGACTGGAAGGGGAGCATTCGGGAGAGGACTCCAAAAATCGACCGGAACCGGGCCAAGAACCGGCTGTTCGCGCCTTGTCGAATCCTCGGGTTGTCGCAAAAACTGTGGCTGATCTGGCGGATGCCGTGGCCTATGCGCATGGCCAGGGAGTCATTCATCGGGACATCAAGCCGTCCAACATCCTGATCGACCGGCAAGGTGTTGCCTGGCTGGTCGACTTCGGATTGGCGACCGGCATCCAGGAAAATCGATTGACCAGATCGGGGCATGTGACCGGGACGGTGCAATACATGGCCCCGGAACAGATCGTCGGCCAGAGCACGGAGCAAAGCGACATCTACAGTCTGGGATTGACGCTGTACGAACTCCTGGCGTTACGGCCAGCCTATGCGGATACGAACCATGCCCGGCTGATTCAGCTCAAGTCTTCCGCCCCTCCTCCTCCGCTTCGTTCCGTGGCACCGCATGTCAGCCGGGATCTGGAAACGATCGTGATGAAGGCGTGTTCGGTTGTTTCCTCGCATCGCTACCAATCAGCGGCGGAGATGGCCGAGGATTTACGGCGGTTCGTGAATGACGAGCCGATCCTGGCGCGGCGCATCACTCCGTTGGAACAGATGTGGAGATGGGGAAAACGCCACAAGGTCGTGGCTTCGCTCTCCGCCGTGGCGATGGCATTACTTCTGGCGTTGATCGTCTCGCTCGCGATTGGGAAGCACCGATCGGAGTTGGCGCTGAAGGAAATCTCGGCCCAGAAGAAACGGACCCAGGAGAACCTGGCCATTGCCGTTCAGGCGCTCAACGAAATCACCGAGAATGTTTCTGCGCGTGGAATTCCCCGCACGTTGCGAATCGAAACGGAAGCCGGTGAAGCGCGCATGAACGACGTGGCGGTCTCCGATGCCGATGCCCGGTTATTGGCGACACTGCTGAAGTTCTACGAAAAATTTGCGGAAAACAATGGGGCAAACTTGGACGTGGAAGCCGCGCGCACGGAGATGCAGATTGGTGAAATTGAGGTGCGGCTGGGACACCTGGACAAAGCGTCCGATTCCTTTTCCAAGGCGATTGCACGTTACTCGGAATCATACCGGGAACATCCCCGGGACGAGACATTGCTCCTGGCACAAGTGTCCGCACTCAACTCATTCGGCATCACCAGAGCCCGTTCAGGAGATGTGAAAGGGGCTGTTCAGGCCCACTGGCGAGCGAAAGGTCTTCTCGAATCGTGTCCGAATCCGTCGTCCGACGTCCGGTTTGCCCTGGCGAAAACGTTGACTCAGCTCTCAACCGTCGGACCAACAGCAGGAGCCCGGGAGATTTTCGCGGTCCTGGAACCCGCAAACGGACGACCTCCCTGGCCACCACCGTCCGCCCCTCCTCTTCCAGCCGAGGAAGACTGGGGTGATCGTCCACCGCCATTGCATTTGATGCTGGAATATCTCGATCAGTCGTCTCGTTTGCTGCGAGACCTCGTTCAGGAGTCTCCGAAGAATCCGGAATATCGTTTGGCGCTGGCGAAATGTGAACTGGATCGACGTGAATTCGTCCGTTTTATACAGGCCGTTTCCAAACCCGATTTCATACTGGGTCAAGTGCAGGGAATCCTGCATTCCAGGGTGTGGGAACTCTTGCCGTTAGGCATCTTGAAACTGCCTCTTGGCCTTTCTACAAATCCCCCTGCACCGGATCTCGCGATTGAGCCGGAAGCCATTCTTCGGGAACTGGCCGCCGAGTTTCCAGAATCACCGAGCTTTCAATTTGAACTGGCGGAAGCGTTGATCACACGGAGCCGAATCCCCGGTGAACTGGATGCGGAAACGAAAAACGAGCATCTTCGGGAAGCCGTCAGGATCGCCGAGACCCTCGTGAGCGCGGCTCCCAGAAATCCTGCGTATCGCGCACTCCTGGCTCAGGCAAAACATCAATTTGCCCTGGTGGCCAAATTGCAGGGAGAGACGGACGAAGCGGCGCAACAACTCAACGAGGCCCTTGAAATTCTCAAGCAACTCACGGAAGAAAGTGTGAGTTCATCGATTTACCACGTCGCCCGGGCACAACTGCTCCTGGAATTGGCTGCCTGGCAACGGCAGCAAGGGAATCTGGAAGCAGCGCGACAAAGCGTGAATGCAGCGCTTGATGTCGCGGAACGAACAGCCCCTGCCTGGGGAAACAATCATGTCTTTCAAGAGTTTCTGAAAGAGATTCGCCGTAAAGCACAGGAAGGCCAATAGGGGTTGCGGCGATTGCCATCAAGCGTTCACCCGCAGAGCCCTTTCCGGAATTTCGAAAGAAATTCTGTAGAACGTCGGCAAAGTTCCCCGTACGAAGCAATAGGCAGGATCTGCCTGAGCGTTCTTCCTGTTCCGGGAAAACCTTCGAAGGAGTTGGAGGTTTGGGCACTGCGGCAGACGTTCCCTTGTTGCCAAACGCCTGGTGGGAGCCAATCCGCCGCAGTTGCCCCTTATGCCGTTCGGAGAGCATCGCAACAAGGCTGGCGAGTGTTCATCTCCAGATTGAATGGTGCAGTTCGATGAGAGTCCTCTTCCTGCTCGTGTTCTTCATGGCCGTCGCGGCAGGGGGCGTCTCCGCCTACAACCAGTTCTCGAACACAAAATCGACGGTCAATTTTCGCACCGCTCAGATCGATCGGGGTGATCTGATTGTCTCTGTTTCCGCCACCGGAACGCTCGAACCTGAGGATCTCGTTGACGTCGGCGCTCAGGTGGTCGGGCGAGTTGATGCGTTGGGGATCGACGCACGAGGGACAGTGGATCCCCGCTACGCCGGGAAGCAGGTGGATTATGGCGCACTCGTCGAAGAAGGGCAGACCCTTGCGATCATCGATGAAGCCATTTACCTCGCCCAACGCAATCAGGCCAAAGCGGCCCTGGAGCATTCCAGGGCCAGCTTGTTGCAACTGGAAGCCACACTCAGGCAAACCGAAGCGGAATGGTTGCGCGCTCAGAAATTGCGGTCTCTCAAGTTGACCGGCCTCGCTCCCGCCAGCCTGAAGTCCTCCCGTCAGGAACCGATTGAGATTATTGGGATCTCCGACGCCGATTATGTGCTGGCTCAGGCCAACTATGATTCCGCCAAAGCGAGCATCGACATTGGCAAGGCGTCGATCGCACAAAACGAGGCCCTGCTCCAACTCGCGGAGACCAATCTGGGTTATACGGTCATTCGTTCTCCCGTCAGTGGAACGATTATCGATCGTCGCGTGAATATCGGTCAGACGGTGGTTTCCAGCCTGAATGCTCCGAGCTTGTTTCTGATCGCCAAGGACTTGAGACGGATGCAGATCTGGGCTTCCGTGAATGAAGCCGACATCGGGCTCATCAAAGTGGACATGCCGGTGAAATTCACCGTGGATGCCTTTCCGGAGGATGTCTTCGAAGGGCAGGTGGTGCAGATCCGTCTCAATGCCACCATGACGCAAAATGTCGTAACCTATACCGTCGTCATCGAGAACGACAATTCCGATCTGAAACTGCTTCCCTATCTGACGGCGGACGTCAAGTTTTTGATCCGGCGGATTCCGGATGTGCTCCTGGTTCCCAATGCCGCACTGCGGTATCAACCTCCCGCGAATCGCATTTCCCCGGACGTCGTGGCAGCAACACCTGTGCCGTCACAAGGTGCCGACTCAGAAGTCGAGGCTCTCGGCGAGAGCCGAAAATCGGGGACGGTCTGGGTTCGTCATGGAAACTTTGTCGTTCCCGTCCCGGTTCTGGTTGGGGAAACGGACAATTCGTTGACCGCGATCTATAGCGATCAACTCTCGGAAGGGAATGAAATCGTGCTGGGAGAGACACAGGTTGCGGCGACGCAGGAAACGAACAATCCGTTTGGTCCTCCCAAGATCCCCCGGAAAACCCCCTCGACCGAGGGTGACAAGAAATAATCCCCGTGGCAACCTGGATGCCGAGAGGCCCCATCGATGGAAGAATTGATCCGTGTCGAGAACGTCACCAAAACCTATCGGGTCGGGGATATGGATGTTCCCGTGCTGAAGGGGGTTTCCCTTTCCATTCAGCGGGGAGAGATGGTCGCCATCATGGGAGCGTCAGGATCCGGGAAGAGCACCTTGATGAACATCCTGGGCTGCCTGGATCGTCCGACGTCGGGAGAATACTGGCTGGATGGGCAGGAAGTCGGCAAACTCGGCCGCAATGAACGCGCCCTGGTACGCACCGCCAAGCTCGGCTTCGTTTTTCAGAGCTTCAATCTGCTGGCCAGGACGACCGCCGTTCAGAATGTGTTGATGCCCCTGGATTACTCGTTGAGTGCTCCCGGGGCCGTGCTGGCAAACGAACGGGCCGTCGAGCTTCTGGTTCAAGTGGGACTGGCAGACCGGCTCGATCACATCCCTTCGAAAATGTCGGGCGGGCAGCAGCAGCGGGTGGCCATCGCCCGTTCGCTGGTGAATCAGCCCGCACTCCTGCTGGCTGACGAACCGACCGGGAACCTCGACTCCAAAACCAGCGTCGAAATCCTGCGGATGTTTCAGGAATTGAATGCCGCAGGATTGACGGTCATCCTGGTCACGCACGATCCCAAAGTGACTGCTTATGCCCATCGGACCATTCGTGTGGCGGATGGCTTGATCGTGGAGGATGTCTCGCAAGGCGAACGGCAGATTCTTTCCGCTCCGATTCCCGAAGATCTGCCCCCATGGACGGAAGAACGGGATGCCCCCCAGTCCTGGACCGGGACTGCGGAAAGCAACGGGGGCGTGGCGACCATTGCACCTCCGCAACGAAAACCCAGCCAGTCCGTCACCGTTCCGAAAATCGCGGCCAAGGTGAAATCCCCCGCTCATCCTTCCCCCTCCTTGGCAACGCGGCTCGTTCCGCCGACACTGCGAACCGCTCTGGGTGCCATCTGGCGCAACAGGATGCGTTCAGGACTCACCACGCTGGGTGTGGTGATCGGAGTCGCGGCCGTGATTGCCATGGTCGAGATCAGCCAAGGGTCTCGAACCGCATTGACGACCACGATGCTGTCGATGGGGGCCAACACCATTATGGTTCAATCAGGAGCCGCCTCCAGTGGCGGCATCAGTATGGGGTTTGGCAGCGAGAAAACCCTGACGCCGGAAGATGCGGCATCGATTTTGACGGATTGTCCGGCAGTCGCTTCTGCGGCCCCCATCGTCCAGGTCCAGGGGCAGGTCGTCCGGGGAAACCGCAACTGGGTGCCCATGAACATCTACGGAACGACTCCAGAGTACCTGAAGGCCCGCGACTGGATGGAGCTTCAGGACGGGGAGATGTTCACGGATCGCGACGTTCGGGGAAGCAACAAGGTCTGTGTGGTCGGAGAAACGCTTGTCAAAGAACTCTTCGACGGAGAGTCCCCCGTCGGACTGGATCTGCGAATTAAAAATGTCTCCTTTCGAGTCGTGGGGGTGCTCTCACGCAAGGGAGCCAACATGATGGGGATGGACCAGGACGATGTCATTCTGGCACCGTGGACGACGATCAAGTTTCGCGTCTCGGGGACAAACACCGGAGGAGCGAGCGCAGGGACAGCATCCAGTGCCACCTCGACCGAAGTCAATACGCTGAGCAATCTCTATCCCGAAGCGACTTCTCTCTATCCCGAACAATCGGCCACTCAGGCGGCCAATACACCGCAACCGGTGCGTTTTATCAACGTCGACACCATTATGGTGAAGGCGCACAGCGCGGAGATGGTCCAGCCTGCGATTGATCAGATCACAGAACTATTGAGGGAACGCCATCGGATTCGAGAGGGACAGGATGATGATTTTAACATTCGCAATATGGCCGAAATGATGAAGGCATTCGGCAGCATGTCCACGATGATGGGAGGACTGCTGCTGATCGTGGCCACGATCTCATTGGCGGTCGGCGGGGTCGGAATCATGAACATCATGCTCGTGTCGGTCACCGAGCGGACAAGAGAGATTGGCCTGCGGATGGCGGTGGGAGGCCGCTCGTATCATATTCTGCGCCAGTTCCTCATCGAGGCCATCGCGCTGTGTTCCCTGGGAGGAATTGTCGGAATTCTCCTGGGCCGCGGCGCGTCGACTCTGGTCTGGCTCTTGATGAAATGGCCCGTCCAGATGTCATTGCCAGCGGTGGCGGGGGCTTTTCTCGTTTCAGCCACGGTGGGAGTGGCCTTTGGATTTTACCCCGCCTGGAAAGCCTCCCGCCTCGATCCGATCGATGCCTTGAGGTACGAGTGAGAGCGCCA
This sequence comes from Planctomicrobium sp., assembly GCA_035556335.1. Classification (GTDB taxonomy): domain Bacteria; phylum Planctomycetota; class Planctomycetia; order Planctomycetales; family Planctomycetaceae; genus Planctomicrobium. The sequence continues at coordinate 22,594 of DATMFC010000390.1, read as the reverse complement.
GGAAAGCGCCTTCAAGAAACAACGAAACGTCTTGATGAATGGGACACCGCCGTGTGAGCAGGGTGCTGACAGGAGAGTGTGTCTCACTTTTCCAAGGAAGGTTGAGATGATGAAAGAAGACATGTCCTTTTGGCGATTCGCCGCTGTGATCGGAGTTCTGTGGGGAGGGAGTCCGCTGATCCATCAGGCAATGGCCCAGCCCGGTCCCCAAGCGCCTCGCTATCAACCGCAACCCTCCCCTGGTCCCGGTCCCGCACCTGTGGTCAGGATCGAATTCGGACGTCGGACTGATGCCGACCGTCTGGCCAATCAACTCGTCACGCAGGCGAATGCTCTGTGCCTGCAACTGCATCAGAACTATCAAGGCAATCCGGGCTTCCGTGAGGGGTATCGTGAAATGTACGACATTCTGCAGGAGTCTCAACGCATTCGAGATGAAGTTCGTAACGGCACGCACCGGGCACCGCGACGTGAGAACGACAGGATCGCCGCTTCCCTCCACAAAATGGATCGGGATTTTCACGCCATCGAAAGAGATCTGCGGGGATGGCGCGCCGCTCCCGGATCGCGTGATGCCGTTCGATTGGATCAGTTGCTGGGCCAGTTTGAATCGACGTTGCACGACATGATGGAAGACTATGGTGAGAAAAGCAGGCTTCCCGTGGCGGCTTCTCCCCGTCCTCCCGTCTCATCTCCTGTCCCCCCTGCGAGACGTTGAAACATGCTTTGATGTCTCGTCTCCGAGTGGTCGAAGACAGGAACCGGTTGAGAACGGGAGATCTGCCATCAGGGCCAGCGCTCCCATTCATACTGAATGGGGACGGTGGCCCTCTTTTCTCACTCCGAATGGCTACTCTTGTTCGGGGAGATCCGGAATGGGAAGAATTCCCGGAAGCGGCGGAACTTCCGACAGAATTCCCTGTTTGTCGGGAACCGGAGCGAGTCGAATCTGCCATCCGCCCCCCAGAGCCCGGTAAATATCGATGAGCCCTTGGGCGTTCTGCCCCTGCGCTTGCGCCCAGGTGTCCTGCTGTTGAACCAGTGACTGCAGGATCGTGGCATAGCGGTTGAAGTCCACCCCTCCCAAGCCTGCTTCGTATTGTGCGACGACCACCCCCAATGCCGTATATGCCGCGTCGACGCTCTCTTCCAATGCCTGCGCCCGTTCCGAGGCTTGTGTGAATCTGATGATCCCGTTTTCCACCTCGGCGGCGGCTTGCAGTGCGGTATTCTGATAGACCGTGATCAATCGCTGGTACTCGGCTTCCTGGAACCGCACGTTATTCAGGATGCGACCGTAGTTCAGGATGTTCCATTGAAACGCCGGACCAATGCTGGCTGTCTGCGATTGGGGAGCGAACAGGTTTGACAACGAATTGGCCTGCCATCCGAGCGTGCCGTTGATCGAGATGGCCGGTAGCCAATCGGCCTCAGCAATTCCAATCTGTTCCGCCTGGGCCGCGACCAGTCGCTCCGCCCGCCGCAGGTCAGGGCGTCGGCCCAGCAACTCCGCCGGAATCCCCACGGCCACGAACGCGGGCGCTTCCGGAATTTTCTGCTCCGGGCCGGATGCCAACCATTCTGTCAGGTCTGCAGGGGGAATTCCCTGCAGAATGCACAACTGGTTCTCAGCGATTCTCAAGGTCATCCGCAGGTCATGGATTTGAGCCTGGCTCTGTTTCCAATTGCTCTGGGCCTGGGCTCGATCCAGTTCGGTCACTCCAATTGCCCCGGCCTTCAATCGCTCTTCGATGAATTTCAAAACATCCGCCTGAATCTTCAACGTATTTTCCGCCAGCCGGATTCGCTCCTGGGTGGTCCGGATTTCAACATAACTGGTGGCCACATCCCCCAGCAGGGTGACCAGCACGTAGTCGTAGTCATGAACCGATGCGTCCAACGTCGCTTCCGCTGCGGCGATGGCACGGCGATATCGCCCCCAGAAATCCAGCTCCCAGGCGAGGTTGAATCCAAAATTCCACTGGTCGAAGAAATTGTCCGCCAGATTCAGCCGTGAATATCCTCCTTGCGCCGTCTGGAATTGGGGAAAGAAATTTCCCTTGGCATAACCCAACTGAGCACGCGCGGACAAAATCCGAAAGCCTGCTTCACGCAGTGTCAGGTTCTGTTCGTAGGAGGCTTGGATCAGGCCGTTGAGTTGCGGATCGTCGAAGACGGTCCACCAGCCACTCAAGTCGTCAGAGGAACTGTGAATGCGCGGATCGCCGTTGTCGATCCAGTCCTCGGCCACAGAGGCACAGGGAGGCGTGTAGTCCGGGCCGACCTTGAAGCCGTTGTGAAAATAATTCCTGACGCTCCCGCATCCGGTCCAGGAAGACATCACCACCAGAAGGAGAACGAGGGGCAAGGGGCGCTGAAATGACATGCTGGTGTCCTGAAGGCAACAGGGACGACTCCTCCAGGAGCGTTCACAGCACCGTCGACAGCGCGGCACCCCTGCGGATTTCACTTCGCAAAAATGGATGGCCTGCTGTTGAGAGAGATGTGGTACGACCTGCAGAATTCGCCGAATTGGTGAAACCGTTGCCAAACGCCAGTTCGTCATCGTCGCGTCACACTGGATCGCTCAATCGTTTCCGAAGAAGGCCGGATGGCCGCCAAATTCCAGATATTAGGTACAACCCATTCAGCAAGCCTGATCGGCAGAGTGACCGAACCGATGGGGAAGGGGCTTCTAAGGAGACCATTCACCTCCGCCATGGAAAGAGGGGGACCAGGCCCCACCCTCCAAACGGTAACGGCATCGCCTGAAGCCTTTTGAGGTCAATTGTTTACGGTGATTTATTAAAACCAGTTTCCCAAAGTAATAAATCTTGTAGAAAACCACCTCTCGCGCCCGTACCAATCACAAAGAGCCGACATTTGCTACATCCTGCAAACTCGACAATCGCCTCATCGATTTGGAAAGGGAGTTCCAAAATGGTGTTCGAAAAACCGGTGACATGTCCTTCCGAGATGAATGGGCCAGCGGCGGAAGAGGTGCGTCGCGATCCTCAGAACATGGGAACATCACATTGGAAGGATCTGCGGCTGTCAGGCTCTGCTCCCCGGATGCCGGGTCGATCGAGTCGAGCTGTCAACCTCGCAGGACAGGGTGTTTCACACCACCGGACAATGCCTCGTTCAGCAGCGGTGCCCAGCCGTTGAGCAGGCGACTGGTCAAACAAATCTCCAAAGTGAGAGGGATCTTTCAGGATGATACGAAGTCATAGACAAGGTTTCCAATGATTGGTGCTTCGATCACATGGTCACCGGCGATGAGGAAACTTTGGAGACTGCCGAATTTGTTGACGGTTGTCTTCGCGTTGCTCGCGACCAGCGCTGCAAGAGCGGAGGATTACGGACATTCTGAAGCCCTTTTCGAGGAAGACGCGGCGGAGACTCAGATCGAGCCGCTGCCTTTGGAAGAGTTCCTCGATTCCGAAGAACAGTCTCTTGTTCCGGAGATGATTCCACTGGAATCGGCTCCACATGCGGGACGGCCCACGATGCGCGGACCTGGAGGACCGGGGATGGGGGGCGGTCCAGGTGGAGGTCCTGGATACAGTGTCGTCTGGTATCCGTCACGATCCGTCTCTGGACAACAAGGTGATCTGGCCGTTCTCCGCCAGAATTTGTCGGGAGGACTGCCGCTCTGGATGAATGAGGGGCGTGCTCTCATGTTCAATTTCAACGTTCGAAACTCACTCTATTCGGGTGAAGTCACTCTCCCTGACACCGGGCGTCCTTTCCCTGCGGAACTGTGGGATGTGAGTTTTGGAGTGAACTACCTGCACCAGTTTGACAATGACTGGACAGGTTTACTCATGGTTAGCGCCGGGACGTCCGGAGACGAACCGTTTCAAAGCGGTGACGAAATCAACATCATGCTGGGAGGAATGTTGCTGATCCCCGCACGAAACCAGCGCGACTCCTGGACTTTAGGAGTCATGTATTCACCGGCCGGGACGTTAAATTTTCCGATTCCGATGGTGGCATACAGTTGGAATCCCTCTGAATCCTTCCAAATGAATTTAGGACTTCCCTTCAGACTTCATTGGGAACCCGGTTCCGATTGGGCAATCGACTTATCCTATGTTCCATTGACTAACGTGAATGCACGGCTGACATACCTCATCCATGACCGGATGCAACTCTACGGCGCCTATGAAAATCTTTCAGAGGCATATTTCCTTTCCGACCGTGTCAACTCCGAAGATCGCTTCTTTGTTTTTGAACAGCGGCTTGTCATGGGAATGAAGTGCGATATTGGGCGTCATCTTTCGGCAGAGTTGAATTCCGGTTATGCCTTTGAAAGAGAATTTGGAGAGGGAGAGAACCAAGGGGCTGGCTTGCACGACAAAGTTCGGCTCTCGCCCGGAGTGTTCCTGGGGTTGAACCTTCGATTCGAATTCTGACGTTCCTTTCATTCGGGATTTTTGTCACCAGCGGGAGATCGTGTTACTGCAGAGAAATACTTTGCTGGATCATATTCATATGTGGATGAGCATTTCCACGAAGCATTCGGTCGCGATGATATTCGGGTGCCAGAGAGAAAGAGTGCCATGCGGATTCATCGGGAAATGATGAGAACGCATGAAATTCTGTTTGGAAGGAATCTCTGGTGTCGCTGCCATTGCGTGGACACCATTGGTTTGGATGAGGAATTGATCCGCCAATACGGGGGCACGAACGAAAGAAACGCGAACGTGACCAAGGATAAGTCAGGCTCATCGACGAGAAATGAACCTTAATTAAACAATCCCACTCTTTTGGAGGCGTTCTCATGCCACTCCTTTTCCTGACGGTCTTGATTCCGGCGATTCAGGAATGAGGGCGTTGAACCGAGCGTCATTGGCGGTACTCAATTTGTTTGAGATCGATTTCATCGATTGAATCGGAAAAGGACTTCACGAATGCACTCTCAACACCCTTCGTTGGCTCGGCCTCCTTATCCTCGAGAACCCATTGCCTCACGGCAACGCAAGTTCGACTTGTCGCGTGCTCTCAAACAGTCGTTCGCTGGCCCATTTGCCCGACTCTCGGACCATCGCCTGCTTTTCAATGAAACGCCACGATGTCATGTCGTGTTGTGCGGCTTTCCACGTTCAGGCACCACTCTCTTTCAATTAATCGCTCGAACATGTCTCGACCGAGTGCAAACATTCCGGAAAGAACGCGGGGCGTTGGATGCAGCCAGATTTGCGGTGAAAAGAGGGCGTTATCTGTTTACCAAACGTCCCCCAGATCTGTTTCAGATCGAGGAGATTCGAGCTTTTTACAAAAATCGGAATACGGACCTCCGCCTGCTGCTGTTCTGCCGCGATCCCCGCGACATTTTAACATCTTTCCATAAAACTCGTCCGGACGAATTTTATATTATTCCAGAAGTCTGGCGGGCTTACTATGAACACTGGAAATGGGCCGCACAGTTCCCGGACGTGCTTTCCGTGCGATACGAAGATCTGATTCTGAATCCTCTGGGAGTCGAGTCTCAGATGGAGCAACACATCGGCTGGAGAACGAAGCGTCCTTTCAGTGAATTCCATCAAGTTGTTGCGAATGATTTTGATACCCGGGCTCTCAATGGTGTTCGCCCGCTTGACCTAACAACCGTCCAGCGTTGGAAGAACGGAAGGTTTCATTGGCGACTGCGAGAACTTGTCGAACGGGACTTGCCAGAACTCCCTGAACGATTGATACAAATGGGATATGAGTCTGATGATCTCTGGATCAGGGACCTCTCTTGACCTAAGGGATTTTTGATCGCGGGACGGGAACGATGACAGGCCGCTCGCGGTTACGGATGGTGTAAAGATAGAGTTGACTTCGAGGAATGGAGTTCTCGATGCGGCGTCTCGCGAAAATTGTGTCAACCTGTACTGTGACTTTATCCCTGCTGGCAGGGTGTCGTACTGTCCGTGATTATCCACCTGTTCCGGTGCGTTTGCAGACAGGCGGTCCTTCGCGCGGCGTGGCACCAATCGAGACTTCCATTCATCTCATCAACCATGAAACTCCGGACAATCAAACGCAGTCGCGACCGACAGAAAACATTCTGGTCCTTTCCGGTGGTGGAGCAAATGGAGCCTTTACTGCCGGAATGCTTGTCGGTTGGACTCAAACAGGCAACCGGCCTGAGTTCGATGTTGTTACCGGGGTCAGTACGGGCGCCCTTATCGCTCCGCTGGCCTTTCTTGGAGCAGACTACGATCCGGCACTGAGACACCTCTTCACTTCGGAGAATGCCAGCCGCATCTACAAAAGACTTCCGTTGCTCCCATGGTCGAACGCTCTCGCGACGTCAGAGCCTCTTCGGAGACAGATCTGCGGCATGGTGACTGAGAGGTTGCTTTGCCGGATTGCTTCAGAGCATGATCGCGGACGCCGGCTCTATGTCGGTACTACGAACCTGGATACACAGAAGCTCGTCGTTTGGGATATTGGTGCAATCGCAACAAGTCACCATCCCGACAAGGTGGAACTTGTCCAGGAGATCATTCTTGCATCCTGTTCGGTTCCTGGATTACTTCCTCCTGTTTCCATTAACGTCGAAATTGGACACCGGAAGTATTCCGAATTGCATGTCGATGGAGGAGTCAGCGCATCAATGTTTCTGCCTCCGCACATCCTTGTTATGGCCCCGGATGGACCTATGACCTCCGAGCACGGTTCCACCGAGGCAGTAAACCGTATCACTGTCTATACGATCGTGGCGGGTAAGGCCGATCCTGATCCACTTCCGGTCAAACTCGGACTGCTCAACCTGTCCAATGCGTCTCTGGCAGGAATGTTACGTGCTCAACAGGGGCACGAACTGGCACAACTCTACCTTATGGCACACTTTGCAAACGCTCGCTTTCAGTTGGCAGCGATCCCCCAGAGCATCAGGACGCAATCAAGTGCATTGGATTTTGATGTCGGCGCAATGCGAGCGTTGTTTAACGAAGGTGATCGGCTCGGAAGCTCTTCGGCAGGATGGATTGATGCTCCTCCTGGTATTGATCCTCAAAATTGGGCTGTTCCCAGGATCAGCACACAATTGACACCTGGTGAAGTGTCCAATACGACTTTGATGCTGCATCGATAAGATAGGCGAAGTCAATACATGTTTTGCGCCCACTGTTATTTCGGTGGTGAAACAAGGAGAAATTCTATAATTCCATCAACCAGTTTTTGCCTACATCCTCATAGAATCCTCCTCTGCGGATTTTCAGTCCCCGTCATTCGCTACCGCGGACCGACTTCTTCCTCCCTCATCGGTCGGCGTCTGTCCTTGCTTCTCAGCGAACAGCCCCGAATCAGGCGCACGAAAAAACCCGATGCGCGATGACACCGGGCTTTGGAAGAGCCTGTCTCTAAGGGAGAGACGGTGTCACAAGCGCAAAGGTTGGCCGAACAGCCGATTCGCGGGCTTCCCGCTCAATCGCTGTTCGCCGACCTGTTCGGAAATCAGACCTAGGCAATATGAAGACATGACTCGCTGCTGGCTTGGTGGTTTCGGAATCGGCTGCAGGTTGCCGTTAGCAAGCCTGCCTCTACGATGACCTCGAAGCAAACGAAAAGGTTCGAGGCATTTTTCGAATTTCTGCAGAACGGATTCTATTTACCGCGCCGACCAGGATAGATCAATCGGGAAATTTGGCAGTTGCTTTCCGTTTGGTTGTCTATGATTCCATTATGACAAATGCACTTCGATCCAGCCGACAGCGATTTCAGAAATACCGTGATGACCTCAAACGCCGATCCGGCAGGCCGCAACCGAAGCATTCGGCTTCCCAAGAGGATTCTTCTCCGGGCCGACTGCGGTCGACGTCTCCACTGATCCGAGCCTTCTGGGATCTCTTGGGAAACCAGCGGGCCAGTGTTCTGGCCGCATTGGTGACGCTCACACTGGCGACTCTGCTGGGACTGGTCCCCCCGGCCGCTACGAAATTCGTCGTGGATTACGTTCTTGGGGACCAGATTCTTCCGACCAATGGCTGGCAGGGACTGCTGCCGCAAGACCGCTGGTCACTCCTGCTGATCATTGCGGGTATTGTCACTCTGGTCTCATTCCTCAAATCCGGTTTGGGGATCTGGGGACGCTGGAATGCGACCCGTGCGACCAAACGATTACAGTTATCCCTTCGGAAACGACTCTTTGAACATGCCATTCGCCTTCCGCTTCCTCGCGTGCAGGCGATGAAGTCGGGGGGAACGGCCAGTCTGCTGCGGGAAGATACCGGGAGTGTCGGGGATCTGATCTTCGGACTCCTTTACAATCCGTGGCGAGCCATCGTGCAACTGCTGGGAAGTCTGATCGTTCTGGCCATCGTGGACTGGAGACTGCTTCTGGGGGCGATTCTCATGCTGCCGGTCGTCTACTTGACGCATCGTACCTGGATTCGGGAAATCCGGCCTCGTTCACGGGATGTCCGGGCTCGACGACAGGAAATCGACGGCCACACCACCGAAGCGTTCGCCGGAATTCGGATCGTCCGGGCTTTCGGTCGGCAGCGGACCGAAACATTACGGGTCATGACCGACAACCACCTCATGGGACGGCAGGAACTGTACGTCTGGTGGTGGATGCGAGCCGTGGAAATGGTTTGGGATCTGTTGATTCCTTTGGGCTCAGGTGGATTACTGCTGTATGGCGGCTGGCAGGTGCTGCAGGGGACGTTGACGACCGGAGACCTGATGATGTTTCTGGTTTATCTGGTCATGCTGCTCGAACCGCTGGCGATTCTCGCGGAGAGTGCCGCCACACTGCAAAACAACCTGTCCGCACTGGATCGTGTTCTGGATGTGTTGGCCGAAGAGAAAGAAATGCCGCGTCTTCCGGGAGCGATTCAGGTCTCGAAGGAGACAGCCGAAGGCCGGATCACGTTCGAAAATGTTTCCTTCCGTTACGGAACAGAGGGGCCGTGGGCGTTGCAGGACATCAACATCGATATCGTGCCCGGTCAGATGGTGGCGCTGGTCGGTCCCAGTGGGGCCGGGAAAACGACACTCTCGAATCTGGTGGCAAGGTTTTATGATCCAACCATCGGCCGCATCCTGCTGGACGGCGTTGATTTGAAATCGATCGATGTGGAGAGCTACCGGCAGTTGCTGGGAGTCGTCGAACAGGAAGTCTTTCTGTTTGACGGAACCGTCGCGGAGAACATTGCCTATGCCGGACGGCATGCCAGCCGTGCGGAAATCGAACAGGCCGCCAGACTGGCCAATGCCGAGGAATTTATCCGGTCCCTGCCTCAGGGTTATGACACCATGATCGGTGAACGGGGCGTAAAACTCAGCGGCGGTCAACGACAGCGGCTCGCCATTGCGAGAGCCTTGCTGGCCGATCCGAAAATTCTGATTCTGGATGAAGCCACCAGTAATCTCGACACAGAGAGCGAACGACTCATTCAACAGGGATTGCAGCAATTGATGCGGGATCGGACGTCGTTCGTGATCGCGCATCGCCTGAGCACGATTCAGCATGCCGACCTGATTCTGGTCATCGAGCAGGGACGCATCCGCGAAGCCGGCACGCATGCAGAGCTACTGGCGGTGGATGGCCGTTACCGGCAGATGGTGGATCTGCAAACCGCCCCGCCGGAATGGCGCGGACAAACTGAACAGGTCATCGCTGATGGAGAACCCCTTTGATTTTCTTGAGCGTGACGTCGAGATCCTCCGCTCGACCAATGAACCGCAGGAACTTTGAGATTTTTTGTGGGTTTCCCATGCTGAAGAAATGAGCAAAGAAACATGGAGCCAACAACCAGCCCGGAGTGAAGAACGGACGGGTTCCTCACCCCGGACGGTTCTCCTCAGCCAGAGAAGAATCACCGACAAAACGGAGAAGAGACTGGCAACGGCTCTGGGCTCAGGCTTTCTTCACGGAGATCCGCTTCACGTTTTGAGCCTCCTTGTTCTTCGGAACTTTCAGTTCCAGCACACCGTTGCGGTACTGCGCTTCGATCTGACCGGTTTCGGCGTCGTCGGGGAGCGGAAGGGTCCGTTCGAACTGGCCGTAACGCTGCCAGTTGCCGGATTTCCCCTTCTGCGACTCCTGATGCTCGGCCTTGACGATCAAGCGGTTCCCGCTGGCACGGACGTCAAACTCGTCAGGCTCGAACCCGGGAGCTTCGAGATGAATGGTGTACTCGTTGTCCGTCTCGTCGACATTCATTCCCCAGCGATCATTGAATAAGCGATTCGCTCCGGGGCTATCACTCCAGAAATTCTGGAATAGAGAATCGAATTCATCACGCAGGCGGGAAAACTCGCGATAAGGATCAGCAGTCAACAGACCGCCATTCTGCTTCGTGGAATGGGATTTCCATGGAGTTAAATTGAACATGAGCCTGTCTCCTTTCTTTCTGAACAACTCCATCAAAGATCGGAATGGAACCTCCTGACGACTTCCGGGAATCAACCGGGTTTTACGGCAATCCGCACGGGACGGGCCTCGGCCTTCTTTGGCAGATGGACGGTCAGGATGCCATCCTTGACCTCCGCCTGGATCAAGCGGGCATCGATGGCATCTCCTAATGTGAAGGTCCGATAGTAGTTCCCGATTCCGTATTCCTGGGTCCAGTACCGGGCTTCCGGATGACGCGGAGCCATTTTCCCCCAGATGGCCAGTTGGTGATTCTCGAAACGGATCTCGACATCTTCTGGGGCGATGCCCGGCATCTCGCCATAGAGCGTAAACTCGTCATCCGTTTCGCAGACATCGAAACGAGGGGTATAGACGTTATTCGAGAGGGCTGTTGTTTGAGATTCCACAGCCGGTTGTCCATGAAGAATCATTTCTGACATCACTCTTTCTCCTTTCTGACGATGATTGAATAATGATTGACAGGAAGTGCCCTTCTGGCAGAACTGGTGGCTGACTCGTCCTCATGTTCCCTTTACAGGAATCCGTTGAGGTTTGATTTCTTCGGCCTTGGGAAGCATGATGGTCAAAACGCCTTGCATGAGTTCAGCTTCCACCTTCTGCTGATCGACCGTACCGGGAAGCCGAATCTGGCGCTGGAACGAGCCATACCCCTGTTCCCGTTGCAGCCACTTCCGTCTGTTGTCCGGGCATCCCTTCCGTTCCCCTTTGATGGTCAGGACCTGGCCATCCGCCATCAGAATCTCCAGTTCGTCCAGGGACATCCCCGGCAATTCCGCTTCGACATAGAAGTTCTCGTCATCGCTCCAACCCCGGATGGCCGGATAGGCTTCGGGAGCCACAAAGGGACGCGTGGTGGAGGTCAGTTCATCCAGCCAGTTCCAGGAATTCTGCATTTCCTGGAGCAGATGCAGCGGCGAGAGACGATTCATCAACATGGTTGTTTCTCCTTTCTGCTTGAGTCCACGAAATCAAGATTCAGATCACCGAAGTTGCCGGGAGAAAGGCAGGAGAGAGGGCTTCCGGAACGGGTCACACCATCACATATGAGCCACGTAACGTGCCCCATACGGAGACCACCCGGATCAGTGTTCCAGCCTCGTTGCCGGGAATGAAAGATCATCGGCAACCGGACGCAGGAACGACTGACGGGAACGGTCAGCCTTGCCAATCTGGCATCCTACGGTTTACAGGACAAAGAAAAGCAAGTCGTGTGCCAATTGGGGGCTCTCAAGACGCCCCAAATAATACGTCGAATTTGCTCAAAGACTTACGAAGATCTTCGCAAGAAAACCCTCCTTATTCTCTCAGGACTGCCTGCCATTTTGATCAGCAGAATCGAGATCGTCGAGACGGCGATGCGCTGTACAATGAACTGGGCGGCAGAAGACGTGTCGGTATGAGCAGTGATCCATTTCCTCGACGATGTGAAGCGGCAGGGGAGAGACAATGTTCGCCTTTTATTCCAACCGGGTCGGTTGCCTAGGATCGATCCTTCTCTCCATTGCCTTGAGTTTCCTGCTGTTTACCGTGTTGCGAGGCTGCCAGATGCTGTCGTAAAGGGGAGAGACACCTTGAACAACCCCATTCCCTATTCTCCTGACGTTGAAACGATTCCTCCGGACGAAGACGAGGATATTCAGCGCGTTATCGCAGTCATGCGGGAACTGCTCGTCAGGGATGAAAGAGCCAGCGGACTGAGACGGCGGGATGTCCATGTCAAATCGCACGGAGCTCCTGTCGCACAGTTTCATGTGCTGCCGGGACTGCCTGATGAACTTCGACAAGGTCTGTTTGCAGAAGAACGGCATGACCCGGCCGTCACTCGATTCTCCAGTTCCAGCCCCTGGCCGAAGCCAGACGCCGTTCCGGATGCCAGAGGAGTGGCTATCAAGATCCAGAGAGTCCCAGGTGCTTCGGTGCAGGACTTCGTCATGATCAACCAGCCAGCATTCATTGCCCGGGACGTGAAAGATTATCTGCGAATTCAGCGGGCGCGTTTGCAGCCCAGAGCAGTGATGGAAACATTGACCGGTGGAAACCGGGATCCCCGGCAATGGCACTGGAGAGAGATGCTGACCACCACAAATCTCCTGATGCAAATCCCCAGGCATCCGGCCTGCCAAATCTATGACAGCATGGTTCCGATCCGGTTCGGAAACTTCATTGCCAAGTATCGCTTCCGGCTGCTCTCCCGGCTCCCTGCCACTTCGCTTGACCTGCTTCAGAAACTGGCGATGCATGCGGATGCGTTCCGGATTGCACTGGCGGAGACCTTACGCACCACGGCCCTGACATTTGAGTTTCAGGTTCAACTGCAGACAAACCCCAAGACGATGCCGATCGAAGATGCCAGTGTGATCTGGCCCGAAGCCGAATCTCCCTTTCAGACGGTGGCACATGTGCTCATGCCACGACAAGAGCTGGACTCGTCTCCGCAGGGATGGGGTGACGAGCTCTCCTTCAGCGTCTGGAATGCGATGAATGACCATCGCCCGCTCGGCGGAATCAACCGCGTCCGCAAAGCAGCCTACGAAGTCTCGGCTGCGTGGCGTGCTCTTCCGCCTCATTCATAGGGGGATCATCGAGGAACGTCAAACAGAACTTGGCATTCCGGAGCAGCACGCCATCCGGTCTCTGGCGACCAGAAAATTGCTGCCGAAATTCCGATCACATCTTGCAGAAACGCATTCTGCAGGATGTGATGACCGCAATTCGTCACGGCTGTCCGGGCGCGGACCCCGGGCAACCGCCAAAGGCGTGACGTTCTCACGCTGGAAGATGAAACCGGGCATGTGAACCGGATCGTCTGTCAGAACATCTGAGACCAGGACCGTAAAGCAGCGGTCCGTGCCTCATTGAGATCGACAGCGAACAATTGCAACAATAACACGGCGTGATTCATGTGGTCGTCCAGTGAATCCAGGACGGTTCGAGGCATTTTCGAAATTCTGCAGAGCGGTTTCTATTTACCGTGCTGATCCTGATGAAGCAACCGGGAATTTTGATTGCCGTGCTCCATGCGGCCGCCAACCTGCCGGGCCGTCAAGAAACAGGCGGTTTTCAAATCGATGTCCAACGTGAACCGGATCAGTCCGAACGCAATGCGGGCTTCATACGACCTCGAATTCGAAGTCCTTGATGAGCAGATCCCCAATGGCCTCCGGATGGTCAAAGATAACGGCAGGCTTTCTGGCAGGACGCCTCTGCCAGGCTTCGCAAATTGCTTGCGAACGGTCCCAGGCGGCTTGAACTTCTTCTCGGTTCATACCTCCATGCTCCCAAAGGTGGTCGGACACGATCGAAACGAACTCGATTGTCAGGTCGCCCCTCAGAACGATTGGTCCATGACTGATACACGTCATGAGGAAATCCTTCCGGGCCAGTTCGTTGCACCAGATACCTCCGGCCGCCGTCCAGACCTGGCGCCAGTCATCCTCAAATCGTTGAATGTTTTCCAGAGTACATTCCTGTTGACTCCACACCAGTTCGACCATCGGTCCGGCGAGTGCGATGAACATCACGCGTTGCAGAATTGGGCTACACGTCCCCGGTACGAGGGGGCGATTGACAGTGGGAAGGCAGATCATCGTCCAGGGATCCAGCCGCTGCGCCTCTCCACGCCGGTCCAGATCCGCCTGGGTGAATCCTTCCAGGGCGAGTTGATGAACAGGACAGTCCTGTGCCATTGCAGAATAGGCGTGTCCGGCAATGTGCCAGGCACGCAAGCGGCGCTCGTCTTGCATTGTCTTCCTCCTTGATCGATGAACAACGCGATTCTCCTCTGCGACCAGACTTCAGGTCGTCATCATGATAGAGGAATGCCCCTGAATGACGACGAAGTGCAGGGAAATGATGCCCGATCCCGAGTCTGAAGAGCAGAATTTGCGCTCCTCATCGACGTCAAGGGACCGTTCAGGGGGCCATTGCTTAAAAAAACCCCTATTTCGCGGCATATAAGGTGAGGCCATTGGGATAGCTCTGAAGAGAGGCGTTCCGAGCCAGAAGCCGCCCTGTGAAGACCGGTTTCGACCGGCTTTCACAGGGTTGTTTTGTTTTTCAGGAACCGGCGGTCGGTTCCGTGTTTGTCCATTCTTCAACGGAGAATCAAACCATTGTCTCACGTTGTGTCGATTCAAACCGAAATCCGGGATCCCGTTGCCATTCGGGCGGCGTGTGAACGCCTCCAATTGCCGGAGCCGGTGTACGGAGAATTCCAACTCTACAGCAGTTCGGCAACCGGCTGGGGGGTGCGGTTGCCGGAGTGGCGGTATCCGGTGGTCTGTGATGTCTCGAGAGCGAAGATCGCTTACGACAACTTCGAAGGCCGCTGGGGAGATCCGCTGCAGCTCAACCGGTTCCTGCAGGCATATGCCGTCGAGAAAGCCCGGATCGAAAGCCATCGTCGCGGGCACACCTGCCTGGAACAGGTGTTGGAAGACGGTTCCATCAAGTTGACCATTCATGTCGGAGGTACCGCGTGACGAAAACCATCGAGATCACGATCGCTCCGGATGGGAGTTCCCGAGTCGAGACGAAAGGCTTTGCCGGGAGTACCTGCCGGGAGACCAGCCGGTTGATCGAGCAGGCCCTCGGCCAGTCATTGAATGAACAGCTTAAGCCAGAGTTTCATCAGGCCACGGAACAGGTGGAACAGGTTCGTCAGCAATCCTGACGTCTTTCGCAAATTTCCACATTTCGCGTTCACAACATTTCTCAACCTGATTTCAGAAGGAAAGAACATGACGCTCACGGAGCGGCTGGGGGAGTACGTGCGCGCGTGCTTCACCGGCCTCTGGATCGAAAGCCATGAACACCCGGACGCGCTGGCCGAGATTGCGCAGCTCTGCCGCCGGGAAGACTGGAAGTTGCTCACCTGGGACATTGATCGGGGACTGCAGGGGGAAGAAACGGACGTCGGCAATCGCGATCCCCTGGCCGCGATTCGGGCGGTGAACTCACTGACCCTGCCGGACGGGACCGTCTTGCTGGTCCTGCAGAATTTCCACCGGTTCCTGAACTCGGCGGAGATCGTACAGGCACTGGCGCAGCAGGTCATCACCGGCAGGCAGAACCGTACGATCCTGGTGATTCTCTCGCCGGTCGTGCAGTTACCGGTGGAACTGGAGAAGCTGTTCGCCGTCCTGGAACATGAACTCCCGGATCGGAATCAACTGGAAGAAATCGCCCGGGGGATTGCGACCGAAGAGAGTGAACTGCCCGCCGGCCCGGAACTGGAGGTGGTGCTGGATGCGGCTGCCGGACTCACCCGCCTGGAAGCCGAGAATGCCTTCAGCCTCTCCCTCGTGAGGCAGGGGCGGATCACCAGCGAAGCGGTCTGGGAACTGAAATCCGGGATGCTCAAGAAATCCGGGATGCTGGACCTGCATCGAGGCCGGGAGGATTTCAGTTGTCTGGGCGGGCTGAGTGCCTTGAAGTCATTCTGCAAAAGAGCCCTGTTGAATTCCTCTCTTGGTCATCCCCTCAGGCGTGCTCGTGGAGTCCTGCTGCTCTCCCCGCCGGGCTGTGGAAAATCGCAGTTCTGCAAGTGCCTTGGGAACGAGGTCGGTCGTCCGGTACTGACGCTGGATGTCGGCAGTCTGATGGGATCACTCGTCGGGCAATCGGAGGAACGAACGCGACAGGCACTGCGTATCATCGATGCGATGGCGCCAGCGGTCTTGATGATCGACGAGGTCGAAAAAGCCTTCGCCGGGGTCAATGGCAGCAGCGACTCCGGCGTCACTTCACGGATGTTCGGCCGGTTTTTGTCCTGGCTCAATGATCATGAATCGGACGTGTTCGTGGTCTGCACCGCGAACGATATTTCCCGGCTGCCGCCGGAGTTTACGCGGAGCGGCCGCTTTGACGGTCTCTTCTTCCTGGATCTCCCCAATCCCGATGAAAAGAAAGCCATCTGGGATCTCTATCTGGATCAGTTCGAGATCGACAGGAACCAGAAAAGGCCCTCCGATGACCATTGGACCGGGTCGGAGATCAGAGCCTGTTGCCGGTTATCGGCCTTGCTGGATGTTCCCCTGATCCACGCTGCCCAGAATGTCGTGCCGGTGGCGGTCACGGCTGCGGAAAGCGTGGAGAAACTGCGAACCTGGGCGAGTGGGCGCTGCCTGTCCGCGAACCAGCCCGGCCTTTATCAGTGGACCGGTTCCAAAACCGGCTCCCGGAGAAAGGTGAATCGGGATTCCTCACTGAACTGACATTGATAGAGCAATTTGAAAATGACTTACCCGTCTCCGCCACGCGGCGAACAGCGTTTTTCCTGTTCGAACACCGCGCTGCGCGGACACATGGTAGAGCAAACTGCTCTAATATCGAAAGGAGTTTCCTTGCTGACGAAGCAACATCTTGCCCTGTTTCGAGCCGCGTTGCGTTATTTCGAGGACGAACTCTGTCCCCATGGCAGCGCAGGCCAGCAGTCCTACTTCGACGAACCAGTGCAGGCCGCCTGGACGGCAGACGAGGTCCAGTCACTCCGGGAATGGTTGAGAACGTGCGAACTGAAGTATGCCAGTTATGACCCGAAGGCAATGACATTGAAGGGTGGAATGCTCTCAGATTCCCCCGAACAGGCCCGAACTCTATCGGAGAATCAGAAGTTCGAAATCGCGTCCCTCCTGCTGGGGCAGACGGATCAGTGATCAGGAAGTCCTGCAGGGCTCCTCCTGTTCATCGTCCAGCGAGAATTCGTCGAATTCGTCTCCCAACAGTTCGTCATCACTTGGTTCTTTCCATCCCGGGAGCCGTCCGGTCCAGGCAAACCACAAGCCGGGAATACCGAAGACCACCAGTCCACACAGGGCATTGAACGCGGAAGTTTCGGACCGTCTCCGGGGGAGCGCGATCGTAAATCCGTCACGGACGAGCATGCCGATCAAATAGACCAGAAAGAGCAGAAAAACTCCGGCTCCGACACCGCGCCAGGCCCAGTGGAACTTCAATGGGTCAAACAGCCCCAGCAACATCAGAATGGCGATGGTCTCCACGGCAACAAGTGCGCTGACCGCGCCGATGTCACGGTTCGTGACCAGGAACGGCATTGATAAAACGAAGACCGTCAAAAAAGGAGTGAGCGACCAGAAAAAGAATCCGCGTGGAGACGATTGACGGTGGGACATCTGGATCCTCATGTACTGGTCCGACGAATTACAGTCCTTCCATCAGTTCCGCCAGCGTGATGTCCAACGTTTGGGCGATCACCTCGATGTTCCGCAGGGCGAGGTTTCGTTCTCCCCGTTCGATGCCGCCGATGTAGGTCCGGTCCAGACCGCAGGCGGCCGCAAAGGCTTCCTGGGAATAGCCTTGCTCCTTCCGCAGAGCTCTCACCCGCTCTCCGAACCGCTCCAGAATGTCTGCTCGCTGCGCCATGCGAGCATTGAACAGTTGACTATCAGCATCATTCCACGGACGATAAGTACCATTTTGAATTGATGACGATCAGTATCGTCCCTGTGGCAAATCGATCCAAAAGCTCCTTCAGCCCCTTTTCACCCCTCATGAGGCGAACAACACCATGACTGGATTCCCGGAACACTTCATTGTGGGCAGCGCCGTCGTCTGTCCGGCGTTGCTCTTCGTTGGTCTATTGCGTCTGCGAAAGAACCCTGCCAACGGAACCCTGCCGAGGGGGGTGACTGATCTCCATCAATTCGCAACGTCTGCCCTCCTGGGGGGATTGCTGCTGATCGGTGTCGTCGTCCTGCTTTTCCACGATCGCCTGATGCCGCCGAATAAGAAGGCAGAGACGGCCCTGGATTCCAATTTACAGTGGGAGGAATGCGTCGTTGCAGATGGGACGTTGAGCATTGAAGTCCCCAGCCATTGGAGACAGGCTCGCAGTCGGATGCCACGGTTCATTCAGTTTTCGGCTTCCGACTTCCAGAACGATCTGCATCTCTCCGTCAACAGTACTCCCCGAGACGATCTGGCCGAAAACACTCTGACCGAAGTGTCGCGGAAGATTATTCGGAACATGCAAAGGGAGTTCAGTGGGGAATTCTTCATGAGTGGACCGGATGAAATCCAACTGGCCGGCTTTCCGGCGGAGAAGACGGTCATGACAGGGGCCTTTCATGAGACCAGTCTGGCCATCGACCTCTATGTGATTCAAGGCGCGACGCAGTGGATCGAGATTCGTTTCCGGACGCCCCGCAGCCGGCCTGAGGGGAGTCAAGAACTCTTTGCCAGGATCGTTTCCTCGATTCGACAAAAATGATGAACGCGACCAGCATCACAAAGATCTGCTTCCATTGCTGATCACCATCAAGAAAGGGCCACCAAATGGCTTTCATCAAGGAAACCGTCGGATCATTTCGAACCTACCTTCTCCTGGCCGGAACCTTCGGTGGATTGTTTCACCTGAGTGTCCTGTGTGAACCGGAGGAAGTATTCACGAGCCGGGTGATCGGTCTCATTGGAACCGTTCTCTGCGCCCTGTTGCTCTCCCTTGGCATCCTGCTTCCAATGGCACTGCGAACGCAGTTCGGAGTCGTCAGTGCCGTGCTCCGGGGGCTGAACGGCTTCTCGCTTGCGGCCAGCCTGGCCATCGTGCTGACGGGGTGTGGCAACGGGTCAACAGTTCCCCCTCCGTCTCCTCCGAAGACAGCCCCCCGGGCGGAGATCCCAGCTGTGCCGCCGTTGCCTCCTGAGTATCTGATTCTTGCAAAGTACTTTACGGAGGACTTCAAAGCGCATCCCGATGAGTTTCGTGATCACGTTTCTGATGCCGAAAGCACGGAACAGATCCAGGAATGTCTCTCCGCGCTGAGCAATCTCAAGTCCGACGATGTGGAGATGACCAATTTTGTCAACCGGGGAACATCGCTCGCCCGCGAACTGCAGGTGATCCTCGAGCGCATGGAGGCGTCAGGAAACAAAGCCGGGGAAACCTCCTGGTGGGATCTCGTCACCCGAACGGTGCAGTTGAAAGAAGTCATCCAATACCTGGAGCAACTTGATGCGGTCTGGAGAAAACTCGATGGGATGCAAGCTGAACTCCCGCAGATCGCTCAAAAATATTCGGCGACTCCCTCTGCGTTCGATGGACGATTCCTCGTCGATCTGGATGCGTCCTGGGGACCATGTCCTCCATTCGACTGGTTCAAAATCTTCAATTCCGGACCAGATGATCTCGAAAACTGCACGGTTCAAGTGCAACTGACGGGCGACCAGGAAAACTCTCGGACAAACGTTCATTTTGTCCGTCACTGGCCGGCCCATTCCTGGAGGTATGCCCGTTACCGGCAGGGAGGTGGAATCCCAGGACATCCTGACCTGTTTCGCACGACCGTTTCTGAACCGCGAACGGTCCGGGTCTCTGTCTGGTCGACCACTTATACCACAACTCTGGACTACGTGTACCAGGGACCGGAACAGGACAAGGATATTGCCCAATGGTGTCAAGACCTGCGGTTTGAAGGGCGCTATCAGCCGTTCGTTTCCGGAATTCTCTGGAATACCGAGCGCGGAGTGGTCTTCTCGCTGGCCGGGATGGACTCCCTTCCCCGCTTCCGCGCAGAAATGAACTTTCGAAAAGGACTCAATTCAAAAACCTGGTCCTGGAATCGTGAGAGCTGGACCAGGGGAGAAGCGATCACTTTTACCCCTCCCTCTGGTGCGCTGACGTTTGATCCAACTCAGATCGACATGACGATTTCGTTTCCGAATACGAGCTATCAACACAAAACGACACTGCAGGTGAAATGAATGCCACGAACAAAATCTCTTCAGACTGCGAAATTCCTTTTCCGCGAGCGGATCGAGACCGGTGTTGCGAGGAATTCATGACAGGAGACCGGCCTCACGCCTTGATCACACTCACATCAGGACTGGACATGACAGCAGGGAACAGACGGTTTCGCAACGTGCCACAGCAGCGACCCTCATGCCATTTTGAGCGGCTGTCACCCGGCCCATGGCAACCATCCGAAGGGACACCTGGACTGGTATCGGATCCCCCCGGGCATTTTCGATCTCCCTTCGGACCATCGGGAGTTGTCGGGAGATCACATCCTCGTTCCGGTGAAAGTGGCTGCGGATTCGTCGTGTTGATGCTGGTGGTCCTCTTGATCCTTGTCAACATCGTGTCCTGCTGGAAACAGGATGCTCTGCCTCCAGTCCCTCAGCCTCCACCGCCCCCGGTGGCCCGCCCCAAAATCCTTAAGGAGGAATTCGTCCGGAACCTGCTGGTACCGAATGAACTTCATCTGGAAATTCAGAACGAAGGACCGCCAGGCTGGGTCCGCCTCGAAGCATACACCTGGATCGATCGAGGGGGAGAATGGAAACGTGGGGAATCGGACGCGGAACGGGTCTTGCGAAAATCTCTGACACGCGATCCGGAACCGCCCCCCAAATACGTTCCCAACCACGTGCGCGTGACCTACGCAAGTCAGGAGCTTCACTTTGAGGAGGGAGAAACCCAGACAGTGAAGCTGATCCTCGAGGGACACAATTGGGCAAGTCCCGGCCATTTGTCTTCCTCCGCTGTTGGTCTGCAGCCCAGCGAACTGCAACCGAATTCCCGGTAATCACCGTCGTCATGACGAGGTCACGGATGTCCGTATCGTTCGACGCCGCTTGCTCCTGACCGGGACAGGCGGCATTTCTTTTGACCCCTTCACCTCTCCTTTCCAGAAAGGATCTGTATGCCTACAACCCTGCTGGAGGAATCCTCAACCGATTCTTCCCGGCACACTTCCGCCTCACAGCGTCTGCGAACCACGATGGCAGCCGCCCGGCTCAGCTTTACCTGGCTGGGAGTCCGCAAGACCCTGACCGTCGAGCAGAAGAACCAGGCGGCCGATTCGTTCGGTGCCGAGGGTAAGTTTCTGTCGGCAGGCAAGAAACTCCTCGACACGTCCCATCCCGCATTCAAGGCGGTGACCGCGATCAAGGGACGCTGCCAAAGTTACTGGAAAGCGATCGCACTCCCCTATCCCGAACCGGGGATCCGGCTGATCCATCAGCAGAGGCTCAATGAATTCGACAATCACATCACCACATTCAAAGAAGAACTGGCAGAAGCGGTCGAGCATCTGGACCGGCACTACGGCGAACTCCGGTCGGCTGCACGGCGTCGACTGGGGGATCTGTTTCATCCGGGCGACTATCCGACATCGCTGATCGGCCTGTTCGGGATCGAGCACGATTATCCCTCTGTCGAACCGCCGAACTACCTCCGGCAACTCAATCCGGAACTCTACGAGCAGGAATGCCAGCGAGTGCAGGCCCGGTTCGATGAAGCGGTGCAACTGGCGGAGCAGGCGTTCATCGAAGAACTGTCGAAGCTGGTCGATCATCTCAGCGAGCGGCTCAGCGGCACCGTTGACGGGAAGCCGAAAATCTTCCGGGATACCGCGCTGACCAACCTGACCGAGTTCTTCGAACGGTTTCAGTCCCTGAATATCCATTCCAACGAACAACTGGATGAGTTGGTCCAGCGGGCTCAACGGGTGACCAGCGGCATCGAGCCGCAGCAACTGCGGGACAGTCGCTCACTCCGCCAGAAGATCGGCAAACAGCTCAGCAGCGTGCAGTCTTCCCTGGACGGCCTCCTCGTCGATCGTCCCCGCCGCAACATCCTCCGTGCAGGGCGTGGCCCTGCACCGGGTACGAGCTAACGCTCGGAAACCGGAGTGACGCTCCCGTTGGTCGCTTGCCGTACCTTTTTACAGGAGTTTTGCTGATGGAACTGCTCATTGCTTCCAGCGGCCAGATCCGCTGCTTGTATGGAGAAGAGGTTGACCTGCAGCAACTCGGCACCCTCTCAATTTCACGTGGCTCGCATGTCGAGCCGACATCGGACGGCCGCTGGACCGCCGATCTTTCCCCGGTGAACGGGCCAGTACTGGGGCCGTTCATCACACGATCGGCAGCGTTGGCTGCGGAAGTGGACTGGTTGAATGCGCACTGGCTGACCTCCAATTCCGCAACCTGACGTTCTGAAACCTTCAGCGTTCCGTCACGCGGCAAACCGTATTGACTGTTGAAGTCCCGCGCTGCGCGGGCACCCGGTCGAGCGCGTTGCTCGCGGGGTGGTTGTGTTTTTCACACGACCGCTCCGCGGGGAGTGGTCGTGGTTCTCAATTTCTGGAGATGTCCCATGACCCAACGTGAACTGAACTGTGCGGTGGCCTGCGCCACCGGTGAATCTCTCTGTGAAATCCGCCGTCGCGGATTTTCGATCGTCGATCTGGACGA
>DATMFC010000389.1:0-7623 GCA_035556335.1 Planctomicrobium sp. | reverse complement strand
GAAAAATCAGCGGTATTTGACGACGCATGATAGGCTCCGGACGGCAAAATCCGATAGGTATCCACATAGTTATGACATGCCAGTCCGAGCTGTTTCAGATTATTCCTGCATTGGCTGCGTCTGGCCGCTTCACGGGCCTGCTGCACGGCTGGCAGGAGTAATGCAACAAGTATTGCAATAATCGCAATCACTACAAGAAGTTCAATTAACGTAAATCCAACACGACGGGAGTGAAAATAAAAGCGAGGCATTTCATTTCCTTTAACATCTAATTAATGGAAGGCCCTGAAGTACTACTCTGCTAAAACAAGAACCCGCACCTGGTCCAGATACTGGGGAGGGGCGACCCCAAAAAATACGGAGACCGTCCGTTGGTCACCGGAAATCTGAACCTGATCGACGTCTGATTCCAGCCCTCGGAATCCGTCGTGCGTGTCATATGTCGTTTCCGCCAGTCCGAACATTCCGTCGGTCTCGTTCAATGCCTTGGAACTGACGATTGCGGCGGCCACTTTTCCGAAGAATGTGACCGATCCTCTCGGGACGAAGGTCGCTTTCGAAGTCGGGTCATAGTGCAGTAAATAACTGCTCACAACCTGACCCGCCGGAATCACAACGGTTCCTGTGACAGTCGCCACCGACAGTTCTTTGTCTAAAGTGATATTCTGCCGTTCCGGGATGATCAGAATCTGGCTCGGGGTTGTCGTCTGCTGGCTTTGAAGTGACTGAGGAATTTCAGACGCCGTTCTTAACGGGCCGATCACAGAGCGAATCTGACCGCGTGTCTGGTCGATCCGTTCAAACTGTGTCGGTTCGAAGATCGTTTCTTCCATGAGTGCCTGTGGGAGATTGAACCGGGCGGAGCGGTTGGTGGTCAGTTCCAGAGTCATAGCGGGAGTTCCCTGCGCGTTCAGCAGGCTCGCCTGAGCACGACCTTGACGGACCGCGACTTCCGTTCCCCGTTTAGGGTCATAGTCCACCAGGAATTCTGTTCCCTGATCGACCACTTCGGCGTCTGGTGTCCGGACAGTGAATCCTTCCCCACCGGGAAAAACATGGGCAGACAGTGCCCCCTGCGATAACTGCACCTGTTTTCGCCCGATCAGAGTCACTTCAGCCGGACCGATCAGGTCGATCATGACGTTCGACAATTCGACACTGACAATCCCCTCGGCGACGCTGATTGTTGAACCTTGTCGAAGGATCTGTCCCAGTTGAAGATCATTCGATTTCAGACTGACATTGCTGGTCAGATGCGCCACATTCCCCATTGACGCCGGTTTGAAGTTGGCACCAATCAGAAACCATCC
Source organism: Planctomicrobium sp. (assembly GCA_035556335.1). GTDB lineage: Bacteria > Planctomycetota > Planctomycetia > Planctomycetales > Planctomycetaceae > Planctomicrobium. The sequence continues at coordinate 6,313 of DATMFC010000389.1, read as the reverse complement.
CAGCACTCCACAAAGAGAGGCAGCACCTGCTACTGTCAGGGCAATATTACGACGATCCTTGCGAGTTTGTCGTCGCTCACAGGTTCGAGTGAACTCTCGTAAGGTTCGCAGAACCGTTTGTTCGTCTGATTGCCGTTCCGCTTCACCGACCAGATCGGAGTGCAGATTGACCATTTCCACATAGGTCTGAAGGCACGCGGGATCATTGACGATCAGCACCTCCAGACGTTCCATCTCTTTCAGACTCAGAGTGCCATCGAACAGCGATCCGGCCAGGACACGGACTTCAACAAGTGGGTCGGTATTCAGGGACATAGATTAAATTGAGTCTGGATGTAAGTGAGACATGTTTTTCGATCTTCATCAATTGATTTTGAGCGGTTTCTAAAATGCATCATCTTCCCGTTGCATATGACGACTGATACATCCCATCAATCGTTCCCGAAGACGCTTTAATCGGGTATAGAGACTGGCAATCGGAATGCTTCTGGAGCGGGCGTGTTCCACCAGGGTTGTTTCGCTGTCATAGCAGTCCATGATGAACCGACGGTCTTTCAGACTGAGTCTGTTCAGGCAGTCGTGGAGTAATTCCCGTCGAAGTTCGAACAGTTCGCTCCCGGCCGACTGGGCAAAGGCGATTTTCATCAAGGCGTCTTCGCTCATCCCAAATCCGGTGCGACGACGACGGTGACGGACAAAGGCCTTGGCTTCAAGAAAGGCCACCCCGTAAGACCATTTATTGAAATTCTTGTCTGGTTCGAATTCATCAAATTTCTGCCAGAGGATCGCGCACACTTCCTGCACGACATCCTCCGCGTCAGCCCGATTTCCGACAATCGACAGGACGCTGGCGTAAATTCCGCGGTATGCGCCGGCAAGTTTTTGCAGGAAGTCCGTTTCCCTGGGAGAGTCTTCCAAAGGCTGTCGTAACTTCTCTTTGTGAAGGGGAACATGCATCAAACGATGACTTTCACAGACCGCCAGACCGTCGAATTCGTTACCAGGAGCAGTTTGCTCGACCACCTGCAGGCGAAAGAAAGAGGACCTGTGGGCGCGCACAAACCTCACTTTCCCCCTGCAGAACGCTGAAATCAATTTATGAAAGTGCCCAACGCAACTGAACTATGTCGTTCTGAGAATGAAAATTTGGGACAAATTTTCATAAAAGTTCTCCGATTTTTCCTGAACATGAGATGAAGAGGAAGGCTCAAAGCATTCCATGGAAACGAGTTAGACACACCAGATTCCAGGGAAGAAATCCGGATCAAACGCCAGAAGAAGTTGGAAGAGTCTTCCTGTTTGCAGGGCTTTTGCTTGTTTCAAAATGGGCAATTTGGGGAGGGCGAAGCTCCTGCTGAGCCGCAGGAAAAATCACGCTTTCCATGGTTTGCGGCTCGCCGGGAGCCTCCCCCTCCCGGACTGTCTTCAACAAAGTGATCGCTCTGCCTTGTTTGACGTGCATCTGGGCGCGCCCTATGGGACTTGTCTATAAATGACAGAATCAAAAATCCCGCACCTCACAAGAGTCTGAACATGGTATCAACGGAGGTTCTGCTTCTCTTCATGACCGCGTCGGCTGCATTGGCAGTCGCCCCAGGGCCAGATAACATTTTTGTGCTGACTCAATCCGCTATTCATGGACGAAAGTCCGGGATCTTTGTCACGCTTGGACTTTGCACGGGACTTCTTGTTCACATCGCTGCAGTTGCATTTGGTGTTGCCGCAATTTTCAAAACATCTGCTGTCGCATTTACCGTATTAAAGGTTGTGGGAGCGGCTTATCTGCTTTATCTCGCATGGCAGGCATTCTGCGCTGGAGATGCGAAGATCAATGCCGATTCTAACACTCGTTCAAGCAATCAATCGCTTTACCTTCGCGGCATCCTGATGAATGTCACGAACCCCAAGGTGGCGATCTTTTTCATGGCATTCCTGCCTCAGTTCGTCGATTCGTCCCGAGGCGGGATCTCCATTCAAGTCATGACGCTCGGCGCTGTTTTCATGATCACAGCCTTCATTATCTTCTGTAGCATCGCCTGCGCTGCCGGCCAGATCGGTAGCTGGCTGAAAAGATCAAAGCGAGCGCAAGTTGGTATGAATCGTCTCGCAGGAACGATATTCATATTGCTTGCATTTCGCCTTGCACTCAGCAAGCAATGAATCCGTTCATGCTTCGAGTGCTGAGTGCCATACTCGCATCGCGCCAGCAGTTTTTCAGGGTGCGGCGCGACACACCGTCTCACCGGAGAAATGGGACTTCGATCATCTCTAACCATAAAAAAACAGCCTGCAACTTTTAGATTGCAGGCTGTTGGGTGGTGACATTCACGAATTCGGTTGGCATCCTTGCAACCTCCATGTTGTCTCACTGTGTTGTCTCATTGGCGACCCGGGAAGATGGCCGTTGAGAAGAGAGCGATCCTTCGTTTCACTACTTTAACGACTCAGATTTTCAAACGTCGTAGAGGGGGCGGCGACCTTGCGATAGCCGAGGTCTCGAATCACTTCAAGAACTTCACTCCAGGTGGGGAACTGGCGTCCGCTACGACGTTTGTAGTCGTCCATGGCGCGCATGAACTCGACTTCGTCCGGTTTGTAGTCTCGTTCACAGGTGGTGGGGTCGATCTGACGACGGCGTTCGACTTTCCGTCGTTCGCTCACGCGACGTTGTTCGACTTCGACCTTATCGTCCAGTCGTTGTCTGCGGTCTGTTGAAAATCGACGGTCTTTCATTCGTCGGCTTGCATTCAGTTCCGCTGTGGCCGTTGTCTTTGCATTCATCCTGATTTTCTCCTGTCGTCGCAAATGAACTCGTGTTGCGTCTATTGCCCTGAGTGCTGAAGAACCGATTTCGATGACAGAAACACCCATGTTTCGTCACTGTTCAAACCGCATTTCAGAGTCGAGTGATCACACCATTCAGAGGGGGGAACCCTGTGTTCGCCTCGAACTCTCCTCGCGAGGCTGGCGGATCACTTGATGAACTCCTTCGCTGTAAAGATGCGCCCTAAATAAAACATAGGCGCTCTGAATTGAGTAATTTTGTCAGGAAAGTGACACAGAGTGGGAAGTTTTTTCGCATCGTAACGGTGAAAACGGCCAAGCGGCCATTTTTGCCAGAATCGTCGTCCGAGAAAGACCTGTCGCACCCGGCAAAATCAGAAGAATCGACAAAGTTTGCCAATTCGATTCAGTCGGCAATCCCTCTTGTCCGAATGATCTGAAGGACCCGTTTCCGATTCACACATCAGTCTGTATTCATGCCAATTTTGCCGGAACCGATCGATTCAAGCCCAGGCGCCTGCAGGAACCTGTTTGATGGCAGGTCGCTTCGTAAAACGCCTGGGGGATTTTCCGGCAATGGGCTCAGTGAATGTCGTGCAATGGCTTTTTCGTTGACTTCCCTTCTGGCGAATTCCTCCACACGTCACTTCATGGGCTGGTTGACGCTGGGTGGAGTCCTCGCGTTCTCGTCGACAGGCTGCTCCCGGACCTTCTGGCGGGGACAGGCGGATCGTGATTCGTATCAGGCGATCGTCGAAAAACTGGACGATCCCCGTTGGGCTGTTCCTCGAATTGATGTCACTCCTGATCCGAACAGCCGGTTCTATTCTCCCTACGACCCTGATGCAGAACCCCTTCCCCCGGACGATGGGGCTGCCGGAGTGTTCATGAGATGGGTTGACGGCTGGCAGGGATACAAAGGCTGGCACAAGTTTGGTGAAACACTGACGGTCGAGAACCCGCAATGGCTCGCCAACTTTGGCTGGAGCACTGACAACATCGATCCGCTGACAGGGGAAATTGTCCCGCCGCTCCCGGAGATTCAGAATCTCACACTGCCACAAGCGATCGAACTGGCGCAGTTAAATAACCGCGACTATCAGTTCGAAATTGAAAACGTGTACCTCGCAGCGCTGGCGGTCACCTTCCAGCGGTTTCAGTTTGACGTCCGTTACCTTGGAAGAAACGGCGTCGAGCCGCAAGCAGATCTGAACGCCACCGGATATCCCGGTCTGCCTGGAGATAACGTGGCCTTAGGAATGGCGGGGGGAGTCAGCCAGTTACTTCCCGCAGGTACACAATGGGCCGTGGAGTTCGCGAACAACACACTCTGGCTGTTCAGTGGCGGAAACCAGACACAAACGGTTTCGAACCTTTCCTTTTCACTCGTCCAGCCGTTGCTGTTTGGAGCCGGTCGTAAGGTGGGACTCGAAGGACTCACACAGACCGAGCGAAATCTTCTGTACGAAGCCCGATCGCTCGCCCGATTCCGTCAGGAAATCTTCTCGCAGATTGTTGGGGGAGCCCCCGGTTACTTAACACTGTTGCAACAGATTCAGTCCATTCGGAACCTTCAGGGGAATATTGCTCAATTCGAAGAGCAGGTGGAACGTATGGTTGCCCAGGCATCGATGGGGCGACGATACAACAATGAAGAACTGGCGGCATGGCCGGGAGGACCATTCCTTAAAGAAAACCTGCCGGAAGAAATCCGTGGAAAGCTGACCTACTACCCAGTCACCCACCAGCTTCGCTGGAATTCCAATGAAGATATTACGGAACGGGAAATTGAACTTTTACAGGGGATCAGCGATGACCCTTTGTTTCAGGCATCAATCAAGACCCTGATTGCATCATTGCAGGCGAATACCACAACCCTGGACGTTTTGAACCTGCAATCGAGTCTGGCGTCGAACATCATCAATTTGAGGAGCCAGGAACTTCAGCTTCAGGACAATCTCGATCGATTCAAGATGCTTCTCGGTATTCAAACCGATACGAAGCTGACCCTGAACGACGCCATGCTGGAACAGTTTGAGATCATCGATCCCGATGTCCTGCAACTGGAACGGGAGACAAAACAATTCGTTCTTCAGAGTGGGGCGCTGGATGAAGAGAATCTCCAGAATGAAGACGTTCGGCATCTCTACGCGGAACTGTTGCGACTGATCGACCGTGTCGAGCTGAACGGAATGAAAGTGGTTCTGAACGATGTGGAACGAGTAAAACAGGTGCTTCCACGTCGTCGTCAGGAACTGGACGCGGCTGAAGCAGCAATGTTGGAGAATGACATTGAACGCGTTCGGTTTTCGGTGCAACTCGCTGAAATCGCATTGCAACAGATCCGGGGAGACGTCTTCGAAGCGGCCAACACCCTGCAAAAGGCCGATCTGGACGCGAATGAATTGAAACTGGTGTACGAAGCCATTACCGAGTTACGGGAACGTCTGCTGAAAATTACACAAAACCTGATCGTGATTCAGGTGAGTGTCCGAGTCGAACTGATCGAACTCCAGCCGTTTGAACTGGCAATGCAGGATGCAGTGGCCCTTTCTCTGGACAATCGGGTCGATCTGATGAACGTTCGGGCTCAGGTCATGGATGCCCGAAGAAAAGTGGAAATTGCAGCAAACGCCTTGCTGGCCAATCTCAGTATTGTCATGGAAGGGGACGTTTCGACCCCCGTAGGAAACAAGCCGTTCGACTTCAGAGGAAAACAAAGTCGTTTGAGAGCAGGACTTGCGTTCACTGCTCCACTGGACCAGATCGCCGAACGCAACGTGTATCGGGCGGCACAGATTGAGTATCAGCGGGCGAAACGGGCCTACATTGAGGAAGAAGACACTGTCAAAAGGCAGGTGCGGGATGCCTGGCGTCAATTGTTTGTTTTACGTCAAAATATGGAGACTTCACGTCGCGCTGTGAGACTGGCGGCCCTACAATATGATTCGGCAGTCGAGCAGAGCAACGCCCCGGTCAGTGGAACCGGAAGCCGTGGAAGCGGTTTGTCCGGTACCAACTTGCAACGGGCGTTGTCGACCCTGCTCAGCGCGCAGAATCAGTTGATTCAGGTTTGGACCAATTATGAACGGAATCGACTGAATATTTATCGTGATATGGGTATTATGGAGATTGGAGAGGACGGCATGTGGGACGATCCTTTCTACCGGAGTTTGATCAATGTTGAAGCGGACAACCAAGCCAACCCGATCTGGGAAGACAACGCGAACCGGTCGCCTGAGCACCTGGGTGCTGCTGGTAATCATTCTGACCGGGATCGGGGGAGTCGCCTGGGCACAAGGGTTACTCCAGCCGGAATGGTGGCGCTCCCTGACGCAGGGAGGGTCCGGCACGCAAATTCCGAAAAACCTCATTCTGGAAACCACCCGGCGCGGCCCGTTTCTCATCAGCCTGAACGTGCAGGGATTTCTCGACAGCCGTAAAAACGCGGTCCTCTCCAGCAAAGTGGAAGGGACGACAACCATTATCAGCATCGTCCCGGAAGGAACCTGGGTCACTGCCGGAGAAG
>DATMFC010000388.1:0-18661 GCA_035556335.1 Planctomicrobium sp. | reverse complement strand
TCCGCCAGAACAACAGCCCGTTCGATGACGTTTTCCAGTTCGCGAATGTTTCCCTGCCAGTGATAATTGTGCAGGCACTTCATCGCTTCATCGTCGATATGCAGCACCGTTTTTCCAGCTTTGGTACTGGATCGTCGCAGGAAGTGCAGCGTTAATTCATAGAGATCTTCCTGACGTTCCCGCAACGGAGGAAGAGTGACGCTGATCACATTCAGACGGTAGAACAAATCCTCACGGAACTGTCCGGTGGCGATGAGGCGTTCCAGATTCTGGTGAGTCGCCGCGACGATGCGAACATTCACCGACACCGTCTGCATACTTCCGACTGGCTCGAAGACCCGTTCCTGCAGCACCCGTAACAGCTTCACCTGCACATCCAGAGAGATGTCCCCAATTTCGTCCAGGAAGAGTGTCCCTCCGTCGGCGAGTTGAAAGCGTCCGAGCTTATCCTGTCGAGCGTCTGTAAACGCCCCTTTCACATGCCCGAACAGTTCGCTTTCAAGCAGTGACGAAGACAACGACGCACAATGAACACTGATCAGCGGGCCATGGCGTCGGGGACTGTTGTCATGAATGGTTCTGGCGAGCAGTTCTTTTCCGGTTCCACTTTCACCGCGGATCAGGACCGAGGAGTCGCTGTTAGCCACCTTTCGAACGGTATCGAGAACCGCCAGAATTGCAGGGGAGTTTCCACGAATAATCTCTCGACGAAACTCGGTTTCTACAGCCGGTTGTGAATCGGGTTTCGATAATGTGACCAGTTCATTTTGAAGCGCGGTCAGTTGCCGTTCCTGATCTTCAATCTTCCCCATCTTCAATTGAAGATCCTGATTCAGGCGAGCGACGTCCTGCTGCACTGTGGCGCAATGCAGGGCGACACCGGAAATTCGGGCCATCGCACCGACGAACGCGAAGTCTTCCGCAGAAAAATGCTGATTATTGGGCTTCGCTCCCAGAACCAGAAGCCCTCCCAGTTCTCCTTGCATCTCCAGTCCGTAAACAACATCTGCCTGCAGTTGACGCAACAGCTTCTGCGTGGGGGAGGTCCCCTGATGCACTCGCTGAACCACAAGGTCCCGGTTGAAGATTTCCAGAACATCGGGTTCCAATGTGATGTGCAGAGGAAGTTGTCCTTGCCCATGCGAACGGAACATGCGGAAATCCATCCGGTTCCCTTTGCGGAGATACAGCGTCATATGCGAGACCCGCAGTACGTCGTGACAGGAATTAAGCAGGCTGTCCGCCACAGCGTCCGGCTCAAGCACACTGGAAACAACGCGGTTCATCCGGTTGAGCGCTTTATCAAGCTGATATTTTTCACTGAAGAACTTGCGATCGAGTCCCCTCTGGGCGACATCCCGGCCCCAACTTAATGTCAGCACCGCCGTCATCAGCACAAGAATCAGAGGAACGGTCTGCCCGAAAATAGACAGGTCCTGATGCAGCGCCTGCATGGCTCCCACCGCAATCAGCGCCGAGAAGATGAGCGCCAGCCCCGCACTGGCACAGTAGTACCAGGCTCCCTTCGACACAATCTGGTCGATCAGCAACAATTTGTATCGGGCGATCCCGACGGCATAGGCCAGCATGAATGCCAGACTGGCTCCAAACATTGGGATTCTAGCGGCCCCCAGCGCGAACTCCACCTGATCGGTGAACGCCATCGACATTGTGTAAGCAATCAGCGCGGCCGCGACACAGGCGGCCCCCATCAGTGTCTGAACCTGATTCCGTTCCAGTGGATTTCTGGCCACTTTCAAACTTCTCAGGATGGCCAGCATCGACAACAGGAAGTAGGTGATCGCCAGTGCAAAGATGACAAAAATTGTCGACCGCAATGCCGGTTCAATGGCAGCGGCCCCCTCGGAGGAGAGGCGGTTGATTGTCTGTTCAAATGGACCGGTTCCCTGATTGGGTGTCAGGAAATTCACTGCCAGAATCTGCAGTGACAAGGCGGCGGCGGCGACGGCGGGAGCGAAATAAATCACCCGTACGTTGAAAGATCGCCAGACAGCAGGAAACGGATAAGCGAGAAAAAAGTGCAGCATCACCGCCGAAAGGAGTGTTCCGGCAACAGCAAAGCCGATTGTCAGTGTGATACTCCCGGAGATCAGCCACCAGTGGCTCCCCCCCACGAAAGCAGCCAGAGTGACCGCCAGCAACGCAACGAAGGTCCGTAACGGCTTGTCAAACGGGCGATTCCAATAAGCCATTCCTCCCATCACCAGTACAGACAATTCCAGCACGAACCAGAGAAGCGTCAATGAGATACTGGCGGAGGGATGGGCGATCAGCGGAAGGCACGCATGCATCGGGACGGGATTCCCCGGTCGGAGAAACCAGATTGCAATCACACGGTTCTTGTCCAGGTATTCGAAAACCCCCAGATTCGATAACGCAGTGTCTTCGGTCGGATCTTTTCCAGCCGAAATTCGGGCAGCCGAATCGATTTTCCAGTTTCGCAAATCGCGATGCAGTCTGGCCCAGTCGGTGAAAGTGTGAATCGGTCGCCCCCCAGCGGCAATGATCAGATCACCGACCTCGGGAGTCGCTCCGATCACCTTCAGCTTCTTCCCTTCAATCTGGCTGACATCACGGATCTCAAGTCCCCTGTGTTCCAGATCATTCTTGCTGGGAAGAAGACACCCCAACGGAATACAGGGCTGGGTCGGGACATACCAGAGGACGACCAGGCAGTACAGCACAGAGATGAGCGCGAGCGCCGAAATAGTCCAGCGTTGAAGATTTCGTCTCATCATTTTCGGCGCCGTCTACCCTGGTTCTCGGCGCCGAAACAAGCGCCGACGCAGATTGTAAGGCGCCTCGACAGAGATTTCAAGTTTTATTGAGCGGCATCAAAACATTGCTAAAGTTGGACGTTGTTGTTGAAAACCAGGTTTCGGCGCCTTTCTCGAGACAACTGGCATGAAACATGCATGTTGTTTTTCTACCCCAACCAATGCCTTTGGGATCGAGCGAGAGCGTTCACCGGCAATTGTCTGCAGCCTGACCCAATTACCTGCACACAGTTTTCTTTTTCCACGAGCCGTCCGGTGGCCAGCAGACTCCTGCGATCCCAAAGGCTTTTTTTGTTTCCTGAAATGAATCGGCGTTTTTCGATGCATTTGCTCGTCAGTGATGGGAGAGAGCAAGTTCACTGACCAGAGATCGAAGTGTTTCGGCATCAATTTCAGCGAATCCGTCCACTTCCGCAGTAAGCGCCGCGAGTTCCGCCAGTTGCTTCAGGCAGCGAATCTCCCCTCCGGACAATTCATGGGCTTCAGCCAATCCATCCGGGGTGAAGTGAACGTTGGGCAGGCTCTCATGGATATGACGCGTCAGCATCTGAGCCGACTCGCGGGGTTGCAATTCTTTCAATTCGACTTGTAACCAGTGCCGCTCATCCAGAAACGTTTTCCATCGATCCCCGACCGGGCGAGACGAAATCACCCAGGCTGCCTGATCAACGAACAGATCCATCAGTCGTGCCAGTGGCATCAACGCCGATTCTCTGGTTCGATCAAAATGGTCCAGCAGGAACGCGAGTCGCACTCCAGTGAGCCGTCCAGATTCACTGTATTCCTGGATGCGGGCCCAGATTTCGAATTCTGGAGCATGAAACGAAACCCCCAGTCCCAGTCGAATCGCAACCTGATGCGCAATCTCTGGTCCGCCGAGTCCGCTGAGATTTATCTGAGCGACCGAAATTCCGTCACGACGCAACTGCTGGGCAAGCCGCTCCAGCAGGAACGATTTTCCCGTTCCCGCTTCTCCGAAAAGAACTCCCGTCCCGCGATTCTGCCCGAGATAGCGCAATCGCTCAAACGCCTCGATGCGCGGAGCGGTCTCCGTAAATCCGGTGATTTTGGGAACAATTGTGCCTAGCGTATCCATCAGTTCACATCCTTGTGGTCCGAAAGCCATACCGATCGGCGCGCACGGCTTCACAAACTGTATCGGCGGACGACTCTGGCCCACTCGATACGAAAAGCCTGTTGCAAGCGTTTCCTCAGCAGGAAGTGGTTGCCGGGAATTCTTTGAATCCGATGTTCATGGTGCGTGACAGGAAGTTTACCGTGATTTCTCAAAGGCTTAACAAATAGTTCGCATACGATCAATAAGCTGACAGAGGAGCCGGAATGCATGTCTCCCTCGGTGGTGGAGGGGCCGTGTTCTCCTGGCAGATTCTATTGGTGTCCAGTTATTTTTGGAGTGCAGAATGTCATTGTCGACCAATCGAGAACCGCGTTATGTCCGTGGCGGCTTCACATTGATCGAGCTGCTCGTCGTCATTGCGATTATCGGAATTCTTGTCGCATTGCTTTTGCCTGCCGTGCAGCAGGCCCGCGAAGCAGCCCGGCGAACTCAATGCAAAAACAACATGAAGCAGATTGGGCTGGCGCTGCATAATTACCATGATGTTTACAATCTGTTCCCCGCAGGGTCCCGTGGTCCGACAATTCATTCGAACACCGGCATTAAAAACTCAATCAACTGGCGGGTTTCTATTCTTCCTTATATGGATCAGGCCAACGTATTCAATCAGCTGAATTTCTCTGGGAGTTTTGCTGCCGGACGCACCGAAGCAGACGCTTACACTGGAAACCCTGTTCTGAGTGGACTGGTTGTTAATAGTCTGCGTTGTCCTTCAAGTGCCCTCCCGACATTCCCGGTCACTTACGTCAATAAAGACGGCGAGACGGTCAATTTTTACAACACAGGCAAAGGAATGGGCATTCACTACATCGCGATTTCCGGTGCTGCCCCTTCCTTCAGCTGGACGCAGACAAACGGGTACGTGGACTGCGGTCTGGGATGGAGTTGCGACACCGGGATCATGCCGGTCAATATGTCATTTGGCATGTCCAAGGTGACAGACGGTCTGAGTAATACACTTCTGATTGCCGAACAATCCGGGCTGGTTGAAGGAGAAGACCTGACATCCAACTACTACGGCGGCTGGCATGGAGCGCGACGCCTGTTCGACATCCACAACGTGGAATGCCAACCCGGTCAAACCCGAGATTCCTGGCAAGCCGGAGTCACTTGTGTTCGCTGGCTCCCCAACTCTCCAATGATTCATGCCCCCAGCAGCAGTCGGCCTTACATGAACAACACCATCCTGAACTCCTTCCATACCGGTGGACTCCATGTCACTCTGGGAGATGGATCAGTGCGGTTCATCTCCGACAACGTCGATTTCCAGACATTCAAGAAACTGTCCATGAAAAGCGACGGACAGGTCGTTGGCGAATACTGATATGCAGGTGATCTCCTTCGCTTTTTTCAGGGCTTTTGCTTTGTTGGAAACGACTCGGGAGGGCGAAGCTCCTGCTGAGTCGCAAACCATGGAAAACGTCATCCTCCATGCGACTCAGCAGGAGCTTCGCCCTCCCGGAAATTGCCCCTTTTGAAACAAGCAAACGCCCTGCTCGTTTTCGCCAATTCATCTCTCTTTTTACAGAATTCGTTGTATGTTCCCACACTTGCGATCAGTCTGTTTCGATCTCATCCAGAACACAAATCGGAGGTTGATTGCCGTTGCGATTGCCGGCTTGATGCTCTCTTCACCTCTGCTGGTGGGCTGTTCGAAAGAAACAGAACCGATGGGCATCGTACTCGGCGTGGTCACGGTTCAGGGAAAAGTTCCTTCCGACGGATTGCGGCTCTCCTTCTTTAATCCGATGACCGGTCACGGAGCAAACGGACGCACCGATCAGGATGGGAGTTTTCGAATCCGTCGTCCTCTTCCGGTCGGAAACTACAAGCTCCTTGTGGATCGAATGATCCCCGATGATCCGGAGCCGCGCGATAACGGCGATCTGGCAGAATTGAAGATCGATAATGCCTATGCCAATGACCTGACGACTCCTCTGGCGTTTGACGTTACCGGGGGAGAGAATCAACTCGAAATCGACCTGCAGGGGCCCGCTGCGAAAAAGTCTTCACGCCGATAGAAGCAGATATGTCTGAGAAGCCCTGAAAGACTTGCCCGAGCCGCTCGCGATAGGGAATTCTCATCGTTTGAGTGGTTTTGCTCGCGGGTCGAAAATATTCTGGAAGGAATCCGTTCATTCTCGCCGAGACTGCCGGAAGTCTGGAGGAATCGATACACTCTCCTCTGGTACACTGTCAGTGCTGCGTCCATCTTGATTTGACTGGTGCAGAATATGGCAAAAGCATGGCAACGACCGTGCAAACCCTGTTCAGAAACGAGTCAATGGTCAGTCAGGATCAAGTGGCCCCCCACAGCCCCGGTTTGAGGAACGGAATGTCCACCGTTGTAAAGATGCGCAAAGAAGATCTCCCAGAAGGGGAAGTCCTTTGCTCCTACTGTAGCGCCAAATGTTGCCGATACTTCGCCTTCCCGATTGATGAACCGAAGACACGGGAAGATTTCGGCCATTTGCGATGGTACATGCTGCACGGTCGAGTCGCCATTTTCGTGGAAGATGCCACCTGGTACCTGATGGTCTATGCCGACTGCAAGCACCTTCAGGAAGACCATTTATGCGGAATCTACGAAGACCGCCCTGCCATCTGCCGAAGTTATTCAACCGATAACTGCGAATACGACGATGACGCCGTGTACGAAAAATATTTCGAAACCCCGGAACAACTCTGGGAATATGCACTGGCAATTCTCCCCCCAGAGAAACCACGTCGCTTTTCGACAGAACCCGTCTCGGCGAATGGGGTCTCTTTACCGGTCATTCGCTGAGACGTCCTTGTCCTTCCATTTTGAATATTCTGCCTTGAGTAACGCCTGTGTCTTCTGAACTGATCAAACCGCAAACGCTCAAAGGATTCCGAGACTACATGCCAGAGGCGATGCTGGCACGGGAAAAGTTGATGGAAACCGCCCGTCGGGTCTATCGCAGTTTCGGATTCGCCCCCATTGATACCCCGGCACTCGAATACGCCGAAGTTCTGCTCGGAAAGGGGGGAGACGAATCCGACAAGCAACTCTTCCGTTTCATCGATCAGGGGGACCGGGATGTTGCCATGCGGTTCGATTTGACCATTCCCTTCGCCCGATTTGCCGCCGCCAACATCGGCGTTCTCGGAACCCCCTTCAAGCGATATCACATCGGCACCGTCTGGCGTGCGGAGAAGCCACAAAAGGGACGTTATCGCGAGTTCATGCAGTGCGATTTCGACACCATTGGAACCGAGTCCAATGCGTCCGACATCGAAACATTGATGGTCATTCATGATCTGATGGAAGCTCTCGGGTTCTCCGGGTTTACTATTCGGGTCAATCATCGTCAGATGTTGAACGGCCTTCTCGAGAAGCTTGGCTTACTTGAAAAATCGACCGGCGTTCTCAGAGCCCTCGACAAGCTTCCCAAGATCGGTCAGGCGAAAGTCATTGAAGAGCTGACGCAGCAGGTCGGGATCACGGAATCCAGTGCCGAGCAGGTTCTCAGCTTCGCCTCTCTCTCCGGAAGCCCCACTGAAATTCTCGATCAAGTTGAACAACTGCTCGAAGGAAACGAACGGGGAATGGAAGGAGTTTCACGACTTCGTGAATTGTTCGCTGTCTGCAAACAGTCCGGAATCAGCGAACAGCGCCTGGCGCTGGACGTCTCGATTGCCCGGGGACTCGACTATTACACCGGAACCATTTACGAAACATTCCTGACGGATCTTCCCGGCATTGGCAGCGTCTGTTCGGGGGGACGTTACGACAATCTCGCCGGGATTTTCACCAAAGAGAAATTACCGGGAGTCGGTGCGAGTCTCGGACTCGACCGTTTGCTGGCCGCGATGGAAGAACTGGGGCTCGTCCAGAATTCCGGCGTCAGTGGTCAGGTGATGATTGCGATGTTCGACGAATCCCGACTGGGAGACTACATGCGTCTCAGTCGGCAATTACGTCGTTCCGGAATCGCGACGGAGGTTTATCCACTCGCCAGAAAACTCCAGAAGCAGTTGCAGTACGCCAACCGGAAACATTTCCGCGTGGCGGTGATTGCCGGATCGCAGGAATTCGAACGGGGAGTCTGGACCGTCAAGGATCTGGAAACCGGCGAACAATCCGAAGTGGCCGACAGCGACCTTCCGGCATTCCTGCACCGGACTCTCAGTCAGTGAGAAGCTGCGGCGGGTGGCTGGGGCGCTCGAAAGGCACTCCAATCAGATCGGCCGTCTTTTGAAAACAGAATGAAAGAAGCAAAAAATGCGATGATGGCTCCAGTCGAACGGAACTGGGGCTATCATGTTCTGAGTGGCTGGAATGTCGGTTCGCGCCCCAGCCACACTTCGTCTTCTATTCCATTCGAAAAACAATCGCAGGCACTTCTCCCTGAGCAGTTCGGATCCGTACCGCGGTTCCCGGGTCGGCATGGCGAACCCGGATTGTTCCCAAAGCGACCTGTCGTTCAGGAGCCAGTGACGGGGCGACAGAAGTAATTTTGCCAACCACTGTCTCTTCGACCACAATGGCATCGCCAGGAGAGACCTTGTCACTTTCGATGTTCAGTCCCCGAAGCTCTTTGTTGGTATGTCCCATGGCGTCCAATCGGGCGATCGGTTCCTGGCCGAGATAACACCCTTTGGAAAAGCTGATCGCCTGTTTCGTGCGTGTCGCTTCCTGAGCAATGTTCTCGGGACCGATATCGACCCCGACTTTGGGAAATCGGGCTTCGATTCGCAGAAGTTCGAAAAGATGCGGTGTTCCTGCTGCGAGGACTTCGTTCGGGATGGACTCGAGCAGGTTCTCCAGATCACGTCGCAATCCGGAAATCAGGATTGCCGGGAGATTCACGATGTCAGTTCCGCCGATCCGAAAGCTGGCCGATTCGCGTGAAACCGTTTTCCATTCTCCGACAGACGTTGAAACCTCGGTTCCAAACAGTTGTGTCAAAACCGGGGCAATCGCTGTCCCACACAGGCAAAGCAATCCTTCGTCAGCGGAAACATCTGTAATGGAAACATCCGCATCGAGCAGATACTTGCCAAGATGCGACGTCAAAAATGGGGACTGACCCGGAACGGAAATCAGTCGTAGCGAGTGCTCGCCAGCAAACACCAGCACGTGACCGAGAACCCGTCCCTTGACGTCACAGATGAAGGCTTCGCAAGTGTGTCCCGGTGTCAGTCCGTTAATATCATTGGTACAGAAGTTGTGGAAGAACGACCGACAGGCACTGCCTGAAAGATCGATCTGGGTCCAGTCTGACAGATCAAATGAAATCGCTGAAGGGAGCTTCACAACAGGTTCCGTTCACTCCAATGGCAATGAAACCGGTTCGTTGGCTTCGGCGCTCAGTGCAACCGCTTCGAGGAATTCCATGTACTTCACTCCGGAGGCGAAGTCGGTCAGCGTGACTTTCTTCTCTCCCCGAATGGCGGCGATGAAATCACTTTCGACCTGCCAGGAACCCAGTTCTTCAGCCGGAATTTTCATTTCCTTGATTTCGGCATCTTCAGACCGTGCAGCGTAAATTCGCTCCTCGCCGTCGACGAAGTGAACCTTCACAGTTCCACGACTTCCGTAGATATGAATCTGTAAGCCGGGACCGAAGAGTGCGATCCCACTGAAATGGTAGGTCGCCCGTGCTCCTCCCTGAAGTTCCGCAAGAATCTGTACGCTGTCCGGAACGGTGACTTGAGCGAATCGACTTTCTTCCGGCAACGGTCGTGTCGGTTCAAAGAGTTCGGTTTGAGCGAACACCTGTACCGGAGACGGCACCCAGCGCTGCAGCGTTTCCTGCAGAATCCCCAGGCTCAGAATGTTATTTCCGACGATCTCCGCATCCTGCCGCCAGTGCAGCGGTTGACTGTAATCCCAGAACTGCGACGTCACTCCCAGAACAACGACTTCGCGCAGGTCGCCGATGAAGTGCCCTTTGATCAGGTGTTCCACATGCACACCACTTGCCAGACCTAATGGACTGGGAACCAGTTGAGCGATTTGACCGGGGAACTTTTTGGCGGTTTGACGCATCTGTCTGGCTTCTGCCAGATTGCGTGCCATACGGGCTTCTGTCAGAACATGCTTTCCTGCGGTCAGCGCCGCGCAGGTGATCTCACAATGTGTGTTCGGCCAGGTCCCAATGACAACGGCATCGATCTCCTTGTCGGCAAGCAGTTCCTGCCAGGTTTCGAAGACCTTGGGGATGCCGAACTCCGCCGCAACAGCAGCGGCCGACTCACGAGAGCGATTCGCCACGCCAACAATCTCGACACCTTCCAGCGCCTTGAGTCCTGGCAGATGTTTTTCTTTCGTGTTGGCACCTGCTCCAATCAGGCCAATCCGCACTTGCTTCGACATGTCGCCTCAACAACTTAAAAACCGGGATGACTTCACGTGGGGATACCGCTCTTTCACACTTGGTTCAGAAACCATTCGGAAGGGACCGATCAGAGCGCCGTGAAGAAACTGTAAAACCGTTTGGACGAATTCCTGTCGGACTTCATCGGAGACGCATTCCCCTGTTCAGGAAAATGCATGCTCCAAAATGAATCCTACTGAAGTCGACCACACCCGTGAAAGCCTGCAGGTCATTCCGGCCTGTGATTGGTTTCTCGGGAAACATCGCATCAAATCCTGCCGATCAATTTGATTGTGGCCTGCACTGGAATTTGGGTAGATTTATTCAGGATCCGTGCCAATGTGAAGAATTCTGATGGCAGATTCAAAAAAAAACGACTGAATCAGTAGTCGCAGCATTCCTGTCCCTGTAAAATCCATCCCGAAAATGCAGACTGAACCAGTTCTGTGTCAGTCTTTCATGTGCAGAGAATTCAGGGCGACTGGATAGATAAAAGTATCAGATTTCGCCGGCAGAACGCTGCACACAAATCATAAAAATGGTTTTAGAGGGCTTCGATGGTCGGTATGACCTCGGTCGCTTTCCTCTGATCAACTCAAGTTAAGAACTGCGAACGCAAGGATTCTGAATGTCACGGTCATTTATTTTTACGAGTGAATCAGTCAGCAGCGGTCATCCGGATAAAGTTTCTGATCAGGTCTCCGATGCTGTTCTGGATGCTCTGCTGGCTCAGGATCCGACGTCGCGATGTGCTTGTGAAACCCTCTGCACCACGGATTACGTTGTTGTCGCCGGAGAACTGCGAACAAACGCCAAAGTCGACTACGAGAAAGTCGTCCGTGACGCCATTCGCCAGATCGGCTACACCAGCGACGACATCGGCTTCAACGCCGATACCTGTCAGGTCGACAACCGCCTGCATGCCCAGAGCGCTGATATTGCCATGGGAGTCGACGCCGACGGAGCGGGCGATCAGGGGCTGATGTTCGGGTATGCAACGAATCAGACTGAAGAACTGATGCCGTTGCCGATCGCTCTGTCTCACCGCATTCTCAATTACCTGACCAAACTCCGTAACGAGAAAGATGTTGACTGGTTGCGACCAGACGCCAAGAGTCAGGTTTCCATCGAATACGTGGATGGCAAACCTGTCGGCATCACTGCGATTGTTCTTTCGACGCAGCATGCTCCGAATGTCAATCAGAAGGAAATCGCGGAATACATTCGTTCGAAAGTAATTCCGGCGACCGTTCCTGCAGAACTGCTCACCAGCAACACGAAGTACCACATCAACCCGACCGGACAGTTCATCATCGGTGGTCCTCATGGAGACACCGGACTGACCGGCCGTAAGATCATCGTCGATACCTATGGCGGTTGGGGACGCCACGGCGGCGGAGCATTCAGCGGGAAAGACTCCACAAAAGTCGACCGTTCGGCGGCTTATGTTGCTCGCTATGTCGCCAAGAACGTTGTTGCTTCCGGACTGGCCGACGAAGCCGAAGTGCAACTGGCCTATGCGATCGGTGTGGCCGAGCCTGTCAGTATTCGAATTGATTCCAACGGCACCGCTAAAGTACCGGAAAGCAAAATTGAAACTGCCGTCCGTGAACTGTTCCCACTGACACCACAGGGAATTATCAAGCACCTGGACCTGCGTCGTCCGATCTTCCAGAAAACCGCCAGCGGCGGCCACTTCGGGCGGAACGAACCAGAATTCACCTGGGAAAAAACCGACAAAGCCGAAGCTCTGAAAAACGCAGTCAAGTAGAGTAAACAACTCTGAATCGCGTTTGAATTGTTTAAAACAAACGGGGCGCATGTTGCTTCTGCGACTTGCGCCCCGTTTTCTTCATTTCTGTTCCGTAATTTCCGTCTTTTCCGTGGTGAATCGTCCGGGCGAACTACACGGGAACGTTAATCTCATATCCTTTGCGTTGTTCCCGGGTCTGCATTTCTTTGCCGCGGGGGTTGTTGGTGATCTCTTCTTTCTGCGAATCCCATTTCAGGGTTTCGTTCAGGCGGATCGCGATGTTGGCCAGGTGACAGGTCGTCATCGCACGATGATGTGACCAGACATCCGAAACCGGACGGGCCCGGGTTTTAATGCACTCCACAAAATTCGCCTGATGGTTGTCGGCCAGCTTGCCCCCATAGACTTTTTCCAGAGCATCTTCCGGCAAAGGATTATTTGCGAGTGCTTCGACCGGTGCCCCTTTCAATGCTCCACGAGAGACATGGAAACGGCCTTCGGTTCCTTCAAATAGAATTCCGTTGCCATCCGGAGAATTGCTGACGATTCGCATTTCGATGTCATTCGGGAACATGACCTTAACGTCAAAGCTCACGGCAGCATTATATCGGTCATCTTGAGTCGGGTCCCCATTCTTGAAAGGAACCGGGTGCTTGGCTTCAACGGGTTCCACTGATATCGGTCCCTGACCGGGGCCATTCTGTTCGATTGCCCATTGAGCAATGTCGACATGGTGTGCTCCCCAGTCGGTCATCTTGCCGCCGGAGTATTCATACCACCAGCGGAACTCGTAGTGACAACGACTCTTCCCCCAGCGTCCATCTTCTTTGAACCGGAAATCGACAAGCGGGGCCTGCCCGAGCCATAAGTCCCAGTTGAGACCTTGTGGAACAGAAGTGACTGGAATCTCGCCACTGTCGGAACTGCCGCCGATGTTGCAGGTGACCTTTTTTACTTTGCCAATCCGCCCTTCACGAACGAGAGCGACTGCCTGCAGGAAACGGCGTCCCATTTCCGTTCGCTGCTGTGTTCCCACCTGAAAGACACGATTGGTTTGTTCCAGAACTTTGATGACCTGCTTCCCTTCGGTGATCGTGAGAGTGAGCGGTTTCTCGCAGTACAGATCTTTTCCGGCCAGCATGGCATCAATGCACTGCTTCGAGTGCCAGTGATCCGGCGTCACGATGGTGACGACATCAATGTCCTTACGATCAAGCAATTCCCGATAATCTTCGTGAGTTGTGATCTTAGGTTCTTTTCCCGCGGCACGCTGATCATTGGTCACCTTCTCCAATGCGGCATTCAGATGATTTTTATCGGCATCGCACAGTGCGACAATGTCTCCGTAATTCTTCATGCGAGAATACGGATCCTGCTTCCAGCGATCCCCGGTTCCAATACAGCCGATGACCAGGCGTTCGTTCGGGCTGCGTGCCGCCTGCTCTGCCAATGTTCGACTGGTGCTGAACCAGTAGGGCATGGCCGCCCCTGCTGCGGCGAGAGTGGAGGTCTTCAGAAAGTCACGTCGTGAGGAATTGGGAACCGTCATGAAATTCTCGTTGTTAGGGGATGGCAGGCGGATTTGCAGGTTTGGTAGATTCCATTGCTGACCAGAATCGCCATTTCAACGCTTCCGGATCAATTGCTACGTACCATAGCATGTCAGCCAAATTGATCAAACATTGCTGATCTGTATTCCAGTGGGGGAGGTTGAAATTTGTCTCTTTCTCATTTGGTCGCGAACCTTGTCGTTTCTCTCTTTCTGATGGGGCTCTTGTCTTCCCCGACATTTCTGAATGCCGCTGAACCGGAGCAGAGTCAAAACTCGCTGCAGCACCAGATCAAGGAAACAGCTCGAATATGTCAGCCGTCAATCGTTGCGGTCTTTCGGCTGAGTCCTTCTTCTGATCTCAGTTTGACGGCAGACCCGCTTGAAGACTGGCTCGAAAATCGCGATGGCGCGTTGCTCCCGGTCGACGCCGGTGGAGGAATCATCGTCGGCATTGATGCAGACAAACAACGTCTGCAGGTGCTGACCAATTTTCATTTTCTGAATCACAGTTCATCAGAGTCGGCCGACGTTGTTGTGAAATGTTCTCATTGGCCCGGTTTGAAGACGCGCGTCGTTGGAGCCGATCCGGTCAGTCAGTTCGCGGTGCTGGAAGCAGATCTTCCGGACCGGTTCCCTCTGGATTCACTGAAGTCGGCCGAATTAAAAGAGGGAACGAACATTGAGCAGGGAGAGTTTTCCCTTCTTTTTTCTGATCCTGTCGCACTTGCCCGACAGGGAACATCAGGGCTGGGGACCGCAATTATCCGCCGTGTCGGCTGGCGACAGCAGAGCATCTCCAACACTGATCTTCAGCAGCCACTTCATGCCCTGTTTCGTGTGTGGATGGATCGATTGCCGGAATCGACAGCAACTGGTTCTCCGGTCATAAACATGCAGGGGAAGCTACTGGGGCTGGTTGCTGCTCTGGACAAAGAAAATGTCTCGGGCGAAGGATTGGAAGTTCTCCCGATCACCCCTCAGACAATACGAATCATCAATGATCTGAAACAGGGACTGGAGCCGCAATATGGCTTTCTGGGACTCACCGTCCGTCGAGCCCGAGTGGAGGAACTTTCACTGTTGCCCCAAAATGATCCTGAGATTTCTGCCCGGTTTCCCCAATCCATTCTGGGAGCAGTTCGAATTGAATCCGTTCCGGAAAACTTCCCTCTTACGAAAGAGGAACTGGCTGTGGGAGATCTGATTCTGGCACTGAACCAGTCATCAATGATTCATCACCCTGATATATTTTATGGACTGATTGAACAGACTCCTCCGGGCGAGACGATTCAGATGACTCTCTGGCGAAGACGCACGCGGGAAATTGCAGACGTGACCGTTCATTCCGTTCCGTTCCCGCACTCTGCAGCAAGCCTCGGCATTTATACTGCCCGACGTGAACCGGCATGGCGCGGAATGTATGTGAGTTCCGCTTCCCCGGAAGTTCTTAAAAGCGATCCATCGCAACCCTCCGACAAAAGCCGGTTCCGATTTCGAAAAGGGGTGCTCGTCACTGCAGTCGAGAAGGGGAGTCCGGCAGAAGTGACGGGAATTCAACAGGGAGATCTCATTGAACGAGTCGGCGAGAGAGAGATTCTGAATCCGGCTGATTTCCATGATGCCGTTCAAAGCTGGACGAACGACACTCCTCTTACGATTTCAGGACGTGCCAGCGAAGTCTTCGTTCCGGTTCAGGAAAGATAGAAAACGTGAAGGAACAAGAGAGAAACATGTCTTCACTGCGATCACTGACGTTCACTGATTGGGACGAGGTTGAGCATGACCTCCAACGGCTGCTGCAAGGTTACGAGCAACACGGGAACTGGAACCTGGCACAGATGTCACTTCATCTGAACGACTGGATGAGTTTTCCGATGGACGGCTTTCCCACGGTGTCATGGCCAATGCGAATGCTGTCGGCGCTGATTCGGGGGACGATTGGAAAATCACTCTTACGGAAAACGCTGGCTCAAGGTTTCGCAGCAGGGACCCCGACACTTCCAGTGACAGTCCATTCCGCTTCAGAAGCAGAGGATGCCGATGCGGTTGAAAGGTTACGACAGACCATGACCCGCTTTCGGCAGTTCACCGGAAAAATCCACGCATCTCCGCTGTTCGGGAGCATGGACCACCAGACCGCCGAACAACTGCAACTCGTCCACTTTGCCCATCATTTGAGGTTTCTCAAGCCGATCTCGCCAACCTGATGTCAGGTCGAGCAGGATGATCATGCCGCTTTGCGGGTGATGCCCAACTGTCGTGATGGGGCGTGATACAATCGGTGATAGATCGGGCAGACTTCAAGTAACTGCTCGTGTGTTCCGGTCGCGATCACGTGTCCCTGTTCCATGACAACAATACGGGTGACGAAGTCGAGCAGGCTCTGGGAGATCGTGTGTGAAATGACAAACGTCGTTCGGCCTTTCACGAATTCTTTCAATGCCTGATGGATCAATGCTTCGCTTTCCGCATCGGCGGCGGAGGTCGCTTCATCCAGTACCAGGATCGAAGGATCACGAAGAATCATTCGAGCCAGTGCGATTCGTTGTCGCTGCCCTCCGGAGAGTTCTTTTCCTTTCCCGCCGATCAAGGTATCGAAGCCATCCGGCAGATTTTCCACAATCGGCAGCACGTGAGCACGTCGGGCTGCTTCTTCAATCTGAAGCGGTGTCGCGTTTTCTGAACCATAACGAAGGTTCTCAAGAACCGATCCGTCGAAGAGAACGGTATCCTGCATGACGACCCCCACCTGATGGCGGAGGTCCTCCAGGCGAATGCCGGTCATCGGCCGTCCATCAATCAGAATTTCACCGGCGTCGGGGTCATAGAATCGGGGAAGCAGGTTGACCAGTGTCGATTTGCCGCAGCCGTTAGAACCAACGATGGCGACCACTTCTCCAAACTTCACTGTCAGATCGACATGTTCCAGTGCCAACGGTCGCTGCGAATGAGGATTGTTTGTCGCATACCGGAAGGACACGTCACGAAACTCGATCTCTTTATGGTGGCGTGGAAGCGGTTCTGCTTCAGTTGCCGAGACGATCGTACTTTCCCGGTCGATCATGGTAAAAATGCGATCGATCGCAGCGGTCGCCCGTTTCAATCGAGGAAACACGGCTGACATTTTGCGGCAGGGATCCAGGAGTCCAACCAGCAGGGCATAGATCATTCCAAGTTCTGCCAGATCCATCACATGAGAGGAAAGTTGAATTCCTCCGATATCCGTCTTTTGTCGAATGACCAGATAGGCACCGGGAATCAACGCGGCAAACATGGCCGCGAGTCCCAGAAGCTCCAGCAACGGTTTGGCCGCTGCGTCAATGCGAATCACTTTCATTGCTTTACGGAAATAGAGTGAATACTGATCGTCGAACAGTTTGCGATGATACCTTGCATTGTGAAACCCGATAACCACTTTCAGGCCGTCAAAGGTTTCCTCAAGAACCTTGTAGATGCTGGACATGCTTTCCATCATACGGCGACTGGCCCGTTTTAACATGCTTCCCAGTCGAGAGAGAAACAATCCCAGCAACGGCAGAAAAGCCAGTGCCAGCAGAGTCAGACGCCAGTTGAAATACAGGGCCAGAACCATACAGGCCAGGCATTTGAGCGGTTCGCGAATCAGGCGTCCTCCGACCAGACCGATTCCCTGAGAAATCTGCTCGGCATCGTAAGTGAATCGGGACATCAATCCGCTCTGTCCTTCCAGGCTCAATGTCTGGTAGTCCAGTTTCAGAACATGCTTGAGCATGTCCTTTCGAACTCCGGCCACAACCTGCTCGGAAATTCCGCCGATCAGAACATCCTGAAAATACATCAGGACTCCTTTGAGGAACGTTGCTCCGATCAGAAAAGCGAATACCCAGAGCAGGGTATGAAATTCATTGTTTGGCACGAACGGCATCACATAATGCTGAAGCCGCCCCAGTTGCAGGATCGTCTGCCGTTCCGTGGCCAGATGCCGCTGATATCGGGCATTATTCTCCAGCAGTTCCACATATTCCGCATTGCGAGTTCCGTCCGGTTCCCCTTCCAGTTCTTTCAGACGTCCGTCAACTTTCGCCAGCGACGCCAGCAGGGTCGCTTCTTTTTCATTTGCCGTCTTAATTCTCTCGTCAACGGATTGATGCAGGCTGCCATGCTCGGTGAGCAGCGTAATAATCGGAAACGCAATCGTGAGATTGCCTCCCCAAAGCCCGGCAATCATCAGACCGAGAAAGAGAGAGACAACAAGTTGTTTGCGGAATGGCTTGAGATAAGGCCAAAGTTTGGGAAAACTGTCCACGAGTCCGTCCGTGACTGTCTGTCAAAAATTCAAAGGGTCAGAATCCGGGATTTAACTTCTTTTCGCCGGTTTGTGTCCAGACGAATCGTGGTGACAGACCTGCAGACTCGCTATGTTGCCAAATCTTCCGATAGAGATCGCCGATCTGGGAACAGAAATGCCACAGATTTGCGACCCATTTTCACTGTCTTCTCTATTTTTCTGAATGACGACCATGGCCACATTCGCAATCCGGCTGCATGACTCCATCCGGCAAAAACGGACTCCCGCACTTGTCGGGCTGGATCCCCGTTGGGACTCACTTCCAGCAGAACTCCGTCATCGCGCCGAACAGGCCGGGGGAACCACCGGGGCCATCTGGGCACATGGATATGAAGAATTCTGTCTTCGGGTGATCGATGTTGTCGCTCCGCTGGTTCCAGCGGTCAAACCGCAATCGGCATTCTTCGAAGCCTGTGGACCGGAAGGAGTCACAGCTTTGAGGAATGTGATTCGTCACGCCAGAAACGCCGGGTTGATCGTGATCTGTGATGCGAAACGGGGAGACATCGGCACCACCGCCGAAGCCTATGCCGCCGCTTATCTGGCCGGAGAAGACCCGGATGCTGCCCCGTTTGCCTCCGATGCCCTCACGGTCAACCCTTATATGGGGGTCGACACTCTGAAGCCGTTTGTCACCCGGGCTCAGGCTGTTGGGGGTGGTTTATACGTGCTGGTGAGAACAAGTAACCCTGGCGCGCGGGACTTTCAGGATCGGTTAACGGAAGGAGAAACCCTGTATTCGGCCGTGG
>DATMFC010000387.1:0-9824 GCA_035556335.1 Planctomicrobium sp. | reverse complement strand
TCGGCACCGCTGGTCCGGGCTTGTGCCGCGGCGCGCTGAATCAGTTGTCGATTTCCGTGGAGATCCCCCACGATTGGATTGAGTTGGGCGATGGCGATCTTCATACGTCGGGCAGCAAGTCGGCTTCAGGTCAAAAAGGAGCGAACGACATGCAGTATAGAGCAGTTCACTCGACCGTGTGCAGGCGAATGAAGGCTTTTTGGTACGCAAAAGCCTTACTTTTCTCCAGCAAGACGCTGAAAGCCATTTTCTGAAGACGCTCTGGTGCCCATGCTGGCAAGAAAGATCAGTTCGCATCGCGCTTCGTTATTTGTGCAGAATCAGCTTTCCGCTCTTGGTGAGCCGCAGACGATAGAATTCTTCCCCATGCTTGATGGAGATTTCACGAATCCCGATGAAAAGATCTGCAGAGTTCAGAACCACCGGCGGCGCTGTCTGACTGCCTTCTGGTGCAGTTTTTCCCGCTGGAGACTGGGGAGTCTCTTCTGTGAAAGAGGGGGAGTTCGTTGTCATTCTTGCGTTTCCTTACAAAGCCATCATCTCTCCAAGTGGACCGTTTCCACCTGCGACAAGAATAACGGACACTGAGACTCAGTGTCAACAAACAGCTATCGGGAATTTACGGAAGAAGTGGCGAGATTTTGGTGACCTCCGGAAAGTGGCGGTTATTCGGGGCAATTTTTCGAACCAGCCCTTCAAGTCAGGGTTCGTTGTTGCGTCCTGGCGATGACCGTGTGAAAATGGAATCTGTCGGAATGACGACAAGACCGTTCGCAGTGTCAACTGCTGGAAATTTGTATGTTCTTCTCCTATCAGCGGATATAATGAATCACAGTGTGACGGACAGTCACACTATCACTGGTCACATTCCCTGTACGGAAGTCGCAAGAAGAGTGTGGAGGACTTTGTGTTGACGGACCCGGCTTTCTCCGCTTCCGGCGGAGTCAATCGACGCGGCTTTCTCGGCAAGACCGCCCGCAATGCGGCCGGGGTCGCGGTCGGGGTGTTGAGTCTGGGAGCCGTTCCTCGAGTTGGCGCGAATGACACCATTCAAGTCGGAGTCATCGGTCTCGGGGAACAAGGGCGTGATCTCTCCCTCCGTCTTGCGGGAATCCCCAGTGTTCGCATTGCCGCAATCTGCGACGTTGACGCTCAGGCATTGGCCTATACGCAACATCAGATTTCCGATCAGGCAGATTACCGACCGGTAGCGATGACCCGCCATGAAAACATACTGGAACGGAACGACATCCATGCAGTTGTTGTGGCCACTCCAGATCACTGGCATGCCGCCATCTGTCGTGACGCCTGTCTTGCCGGAAAAGATGTGTACCTGGAACAGCCGGTAACGCATACCATTCTGGAAGGGCAGGCCTTACTGGAAGTGGAGCGGCAAACCGGACGCATCATTCAAACCGGGCTTCCTCACCGAAGTGGTGCTCATTTTCAATCTGCGATCGAAGCCATTCAATCCGGGGAAATTGGGCGCATTCATCAGGCGAAAGCCTGGGCGATGCATCGTCGTCGCTCCATTGGACGCCCCGTTCAGACCGCCGCACCAACCGGAGTCGACTACGAACGCTGGCTGGGCTCTGCTCCACACCGGCCGTTCCAGACAAACCGCTTTCACCAGCATTGGCCCTGGTTCTGGGATTACGGTTCCGGAGAACTCGGAATCTGGGGAGTGCAATTACTGGATGTCGTTCGGTGGGGATTGAATCTGGATCTTCCCACGCGCATCGCCGCTACGGGAGGAACCCGATTTTTCAACGACGACCGGGAAACACCGGATACCTTGACCGTTCAATATGAGTTTCCCGAACTGGATGTGATCTGGGAGCATCGTCAATGGTCCCCCCGCGGGCTCGAAGGACGAACGGCCGCAGCCGCTTTCTACGGAGAGCAGGGAACCCTCATCATTGATCGAAGTGGCTGGAAAATTTATGACGGCCCTTCTGGCCGTTTTGCCGACGCCAGTGAATTGCATTTAAAGCATCTTTCCAACTGGCTGGAAAGTATTCGCACCCGCAAGCCTCCGCAGGCAAGTTTGTCTGTGGGACAACGAAGCATGACACTATGTCACCTGGGAAATATCGCCTGCCGCCTGGGACGGGAACTTCATTTCGACCCGAAGACACTTCAGTTCAATCAGGATGAGATCGCCAATCAAATGAGATAAGAACCCCTGACAAAATTCACCCCGATCCGCTCGCGGAAAGGAAATTCTCATCATTTGAGAGGTTTTGTTCGCGGCTCTAAATTTCGTGCTTCGAATTTTCTGAAACATTCAACTTCACCTGATAACCTTTTCACAGGTCCTAAGCAACTTTGTATAAGTCCTGACCCCTCCCTATTCAATACAACTTGTCCACACGACGTGAAACGGTTTCAAATCATGGCAGGGAAGAAACTGATTATTGATGCCGACCCTGGAATCGGCGA
The DNA here is from genome assembly GCA_035556335.1 of Planctomicrobium sp. GTDB lineage: Bacteria > Planctomycetota > Planctomycetia > Planctomycetales > Planctomycetaceae > Planctomicrobium. The sequence continues at coordinate 7,382 of DATMFC010000387.1, read as the reverse complement.
TGCGATTGCGATCGCTCTGGCTCTGTCAGATCCGTCTCTGGACGTGATGGCCGTGACTGCGACCGGGGGAACCACTTCTGGAGAACAGGCATTTCGGAACCTTCAAACCGTCGTCTGTATGCTGGACCCTCCGCGCTGGCCCCGACTGGGATGGAGTTCAGCTCCTCCCGTAAGGGTTGCGGAACGTCCGGAGCAGACCGGTATTCTTGTTCATGACGGGTTACATGGACTGGGAGACTGTGAGGTCATCGAAGCTCTTCCTCATGCTCCGACCGATGCCCCAAAACTGCTGGTGGAACTGGTCCGTGAGAACCCCGGAGAGATCACCCTGCTGACTCTGGGACCGTTGACGAACCTGGAACTGGCGATTGAACGGCATCCGGAATTTCTGCAGCAGCTTGAGTCTCTTGTCTGTTATGGCGGCTCACTGGGGGGAGTCGGAAACGCTACCGCCTCGGCGGAGTTCAATATCTATGCCGATCCCGAAGCAGCCCGACATATCCTGACTTCCCACGCGACGAAAACACTTGTTCCATTCGATGTCTGCAATCAGTTCGGATTGACCTTCGATCAGTATGATGCATTGGAAGTCGATCCTTTCTCCCGGCTGGGACAGTTCCTGTCGAAATCTCTTCCGTATGCGCTGCGAGAAAGCCGGAATCAACTTGGCCGAGAAGGTTTGCAACTGCCGGAAATCGTCGGATTGGCGGCCATCACATCCCCTCGCCTGTTCGAGCGAAAATCTTTTCACATGGACGTGGAGGTCGCAGGAGAACTGACTCGTGGTATGACTGTTTTTGAGCGCCGTGGCTTAGGACGGCATCAGCCGAATATTGACGTTTTGACCAGCATCGATACTGTCGGCGTTCGGGACTACGTGACCCGCCTGATTCGTGCGGTCGATACAGAATAATCGCACGGCCTTCTCCAGTGCTTTCACAAATACATAAGTGACAGTACTTCCAAGTTTGATATGAACAGGAGAGAAGTAGGTAGTGGGGGTGGATAGGAAATGAAATAGATTTCCAGCCTTTTTCTGATCCCTGGCCCCTGAATCCTGCCCCCCCCGCCTCTATGTGAACAAACCTGAAAGCACTGAGTGACGGCAACCGCAGTGCTCAGGGAGCGGACGTGCAGGGGATCCTGAGCCTTTACGATCCTCGAGCGTTACTTCAGTAATTTCTCGATCCCGTTCATTAACACCTGCTCGACTTGCGGTGTCACCAGTGATGCTGTAGGACTCGTTTCATAGCCTCCCTGTGTATAGGAGATTTCTGTGCCGATATAGCATGGACCATAGTCTCCATAGGCGGCCATACAGACGGTGCTGTCTGGCGCCATTTTCTGGGCGGCGAGTTGATACTCAATAAACAATTCTCCCGGCATATGAAGAATGGAAACATTCCCCAGTTTCAGGCAGGTCAGATCAATCGGGACGCCCCCCCCTTCATCTCTTTCCGCCCAGGAGATTTTCGGAGCATACAATTGTGCTTCTCCCGATTTGGCAACGAGCTTGGTCTTAAGGCTATCATAATCCAGATGACGCGAAACCGGCACGTGGACAACGGCCACATTCCACGACACCTGATCTGATGTCAGTGGAGACTTGACCGTCGATTCCCAGGCCTGTTTCATCCCGGCTTCCATACGATCAGTCAGGGTCACACGCATTTCAGGAGAGCCGTCGTTGTATTTCCCGGCAGTCACATTGCCCCCTGCTCCGTTAAAATGAATGTGCGCGATTTCCGGAAGCGCTTGTTCTCTGCGTGCCCGGGCCAGACCGATGAATTCCGATGTCACGTCTCCTTTACCGTAATAGCTCTGAGGATGGGTTGCATAGTAGGTCAAAGAGGCGACCGGCTGATCTCCATTCCAGAAGCTGATCAGCTTCAATTCAGGATCGATCAGTCCCTCGGGAGCCTCTCGTGACGCCGGATTTTTCGCACCGGAACTGTATCGAACCAAAGCCACTTTTCCGTCTGGTCCCAGTATTCTTCGATTCGAGGCGACCTTATCGACAATGGCTTTTCCCACTCCCAGATGCGTCACCGGTTTTGCCTGAGGCATGACGTCTCGAATCGCCTGAGCGGCGGATTCGATGACATGCCGGCAGAACGCGGAATCGTATCGTTCTCCTCCAAGTCCCTGAGACGCCATCAGTTCTTCGGCTCGGAAATCGCAACGGGGGCCGTCATGCTGATGAAGAGTATGCACGGCGACTCGATCCCGTGTTGTCCCTGCCGCTTCCGCCAGTTTCTCCCGAAAGATCAGATTGCCGTCATTGCCAATCCCGATCCAGTCGACCGCACAAAGCACGATCGGCTTGCCCGCTCCGAGAAGAACAATTCCGCGTGCAGAGAGCGGATCTTCAATCTTTCTGGTCGGGGCATAGGCGACCGGACTGCCGATCGGAGGAGTGGCATCCACCTTGAATGTTGCAATCCGGAGAGACGCCGGTTCGTCTCCAAAGATGCTGGATGACGGCAGCAGAGAAATGGTGGTTATGATAATGGAAAGTATGCTGAATCGCATTATGTTACTTTCTGTGTAATAACTTTAATTAGCACTACAGTTACAAACTGTGTTATTTCTCATTTTTAGATGATCAGTCCCGGTAGGTCATGCACCGCATGACGATGCAAGCGAGACGGCAGGCAATGCCTGCCCTACAACCACTTCCGCATTTTGCGAAACAATCACTGATCTGATTTGACTGTCATCAGGAATTCCAGAAGATCGGCCATGGCCTGCTGGTCGATCTGTTTCTCCAGACCTTCCGGCATCAACGAAAGGCCTGAGTTTCGAATCTGGTCGATTTCACTTCTCAGAGCGGTTTCAGACTGGTTCTCCCCTCGTAACAGTGTCAGGCTGGTAGCACTCTCTGAACGGATCATGCCGGTTAACGTCCGCCCATCTTCCAGACTGATAACATAGTTCAGGAACTCAGGATTCACCTCACGATTGGGGTCGAGCACATTCAGGAGAATCGCTTCTTTTCCACGATTCTGCATCGCGACCAGATTGGGACCCGTTTCAAAACCGACTCCTCCCACTCGATGACATCCAGAGCATTCTTTCTGGAAGATCTGTCGACCCCGATTCGCGTCACCGGTTTTTGATAATGCGGATGCATATTGTTGAATCGCCTCTGCCCGACTGGTCGTGCCGAGTGAATTGAGTACGTCATTGGCCTTCTTGGCCAGATTTGCGTTCGCTCCGCGGGAAACGTTTTGCAATCGAACGGCACTGATTGCTCCACGAGGTAATTCCCCTTTCTCAAGTTGAGCAAACATGACCTCCAGCCAGATATTGCGGGAGAAGAGGAGCTCTTCGGCCTGAGTCCGAATTCCAGGAGAAAGAGTCGACCAGCGTGCCAGCAACTCGTTCGCGACCGTGGGATCACGAGAACTCTTCAGCGCCATTAACACCGCTGATTGAACGTTCTGATTCTCGGTTGGAGTCAGCAACGCAATCAGTTCTTTCAGGTCCTGCGGGTCCTGACTTAACTTCAAGATTTGAATCGAGGCGATGCGATCTGAAACGGAACGTTTCGAATTCAGTCCCTGTCTCGCGGAGTCGAACAGATCGGCGAGAAAATTCGGATTGGTACGGGTGATCAATTGACGAATCTGTTCCGCACCCGCCCCTCCGGTCAACAATGTTGTGATCAAGCGATTCTTTAATGCAGTCTCATTCTCCGGTACTCCAGTCGACAATTGCAGAGCCTGTTCCAGATCTGGCAACAAGTTCTGTCGAACAACCAGTTGGAGTAGCTGGTCAAGAACGATCGATTTTTCACTCGACTGACGCACCTCCTGGTTCTGGATCAGATTGGCAAAGACCGCCACAGCACCATCATTTAATGAACTCATGGCAGCAAGACGCATCCAGTTGTCCGCTGCATCCTGTTGGAGAAGTTTTGTGAGCCAGTCGACCCGCATTGAAACCGGGAATTCTCCAGCGGTAAATGCCAGTTGATACCGGACTCGAAAATCCTCGTCGGTGGTCAGGAGAGCCAGTTGTTTTTGAATGCGCTCCCGGTCGGTGAATGATTCCGCCAGACGAATTCCCCATTCACGAAGACGAGGATGAGAGTCTTTCAGCGTCTGGAGAACATCCTCTTCAGACAACCCTCCCAGTCCCTGAAGCACAACCAGAGCATGCAGGCGTCCCAGCGGTTTCTCGCAAGAGGTGATCAGTTGCTTTAATGCAGGAAGAACCGAGAGATCCTGCCGTTCATAGAGGAGCCGACTGGCGGTTTCACGATGCCAGCTATTGTCATGGGACAACCAGGAAACCAGTTCTGCCGAGGGCATGCTGCTGAAGTGAGGAGTGGGACGGAACGTGTAATTCTCTGGCGTCACACGATAGATACGTCCTTTGTCCCGACCGTTCGTCAGATCGAGGTGCTTCTTGATGGAAAGGGGGATGGATTTCGGATGCTCCACCACTTCCCGATAGAAGTCGAGAATATGCAGACACCCATCCGGAGAATTGGCGAACTGAACCGGTCGGAACCAGATTTCATCCGAACGGACGAACTCGGAATTGTCGTCCACCCGATCGGCACGAAAGGCCGCGCCCTGAGGCGTCAGTTTTTTGCGGTGAACAATATTACTCCCGACATCGGCGACAATTGCCATGCCGAGTAAGTCTGGCAGAGCATCCCCCTTGTAGATAGTGATTCCTGTGGACCCGGTGAAATAACCTGCCGCTCTCCCCCCTCCTTCCACTGCTCCTTTATCGATTCCTTGCACACGCAACCGGGTGCGAACGATGCGCCAGGGCTCGACGGGACTACTGCGATAGACGGTTGCCTGATCTCCATCAGTGGCAATCGAGACCACTGAATTCGGAACCGGCAGGAGCGGATTTCGACTGAGATAATGATCTTCAAAAGCGACGCAGAGCGCATGACGACTGTTCGAACAGAGAAACTTTCTTCCCCATTCGTCAAAGCTCATTCCGTGTTGAGCTCCTCCACTTTCAGGGCGAAGATCGAGTTTCTTCGGATCGAACGAGAAATCACGTCCTCTCAAGTTGATCGCAGCAACGTCCGGGTGATCAGGAGAGGTGACAACTCCCCCACTGGAACTTGTGGCCCCATGGATGCGGTTGTCGAGTCCCCAACGGAAAGAGTTGAGTAATCCTTGAACATTCGATCGACCAAAACCGGTGAAAACGACTTTCCGTTCTTCAGCAATGCCATCGCCGTCATGGTCTTTGAAGTACCAGATATCAGGAGCAGCCCCGACAAAAACTCCTCCGTCATAAGCGAGAATCGCCGTGGGCCAGGAGAGTCCTTCGGCGTAAACGGTCGCCGTATCAAACACTCCATCCTGATCGGTGTCCACGAGCCGGCGGATACGTCCGAGCGATTCCGTTTCCTGTTCGGAATAATCTCGCATCTCCGCGATATAGAGGTGGCCGTCCGCATCGAAGCAAGTTGCGACCGGAGAGGCTACAAGCGGTTCTGATGCCAGGCACTGGATTTTGTAGCCGGGAGCCAGTTCAAAGGTCTTCAGTGATTCCGCGACAGTCCGAGAGGGAGTTCTCGGAAGTTCTGTTGAATAATCAGGCTCTTCCCCTTGCGGCTTCGCGGATGGAGCCGTCTGCTTGCCATCTGCCGCAAAAAGGAGTGTCGACAGGAGAAAGCCACTTAAGATGAGTGGAGCAATGCGTAATCTCATAAACGTTTGTTCCAGTTCAGGTCGGCGGGAAATCCGGGAGGGTGAGAGGGGAGAAATCAACTCGCATTCGTCATATTGAATGGGATTTGTCTTGCCACCGTGATGTTTCTCCCGTTTCCCCGCGATGTCCCCCTGAAATCATGAAAATTTTGTTCTGATTCGTTGATCTCGCCATTCACAGATACTGAATTTGTAGAATCTTTTTCCGAGTCTTGTTTTTTAAGGGGAAATCAGTCAGATGAATGGTGATACCTGAGATCGGATTCTGTCGAGAACAGGGCAACCATAACGATGATGAAGAACGAACTGGAATTTTCACAACTTCTACTCAGGCATGACCGGTCTCTCCTGCGGTACATCCTGACATTTGTTCCCCGTCGAGATGATGCCGAAGAAATTCTTCAGAGAACGGCGACATCTCTCTGGGAGAAATGGTCTGAGTACGATTCGTCACGAGAGTTTTTTCCCTGGGCAGTCCGGTTCACTTATTTTGAAATTCTGAACTATCGCAAGGAACTGGCACGGGAACGGTTGATTTTTGATGTTGATGTTCTCGAGTCCTTGAAAAGTTCGCAGCAGCCGCTTGAGACCAGGCTGGACCAACAGCGGGAGGCTCTGCAGGAATGCTTGAAACAACTGGATGCAGTCGGAGTGTCGCTGCTCCGGCGACGTTATTGTGACGCAGAGTCGATCACCAGTCTTGCCAGCGAAAGTGGTAAAACTGTGAAATCACTCTATCGTAAACTGGATCGAATTCGGGAACTCATCTCCCGTTGCGTTCATCAACGGCTTGCCAGGGAATGGGGAAACTGACTCAAAGTTTTCACTTTATTATAACTGTCCCGGGAGGGCGAAGCTCCTGCTGAGCCGCAAGCAAGAGAACGCTTTCTATGGTTTCCGGCTCGGCAGGAGCCTCGCCCTCCCGAAAACAATCGCATCTGAATAAACAGGCGAAAAACTGAAAACTGATCATGGAGAGACCGTCGTTTCCGATGTCTGATTTCGAAGAACGAGCCCTGTTTCGCCGCGTGGCTGACGGACTGGCGACGGAGCAGGAGTTTCGTGCACTGGAAGCCCGTCTGCGCATCGATCCTGATTTGCGGACACGGTATATCCTGCATATGGGACTGGAAGCCAATCTGTATGAAGAGATGATTTCTTCTCCGACCGTTCTCGCTCCCGCATCCACCATCCGTTCTCTGCAACCTTCAAGGCAGTGGCCGATTGCCATTGCTCTCTGCGGGATTGCCGTAGGAGTTCTTGTAGGAGTCTTCTTACCGGGATTCAACTGGCAGCATGAGGTTCCGAAGGAAATTTCCTCCGTCACAGACTCCGCTTTGGAGGAACGCGATGCTGTTTCGAACTGGGTCGAGGTTCCGAACGCCGCATCGCTTCGGGAAGTGGCAATCATTACTTATGTCGATGAAGAGGCCGCCAAAACAGAGCCGGAACGGTTTCGAGTTGGAAGCCGTCTCAAACCGGGGACATTGACACTCCCTGTCGGAGAGTTGCAACTGGATTTTGTGAATGGAGCCCGCGTCCTCCTGAAAGGACCTGCGGTTCTGCAGGTAGACTCCGTCATGAGTGCGTCGTTGTTTTCCGGTCAGGCGGCCGCACGTGTCCCTGATTCGGCGCGCGGGTTCGTTCTGAATTCTCCTGGAACGGCCGTCGTGGATCTCGGAACCGAGTTCT
>DATMFC010000386.1:0-15337 GCA_035556335.1 Planctomicrobium sp. | reverse complement strand
CTGGGAATTAAAGAAGGGGACGAAGTCAAAACAACCGGTGCTCTGCTCTCCGTTCCTGTCGGGGAAGCATTGATCGGTCGTGTCATCGATCCACTCGGACACGCACTGGACGGCAAGGGACCAGTTGTAACGGGTCACACTCGTCCGGTGGAATACCCTGCCGCAGGTGTTTCTCAGCGTCAACCGGTGAAGCAGCCGCTGCAGTCCGGGATCAAGGCGATCGACGCCATGACGCCGGTCGGACGTGGACAGCGTCAGTTGATCATCGGCGACCGCAAAACCGGAAAGACCGCAATTGCCGTCGATACCATTCTGAATCAGAAGGGTGGAGACGTCATTTGCGTCTACGTCGCTTGTGGACAGCGGGCTGCGAACGTGGCGTCGGTTGTGGAAGCTCTGACGGCAAACGGAGCGATGGACTATACCATCGTCGTCTCTGCCTCTGCCGCTGATCCGGCTCCCTTGCAGTACATCGCTCCTTACGCCGGTGCTGCGATTGCAGAACACTTCATGCTGCAAGGGAAGCATACCCTTGTTGTCTATGACGATTTGACAAAGCAGGCTCAGGCCTATCGCCAGTTGTCCTTGTTGATGAAGCGTCCTCCAGGCCGTGAAGCGTACCCAGGGGACGTCTTCTACTGTCACAGTCGCCTGCTGGAACGAGCCGCAAAACTGAGCGACGAACTCGGCGGCGGATCAATGACAGCGTTGCCGATTATTGAAACACTCGAAGGGGAAGTTTCGGCATACATTCCGACCAACGTGATTTCGATCACTGACGGTCAGATTTATCTCGAGCCGGACCTGTTCTTCGCCGGGGTTCGTCCGGCGATCAACGTCGGTATTTCGGTCTCCCGCGTCGGTGGAAACGCCCAGACAAAGGCGATGAAGAAAATCGCCGGTTCCTTGCGTCTGGACCTGGCGGCCTTCCGCGAACTGGAAGCCTTTGCCCAGCTCGGAACCGAACTGGACGCGGCCACTCAGAAGCAGCTGGATCGCGGTTACCGCATGGTCGAGCTGCTGAAGCAACCGCAGTACGCCCCATTGAACGCGGCCGACAGCGTGATTTCGATCTACGCCGGAACCAAGGGATACTTCGATAAAGTTCCGGTTTCCAAAGTCGCTGAAGCCGAACAGGCTCTGCACACGTTCATGAAAGACGAGAAGAGCGAAGTCCGCAACGCTCTGTCAGAGAAACTGGAACTGACTGAAGAAATCGAAAGCAAACTCAAAGCGGCCCTGCAGGAGTTTGAAACACGTATCGTCGCTGAACAAAAACTCGTCGGAGTGAAGTGAGTAGAGAGAGGGGGTCAGGGGCCAGGATTCAGGGGTCAGAATGAATGCAGATTCGAAGTCACAAGGATCTGATTGTCTGGCAAAAGGCAATGATCCTTGTGGCGGAGTGTTACCAGTTAACGGAAAAATTTCCTCGCAAAGAGCAGTATTCATTGTCGGATCAGTTGCAGCGTTCTGCTGTTTCAGTGCCAGCGAATATTGCAGAAGGACATGGCCGAAAAACAACGCCTGCATTCTTGAATCATTTGTCCATTGCGAATGGTTCGCTGGCGGAACTGGAAACGCATATTGAGTTGGGAGTTTTGTTGAAATACGTCACTCGAGAAGCGGCTGTTCAACCGCTCTCAACTTTACAAGAAGTGAGAAGGATGCTTGACGGCCTTATCAAAAGCTTAAGGCGGCGATCTGAATAACAGTTGAACCTGAGGAACTCCGACAATGGCGCATGACGTTCATTTTAGTATTCCATCGCGGAGTTTGGGTCGAGCAGATGTGGAGTTTTAGGTTTATGATGACAGTACACAAATTGGAACACTAAAGATTTCAAAAGGTTCTATTGTTTGGTTCCCTAAGGATACGAGCAACGGATTTAAGATGTCGTGGAGAAAGTTTGACTCCATGATGCAATCAAATACAAATCAAATAGAGAAGCGGTAGTTCAGGGATTTCTCTGACCCCTAAATCCTGACCCCTGACCCCTACTTTCCCAATGGCAAAAGCACGCGCATTAGTCAAACGTCGAAAAGCAGTCCGTAATATCCGCAAGATTACGCGGACGATGGAATTGATCGCGACGGCTCGCTTCAAGAAAGCGATGGACCGTGCGACCGAAGCGGCTGCGTATACGCAGAAAATCAACGAAATTGTCGCCGATCTGGCGCAGGCCGATTTGAGTTTTGATCATCCGTTGCTGCAGCAGCCTGAAAAAACTCAAAACGTGACCGTGCTGGTTCTGACGTCGAATCGGGGACTCTGCGGCGGTTACAACGGCGGGATTCTTCGCGCGGCAACAGCTCGAATTCGGGAAATCACAGCAGCTGGACAGAACCTGACCGTTGAGGTTTCCGGAAAACGGGGACTCTCGTTCATGAAGTTTGAGAAGCGACCGGTTGGACGAAGTTATACCCAGTTTGAAGACAAACCGGGTTTCGACGAAGTGAACGCAATTGCCGATCGTCTCGTCGCCGACTTCATTGAAGGACGTTTGCATCGCCTGGACGTGGTCTACCAGAAATTCCAGTCGTCAGCCCGTCAGGCTCCAGTCGTTGAAACTCTGTTACCGTTTGGTGATCTGGCAACGAACAACAGCGGACGTGGAACCACTGCGATCGACTACGAATTCTTGCCAAGTGCCGAAGAGATTTTGGAAGAGATCGTTCCAGCCGCATTCAAAGCCCGTTTCTTCAAGGCGTTCCTTGATGCAGCAGTCGGTGAGCAGATCGCCCGAATGGTCGCGATGAAGAGCGCAACGGAAAACGCGGACGAAATGATCCGTGACATTTCCCAGGAATACAACCGGGCACGTCAGACACAAATTACGTCGGAACTGGCTGAAATTATCGCAGGAGCAGCGGCGTTGGGGTAATGAGTGAAAAGAGGGATTAGGAGGTAGGAATTAGGAGTTAGGGAAATGCCGATAGCGGGTCATCGGGATTTGATGGTCTGGCAGCGGGCGGTTGAGCTTGCTGTCATAAGTTATCAAATCACGAAAGCCTTTCCTAAGTCTGAAACTTATGGACTTGCTTCACAGTTACAACGTGCGGCTGTTTCGGTATCAGCGAATATTGCAGAAGGCAAGGGACGAGGATCAACAGGAGCTTACTTGAATCACTTAAGTATCGCTTCTGGATCACTTGCTGAATTAGATACACAGATCGAAATTGCAAAACGCCTTGGGTATGTCACACACGCAACGGCCCAATCCATTATCAATAAGACGGAAGAAGTTGGGAGAATGCTGACGGGGTTAAGAAAATCACTGGAAACTCAACGATCCTAGTTCCTAACTCCTAATTCCTAACTCCTCTTCTCTCCATCCAGAGGAACTTATAAATTATGTCAACCACCACTGCTACTACCACCGGCCGAGTTACACAGATCATCGGGTCGATCTTCGACGTTGAATTCCCTGAAGATGCCCTCCCGGCGATTTACAACGCAGTGAAGGTCGATGCGGAGATCAAAGGGGTTCACATTAAAGTGACCGGCGAAGTGCAGCAGCACCTCGGTGGCGGTCGTGTCCGTTGCGTCGCTCTTTCCACCACCGACGGAATGGTCCGTGGGATGGAAGTGACCGACACTCAGGGACCACTTTCGGTTCCAGTCGGAAAAGAAACCCTGAGTCGCGTGTTCAACGTTCTGGGTGAGCCGATCGACGGTCGAGGACCCGTTGTTACCGAAGAAAAATGGCCCATCCACCGGGAAGCTCCAAAACTGCAAGACCTCTCTTCGAAGACCGAAGTCTTCGAAACCGGGATCAAAGTGATCGACCTGCTCACCCCGTTCGTTCGAGGGGGAAAAGCAGGACTCTTCGGAGGAGCCGGTCTGGGGAAGACGGTTATTCTCACCGAGTTGATTGCTCGTATCGCTCGCGAACACGGGGGATATTCGGTCTTCGCAGGGGTCGGTGAGCGTACCCGTGAAGGAAACGATTTGATTCTCGAAATGGGTGAAACCAAGATCGGGAATACTGGCCGTTCCGTTATTGAACAGACCTGCATGGTGTTCGGTCAGATGAACGAACCACCTGGTGCCCGTCTGCGTGTCGCCTTGACCGGTCTGACCATGGCTGAATGGTTCCGTGACACCACCGGGGCAGATACCCTGCTGTTCGTCGACAACATCTTCCGTTTCTCTCAGGCCGGTTCAGAGGTTTCCGCGCTGCTGGGACGTATGCCCTCCGCAGTAGGTTACCAGCCGACTCTCGGAACCGAACTGGGACAGTTGCAAGAGCGAATTACATCGACCAGAAAAGGGGCGATCACTTCCGTTCAGGCCGTTTACGTGCCTGCGGACGATCCGACCGACCCTGCTCCGGCCACCGCGTTCAGCCACCTGGATGCATTCATTTACCTTGAGCGTAAGATTTCAGAAAAGGGGATTTACCCCGCGATCGATCCGCTGGCATCCTCCTCCCGAATTCTCGATCCGAACGTCGTTGGGGAACGCCATTATGCTGTTGCCCGACGTGTGCAGAAAATTCTGCAGCGTTACCGTGAACTGCAGGACATCATCGCGATCCTCGGGGTTGAGGAACTGGCCGAAGAAGACAAACTGGTCGTGCTTCGTGCCCGTCGTATCGAGCGGTTCCTGTCACAGCCGTTCTTCGTCGCAGAAGTGTTCACCGGGAAGTCCGGTAAGTTCACCAAGCTGGAAGATACCATTACCTCGTTCGAAGAACTGTGCGACGGCAAATGGGACCACCTGCCGGAATCCGCATTCATGTACGTCGGTGGAGTTCAGGAAGCAGCCGAACAGGCTGAACGGATGGCCAAGGGATAATGAAAATTCTAAATACGAAATCCTAAGAACCAAAAATCAGCAAGAAACTTACTTGGTATTACTTTGGTTCTTAGTATTTAGAATTTAGTATTTATGTAATTACAGGTTCCCTCTGAGAAATAAGTTACACCTCCATGATCGCTGCCCGAGACCTTCACCTGGTTGTCGTTACTCCGGAAAAGACCTTGCTGGACTTGCCGGTGCGATCGCTTCGTTTCCCCTTGTTTGACGGTCAGATCGGAGTTTTGCCGGGACGTGCTCCACTGGTCGGACGCCTCGGTTCCGGTGAGCTGAAGTTCGAACTGGTTGGTGGCACCACCGATCGATATTACGTTGAAGAAGGATTCGTTCAGATCAAAGAAGGAACGGTCACTCTCCTGACAAACCGGGCGATTGCCGTTGCTTCAGTCGATGTTGAACAAGCTCAGAAAGAACTGGATGCCGCTGTCGCCAGCACTCCGGATGGAGCTGTCGAAAAGCAGGTCAGAGCCAAAGTGATCGACCGCAATCGGAAGCTGATTCAACTGCGAAGCCAGAAAATCAGCGAGCGGGCATAATTTTGCGTCAATAAATGATGCGCCTGTGTGCCTGATCGGCCAGATCATTTTTGGTCCACTCTAAGGCGCAAAGGTTTGTGTTCACGCTTTTGTGCAACTTTCCGCTCCCACTGCTCACTGTGAACAGTCCTGGAGTGACTGAATTCGTTCGATCGACGGATTCGTGGCTTTCGGCTTTCCACACATACCGAAGCCCTGCTTTCAGGACACATCTGGTCCCCCTGGAAACTTCCGTTTCCGAAGTGTCCAACCTGGAAAAGTAAATTTTCTCCAAAATCGCAATCCATTTTATAGAAAGGAGTTGCAGTGTTTTTGTGTTTGAACTGAGTGACATGGGAGCGACAGGACTTGTCAGCCCGCGCGCCTCTTCCAAAATAGCACGTTGCAGCTTTTGGAATGTCCTGTCGCAATACAGACGCGGAGTCCCTGTCATGACCGATGCCCCCCGAATTCTGACGGCGTTGCCTGTCTATAACGAGGAAGCCCATCTCCTCGAAGTGATTCCGGAAGTCCGGCGGTATTGCTCTGATGTGCTGGTCGTCGACGACGGTTCGACAGATGCTACGCCACAGATTCTTTCTGAAATTGAGGGAATCCACGTGATACGGCACTCGAAAAACCAGGGCTACGGCGCCGGTTTACGGAGCGCGTTTCAGTACGCAATCGATCACGGCTATGACGTTCTGGTGACGATTGATTGTGATGGACAGCATCAACCGCAACTGATTCCGGCCATGGCAGCAGCGGTGTTTGCCGACCCGGATCAACCATGGGATATCGTTTCCGGAAGCCGGTATCTGGAAATCTTCGACGACAATTCCGCTCCCCCCGCAGATCGTCGGGGAATCAATGTCGAAATCACCCGACAGCTGAACGAGACTCTCGGGCTGGAATTAACCGATTCATTTTGTGGATTCAAAGCTTATCGCGTCGCCACGCTCGACCGGTTCGACATCACGGAACTCGGTTATGCCATGCCGTTGCAGTTCTGGGTGCAGGCGGTCCGTCAACAGTTACGGATAACGGAATTTCCGGTTCCACTGATTTATCTGGACGAAAAGCGCTCTTTCGGGGGAGCTTTGGATGATGCTCAAAAGCGATTGCGATATTATCGTGAAGTCCTGCAACGGGAACTGGACGTCGAACCACTCCCCTGTCGGCCACGTGATTGACGTGTAATTGACCGTTTGGTGTTGTGACACGCTTGAGCGTTGATGAACTTTCCTTCCCCTTGTTCCACACTGATGACCACATCCCCGACTCCGGGAGAGCGGCTGCGCGCCCCGGTGGAAGATGGGGGAATCGTCAGTGTACCGAGCGTTCATCGCGCCCGACTGGTGGCCGAGTCCAACGCAGCCGCACTGAACAGCACCGGAATTACAATCGCCGAACGCTCACTCGGTGAAATGCGAGTCTGGACTCGGGCCGAATGCGTCACACGATCCCTGCAATGGATGCGTCAGACGCTCGGTCTCTCGCCACGTCTCCCGGAAGGATTGCTGTATGTCACCGGACACCAGCCGTCGTTGAATCACCCCGGGGTATGGATGAAGAATGTCGCTGTGGCTCATCTCGCCCGATGCAGCGGCACGACAGGACTGAACCTGATCGTCGACAACGACATCGCCGGACCACCGGTCATTCGCGTCCCTGCCGGAACACGTGAAACGCCACGATTCGAACCGATTGAGTACGATGCCCCGTCGCCAACTCAACCCTGGGAAGAACGGCAACTGCAATCGAAAGAAGTTTTCGACACGTTCGCCGATCGCGTTGCGGAAGCCTTGCAACCGTGGAAGATCACTCCTAGTCTGACGGAATGCTGGCCGGATGCCATTGCTGCTCAGTTCCGCACAAGACAAATGTCCTCGCTCCTGACCGCCTGCCGTGTGTCGGATGAACGTCGCTGGAACATCTCGAATCTGGAACTCCCCGTCAGTGAGATGTGTCAGACAGAACCGTTTCTGGCCTTCGCTCAACATTTGATTCAGAACCACGAATGCTTTTTCACCGCATATAACGCCGCAGTACACTGGTACCGGCGGCATTATCATATACGCAATCACCGGCATCCGATGCCTGATCTGGAACAACAGAACAACCGGCTCGAACTCCCCTTCTGGTATTGGGAACCGGGGGAAACCGACCGGCATCGAGTCTTCGCCTCCCGGGGCAAAGACGAAATCAATCTCTATGCCGGAGAGGAGCACATTGCCAGCCTTCCGGCTCAGGGGTGCGATGTCACCCGGCTTCAGGAACTGCAGAAACGGGGCCGCTTCCGCACCCGGGCATTGACGACCACTTTGTTCGCGAGATTGTGCCTGTCGGACCTGTTCGTTCATGGAATCGGCGGGGCGAAGTACGATGAAATCACCGATCGAATGATTCAGAACTTCTTCGGATTCACTCCACCGGGATTTCTGACACTCACGGCAACGATTCGATTACCACTGGATCCCTTTCCGGTCACGTCACAGGATTTGGCCACGCTGCGAACAACGATTCGCAAACTCCAGATCGACGGGCCGTGTGGCGAAACAACACCGGAATTGACCGCATTGCAGCAGTCGCAAATCCAACTTATTGCCGAAGCTCGCCGACAACGGGAAGAAGAACTTTCTCGTCGTGAGCGCCGCGCATTACGGGGAGCGAATCGACAGCGGTATCTCCAGTTGAAACAGAATCAGCAGGAACTCGAACGGCTCGCCGGAGAGCAGATTGAAGAAACGGAATCGCTGCTGGCACGGAAGACAGCACAACATCAGGCCAACGGAATTCTCAAAAGCCGTGAGTTCCCGACTTGCCTGTTCCCGCATGAAGTGTTGCAACCGGTGGTGAATCGACTCCGTTCTGAAGTCTGTTCCGGAAGAAGTGTTGAAAGCGGAATGCATGTCTGAAATTGTGCTTCGTGAACACCGTCATGACAACGGCTGGGTCAGTTCGGCTCGTTATTCCCCGTGTGAGATTTACCGTTACACCTTGCAGCGAGTCTGGGAGCCGGGACAACCGATCGTGGCATTCATCGGCCTGAATCCGTCAACGGCGACCGAAGTCGAAAACGACCCGACCGTGCGGCGCTGTATTGGTTATGCCCACTCCTGGGGCTATGGAGGAATGCGGATGCTGAACGCATTTGGCCTCCGTTCCACTGACCCGAAAGGGCTCAAACAGATCGACGACCCGGTTGGTCCCGGGAATGATCTCTGGATCAGAAAGATGACCAAAGATGCCGCACTCACCGTCGCCTGCTGGGGGACGCACGCAGATTTGAACGCCCGGCACCAGCAACTTGTCGCCATGCTCAATAGAGCAGGGTGCCAGATTCACTGTTTGGGAATCACTAAAGGGGGCTTTCCCAAACACCCCCTTTACCTTCGCCAGTCACTCACCGCAGTGCCATTCGGTGTAACGGAATCCTGAACTGTAGTAATAAGAAGCGAAACGCTTAAGCCAGAATGATTCATGGTAGGGCGGGTCAAAGTCGCGCAACGTGAAGGTGGGTCGTCGCCAACGGCCGATTGTGCTTGTGGCGGTCTGTGTTCTTTGGAAGTGAATCCTGCGACTGAAGACCCACCACGCCATCATTTTCCATACAGACGGTTTGAAGCATCCGCGCAAAAAAACAGGCTCCCGAATCTCTCAGTTCGGGAGCCTGTTCACGGAATCGTCTGCACTTTTTCGCTCACGCGAATTCTGGTCGTCTTCGTCTCAGCTGGTCCTTGAGTCGGGCCACAATGCTGGAGTGCATCTGGCTGACACGACTTTCGGAAAGACCAAGTGTCTGGCCGATCTCTTTCATCGTCAGTTCTTCATAGTAATAAAGAATGATGATGAGCCGTTCGTTCCGGTTGAGACCTTTCGTGACGAGTTTCATCACGTCCCGTTTCTGGATTCCCAGAGTCGGGTCTTCTCCTTTAAGGTCTTCGACCACATCGATTTCGCGGACGTCTTTGTAGCTGTCGGTCTCGTACCATTTTTTATTCAGGCTGACGAGACTGACCGCACTCGCTTCTGACTTCAGTTTATCGAAGTCATCGAGTGACAGTTCCATCTTGTGGGCCAGTTCCACATCGGTAGGGGGACGGCCGTGAGTTGCTTCCAACTCTTTACGGGCCGCTTCCAGCTTACTGGCTTTGCTGCGAACCAGACGAGGGACCCAGTCCATCGTGCGCAGCTCGTCCAGCATCGCTCCACGAATTCGGGGAACGCAGTAGGTTTCGAACTTGACGCCGCGCTCCATATCGAAGGCTTCGATGGCGTCCATCAGTCCGAAGACTCCGGCGGAAATCAGATCGTTGAGATCGACACCATCCGGCAGCTTCGCCCAGACTCGTTCTGCATTGAAGCGGACGAGTGGGAAATAGTTTTCAATCAGGCGATTTCGTAGTTCCTGGTTCGTCTGGTCTTTTTTGAATTCGACCCAGACGGCCTGGATATCAATTTTGACCCTCATGGTCATACAGACTCCTCCGTGACGTCATGGCAGCATCGCCGCCAAGCCGGAATCAGATCAGATTGGATAGGTCACCCAACCCGCTCATGACGAGACGATTCCTTCATCCTTTTATCGGCTTGGCGCAAAAAGTTATTCAGTTGGAATGAAAAAGTTGTTGCAGGTGATACAGATTCACATATTTGTGTGTCCAAAGGAGACCGGGGTACGGCATATTCTGCCGATGGTGAGTGCATTCGGCACTGTGATGTTCCCTGACTGGTTGGTCGTGGCGGTCACAGGTGCGTTGAACGGAGAGGGAGAAATATCCGAGGAACGCCGAATCTGTCCAGTTGCCTCGACGGTTTTGTGTGAGTTCGACGATCCGCTCTGCAGAACTTGCCGACAACGGCGTTCGGACGATCGCAAACGCCAGTGAACGCGCACAAACTGCTGATCATTCCTCAATGAGCAACAACCTTTGAGAAGTTCACTTGGAGGAGCTTTTCAGTTCGTGCCCAACTTACTCTGTTCTGCTCATCACGACCGTTCCCCATCGAAGTTGGGGAACAACTCTTCTGAGGAAGTCATCCCGAAGTGTTTTCATGAATTCAAGAACCACGAATCGAACGAATCTTACGAATGAATTTCTGATGGACAGTGGTCAAAAAATTCGTGAGATTCGTTTCATTCGTGGTTTCTTCTCTTCTCCTGATCAGCCTTGAAAAGCGGGGTACCAGTAGAATTGCAAGGGGATGAGACAAAGGTCACAAGGCCACCTGTTCCCTGATTTGTGGGGAGCGGTATCAGGGTTCTGTCTACCAGGTGAACGTCAATGAATCAGAGACCGGCAAGAAATGTCGTAAGAAACCGTTTCAATGCCTTGTCCCGCACCTGTTCGACAGCGGTCAGTTCGATCTGAATGCGGTCCTGTCCATTCCGATACGGGGCAATCTCCCGGTGGTTTCCGAGTTGAGCGATTTCTCCCAGCGCATGCGTCCCCGTTTTGGAATGCAGATTCAAAGCAACCGATTCCCGACGTTTGGTGACCAGTTCGACAATGGCCCCTTTATCACCGTTCACCCGATACGGAACCGTGGTCTTGTTCGCCCAGTCTGGCTGGATCTTCTCGAAGCCCTCCAGCAGTGTGAAGAGTTCTTCAAGAACGTCTGCAGACCAGGCAACCCGTTTGCTGGAGGGGAACCCTTTCCGCGAAAGATGCCACTTCTTGCCGAGAACCTTCCACGGAGAGAGGTTTTCCAGCGACTGTCCGGTCTGTTCCACTTTCCCTAAATAGGCATTGACTGCCTGTTTCAGAAACTGCTTGAATTCCGGCGTGTTGATTTCTTCGAGCCAGTGGGCATCGATGACCACTTCCTGAAAGGCCCCTTTTTGTTTGTTGATGCGAACCCGATCGCTCCGGTTGTAGATGGGGAGTTCATCCAGATCATTGACCGACTTCAGGCGAATTTTTCGTTGTAGCTCTTCCTCATCGAAGGTTCCTTTAGGAACCCGGAAATAAAAATGGAGCAGCCATTCGTCCCCGGTGAGCGCATGCAGAAACCAGCCGGTGCCAGTTTTCTTCTTCGCAGTGACTTCGACACTCGCCTGATCATTCCAGTTGGCCGGTTTCAAGCCATCGAACTCTTCCAGTTGATCAATAACGAATGCCAGAGCCTCTCCTTCCCAGCGGCAGGATTTGCCATTTCGCGCTGGACGCAGGCTCGTGTGCCACGCCCGGCCGTCGGTCTGCCATGGAGCGGCGGTCTGGCGTCCGACCGCGGCGATATCAAGGTCTCCCTTTTTCTTCTTCGCTGCTTCGGCCACATCGAACAGGTCCACTTCCTGCCGTTCATCCTGTTCCAGAACCGGGGCGAGCAGTTCCCCCGTCCAGCTTCGAAACGGCTGACCAGTGGAGGTTGTCGGAACAGAAACAGAGGCCGATTTCTTTCGAGACGTTGTTCCTTTTGACGCTGTGGACGAATAGGACAACGCCTGTGCCACGACATCTTCCGGCGTTCCCATCGCGACAATGTAACCGCCGCCAATCCCCGCTTCCGGACCGAGATCAATCACCCAGTCAGCCGTTTTGATCACATCCAGATTGTGTTCGATGACAACAGCAGTGTTCCCCTGTTCCACTAGGCTGTTCAGCACTTTCAGCAGTTTGGCAATGTCATCGAAATGGAGACCGGTGGTCGGTTCGTCGAGGAGATAGAGGGTTCGACCGGCGTTCGGCTTGGCCAGTTCTGCGGCCAGTTTCACCCGTTGGGCTTCTCCACCACTCAATGTTGTTGCCGATTGACCGAGCGTCAGGTAATCGAGACCAATCGCGACCAGAGTCGCCAACGGAGCCCGGATTTTGGGAATGTTGTCGAAGACCTCCAACGCCTGGCCAATCGACATGTTGAGCACGTCGGCAATGGAGTGCCCTTTGTATTTGACCGACAGCGTTTCAAGGTTGTACCGCATCCCCCGACAGGTTTCGCATTCCACCCAGACGTCAGGGAGAAAGTGCATTTCAATTTTCTTCTGTCCCAGTCCTTCGCAGTCTTCACAGCGACCACCGGCCCGATTGAAGCTGAATCGCCCCGGTTTGTATCCCCGGATTTTGGATTCCGGGAGTTTACTGAAGAGTTCTCGAATCGGGTCGAAAACGCCGGTATAGGTTGCCGGATTGGAAGCAGGGGTCGCCCCGAGAGGAGCCTGATCGACAGCAATCACTCGACTGATCTGATCGACTCCCGACAACGAATCATGCGGCCCCGGTGCAGGCCCCTGTCGACGCAGATGACGTGCCACCGCGCGTGCCAGTGTTTCCTGAATGAGCGAACTTTTCCCCGATCCTGACAATCCGGTGATACAGACGAGTGTTCCCAGAGGAATGCGAAGATCGACATCACGCAGGTTGTTCTGTCGACATCCTGTCATCTCCAGCCATGCCCCGCCTGGAGCATCTCCGTACGCCTCTTTGATCTGCCGGAAGTCGATGACGGGACCAGACGCTTCATCAGTCAACTGCATCCGTCGACGCAGTGGAATCGGAATCGATTTCTGTCCAGAGAGATACTCTGCCGTCAACGATCCGTGGGGATGCTTTGTCAGTTCCTTGGGAGACCCCTCGGCAATGACACTTCCCCCGAATCGACCGGAGCCGGGGCCGAAATCGTAGAGACGGTCGGCGGCAGCGAGAACTTCTCGATCATGTTCCACCAGAACGACGGTATTGCCGAGATCCCGCAGTTTTTCCAGTGCCTGAACCAGCCGTCCATTGTCTCGCGGATGCAGACCGATGGTCGGTTCATCGAGAACGTACAACACTCCCGTGAGAGCACGACCGATCTGTCCGGCCAGTCGGATGCGTTGTGATTCTCCCCCGGAAAGGGTCGGCATTCCCCGATTCAATGTCAGGTAATGCAACCCGACGTCAATGAGAAACGACAATCGGTGAATCGCCTCGTTCAGCAGATCCCCGGCCACTTTCTTCTGGTTTTTGTCCAGCTTGAGAGACTTCAGATAGTCGAGAACTTCATTCAACGGCAATCCGCACAGTGCCGGGAGAGTTTTGTCGTTCAGACGAACGGCAGCCGCATCTTCCCGGATGCGGTCTCCATTACAGACCGAACAGGGGCGCTCTCCCATCATGTCCTGAAGTCGGGCACGATAGGGATACGACACCCGTGAAGCCTCTTCAATGGCGGGATAAATTCCTTTGTACTGAATCGACATCGAACGGGAAGCGCCTGGCAACGTCACCGGTATCCAGCGGTCTCCCGTTCCCTGAAGAATGAGTCGCTGGTGTCGTGCGGAGATCTGATACCACGGCAGATCGAGCGGGATGTCGAACTGACTTCCGATCGCTTCCAGAAACGCGGAGAACATCGGAGAACTGGCGGGGCGGGGCCACGCTGAGATGGCCCCTTCCCGTAACGACAGATTCGGATTCGCTACGATCGCCGACTGATCGGTTCCCAACTCCGTTCCGAGACCTTCACAGGCAGGACACCAGCCAAGTGGACTGTTAAACGAAAAATTCTGCGGAGTCAGTTCTTCAAAACTACGGGGCATCGACGACACCAGAAGCCATTCGGCTCACTCAAAACCAGACCGTTCATGAGACACCTCATACAGTCTAGCAAGACGTGAACAAACGGGCAGTCGTCCAGCCTGTTTTGAGAGAAGAGAACGACCGGGCGCCAGGCACAAGACGTTTCTAAACTCTTGATACCTGAGGCATAGGGATAGGGGGGGCCGCCAATGAGGCGATGGCTTCTTCCCGCGACTCGTAATGCGGCCAGAGTTTGAACAGGCTCATGTTTTTCAGGATTTGCAGCACCTGTGGTGTCGCTCGACAAAAGCAGGACTTGCCTCCTCTGGCCCGCATTTCCCGGAGCATGGAAACAATCGCCCCGACAAACTCAGAGCCGAAGTAGCTCATCTCATGGAGATCAATCACCAACAATTGAACATCAGACTTGGCAAGCATTCCCCGAATTGCGTTCGCTTCCAGGTGGAGTTCATGATAGCGAAATGAGCTTCCTTCTCCTTGCGGCGCGACAACGACCACATTTCCCAGCGTCTCGGTTTTGAAGATCTTAAGATATTGCATGATTGACCCCGTTCAGCAAATGGCAATCCCTGATGCAGGACCATGGATTACAAGAAAAGACATCGAAAGCAAGCGCGGCCTCGAACTTGCATCAGATGATGATGTTGTATCTTAATAGACATCAGAACAAAGACATTTCATCGTCATAAAGCAAAAATAATCAGGAATTGGCGCAAACAACCAATACTACCTATCGTGAAGTGTGTAAAAATACAGCAAAATCTGAGAAAATACGCAAAAAAGCGTGACTGGGAAATTTTTATTCTGGCTCAAAATGAAACAACGTATTTGCTTGTGTTGATGTTTCTGCGATCATTACAATCCGAGAACCGAGCGAAGTCCCGTTATCTCAGGTCCTGAAGAACTCGGGTCACCTGTTGAGAGGTGTCGGCGGGTGCCTGACAGAGACCCCGTTCACAGCAATAGAATAGCGATTGCGTGTGCCCCTCTTTCTGAGCGGAGAGTTCAAAAGGGGCAGGTTCTGTGGCCGATTGAACGACCAGTAACCGGTTGGGAAGAAATGTCTTTCGGACCAGATCGGTGAACTCTTCTGCAACACCGTCGTTCGCATCGGCAATGACGATCTCCGGGAACGGCCCCAATAAAGAGTCCAGCGCCAGAATCGATTGACCGGCGGCGCGGGGATGTTCTGTCAGCAGACCCGAAAGGAATTTTAGAATCCTGATCGCCACTTCTTCCAAGTCGTTGCGGGATGTGAGTCGTCCCAGCTTGAACAGAGCTGTTGCCAGCATCCCATTTCCAGAGGGAGTGGCGTTATCCTGGGTGTCCTTCGTCCGGGTAATCAACTGTTCGTGATCTTCCGGAGTGTAAAAGAATCCTCCTTCCTGCGAGTCGATGAAGCGACGAATGGTGTCATCTGCCAGACGTTCGGCTGCTTTCACGAACTCCCAGCGACGAGAGACCTGCGCCGTTTCGACCAGT